>JAYZDK010000081.1:0-13668 GCA_036337845.1 Myxococcota bacterium | reverse complement strand
TCCTCTTCCACCACCACCCGGTAGGTAATGGGAACTCCATCTTGATAGCGCAGCGCCCGGCGCTCGATGGTCACCACATCCTCGTGAATATCCACCTCAATCCGCACAGATACAAACTGTCCAGGCCGCAATTCATTGCCTTCTTGATCCAGGCTGAGCGTGACCCGCACCGTGCCTGTCTGCGCATCCACAATCGGCGCGATGCGCGCCACACGACCGGTTGCGCTGCCGCCATCCTCATACACAGAGGTCAGCGTTGCAATCTGACCTACCGTTAGACTTGGCAGGTCCCGTTCCGGCAGCTGAACCACGACACGCAGTTGCTGAAGATCCACGACCTGGAAGGCACGCTGCCCCCCAGCCACCTCACCGTAACGCAGGTCCCGAACCGCCACGGTTCCATGGATGGGGCTCACCACTCGTGTGAACCCCTGAGTTCGCTGCGCCTCGGTCAAGCTGGTGGTCGCCGTCTGAAGCAGGTGTTCCGTCTCTCTGAGCTCTCTCTCCGAGATCGCACCCTGGTTCGAAAGTTCCTTTACCCGCGCAAACTCCAACTCGGCCTTCGTCTGTTCTGCCTGGGCCCGAGACAGATTTGCATCCAGGTTCGGGTTGGCAATGATGGCGAGAACCTGGCCCTTGCGAACCACATCCCCTTCTTCCGCGTTGATGGACACCACCGTCCCGGTCGTCTCCGGTACGAGATTGGCCTCGGCAACAGACTGCACAGTGCCCGTCGAAGCCAGGAAGCTACCCACACGACCCTGAGCGACAACGGCCACCTCCACAAGCGTGCGCGCGTCGGGCTTCGCCTTTTGTTCATCCTCTTCAACAGCGGGCCCATCCCCACATCCAAGGAGCAATAAAGCCAACCACCATGCATTTCGTCCGAATCTCATGAGGTCAAACATATCGTGATGAGATGCCACTGCGCCTATTCCAGGCTGTCAGCGTATGGTTATGTATGAACCCGGAGGACGCCATGATCACCCATCTGGACCATGTGGCGATCGCCGTCGACAGCCTTGATGAGGCCATAAAACGGTTCGTAGAAGACTTTGGACTCCAGCTGGAAGGCACGGAAGACGTCATTAGCGAGCAGACCGCGACCGCCTTTTTACCACTACCCGGCACGCGCATCGAGTTGGTGGCTCCCTTAGACGGCGCTGGACCGATTGCACACGCGCTGGAAAAGAGAGGGCCCGGAGTTCATCATCTCTGTTTTCGGACCGATGACATCGAATCAGACATGAAGCGCCTCACCGAAAAGGGGTACCGATTCACCTCTGAGAAGGCTCGAGATGGAGCACATGGCACAAAAGTAGCGTTCATCCATCCCAAGTCCACCGGGGGTGTACTCATCGAGTTGGCTGAGCATCCGTGACCCTGCGTGTCACCGCCTTGGGGGAGCAAACCACTCTCGCCGACCGAAAACGGCGCTCAGGCCAGCGCCTGGTGATTGGACTCGCCTCTACATCCATCGATGAGGATTTCAAGTCCCTGGTGAAGACCATACAGCCTGCAGGGTTCATTCTCTTCGCCCGAAACGTAGAAGAACCCGCTCAGGTCATCGAACTCAACAAAGAGCTCGCAAGCCTTCTACCCAAGGACCTGCCCGCCCTCTTGACCGTAGACCAGGAAGGTGGCCGTGTTCAGCGAATCCGAGACGGTGCGACTCGATTCCCACCCATGCGTTGGCTCGGAAACACCCGAGATCCACAACTGACCCGAGAACACGCACGTTTTCTGGCCGCAGAAGTCGCAGCCCTTGGCTTTCACCTGAACTGGGCACCCGTCGCCGACGTAGACTCCAACCCCAAGAACCCGGTGATTGGAGATCGATCATTCGGAAGAGACCCTCGCCAGGTCACCGAACAGGTCGCTACCTGGATTGAAGCCACCCAGAACGCAGGCATCATCGCTTGCGCAAAGCACTTTCCCGGTCACGGAGACACCTCCGTGGATTCCCACCTCGATCTTCCCATCGTAGAGAAAGAAGCCCCAGAACTTGAAGAAGTCGAACTCGCCCCCTTCCGAGGCGCCATTCACGCCGGAGTAGCAGCCATCATGACAGCACATGTGGTCTACCCAGAATGGGATGAAGTTCACCCCGCCACAATGTCCTCCACAATTCTGAGGGGCATCCTCAGAGAACGCATGGGGTTCTCAGGACTCCTGGTCTCTGACGACATGGAAATGAAAGCTGTTCGAGGAAGATTTCCACTCGAAGAGCAGCTCTCCAAAGCCACCCGGGCGACAGTCGACCTGTTTCTCTGCTGCGAAAGCCCTGAACTACAGTTGGAAGCGTATGAGAACCTGATTCACCTTCAGGAATCCGACCCCGTCTACGACCGACTGATGATGGACTCGGACCGCCGACTGCTCGCAGTTCGTGAGCGGTTCCTCAAAACGCCTCCCCAGCGGGACCCCAGCCTGTTGGGAGCCTCCGCACACACCAACCTGGCCCTGAAGATACGGGCCCTCGGAGAAAGCTGAATATGCTCCAAGGCCTTTTTATTGCCGTGGCCAGCGCACTGGCTGCACCTACTTGCGACGCAGTTCAGAGCGTCTCCGAGAACGTACAGGTGGCCTGGATTTCCCCCGTCCGTCAGCGCGTGTCCTCCGATCGATACATGGAAGTCGTGCAACTCTCGGATCTCCGAGCCTGGATCAAGAAGAATGGAAATGATCAGGCCCGGCTTCTCCAAGCCATGGGACTCGTTGGCAAGCGAGCGGGCTGGCGATCTGAAATGGAGTGGAAAGTCACCATATTCGACGTGCGCGCCGACTGGGTGTGCCGGCCTATCCGTGGAATGCCCTCCGGAGAGACCGTTAAGGGCGTTCCGGTCTGCCATGAACGGCTCCAGCGCGGTGGCCATCGGTACACCGGGTGTGGCTACACGCTGGATACCCAGTCCGGCAAGCGAGGACTCGACCATTACCGACTACCCTGGCGGGACGCAGCACGATGGGGTTTCTGCGTGATGCCTTTGGAGAGATTGCTCGCTGGAAATTGAGCTCGGGTCGCCGTAGCCCCGGAAGCCGCGGATAATGGTGTTCAATGCTATTGACTCTCTTCCTGTTGGGCTGCCAGCCCTCCGACCCTGCAGACACCGAGTGCTTCGTGCCCTCTGCAGTGCAAGGACTCGTGCTGGACATGGACGGCAACGCCATCCCAGGCGCCCGCGTCCTGACAGATGCTGGAGAAACCACCTCAGACGAACAGGGCGGGTTCACATCCCCCGCCGGAGAAGGCAATCGCTGGGTCATGGCCGAGAAGGAGGGCTACCTCTCTCGAACCCGACCCGCCGCTCCAGGTGAACGAGTACTCCTTCGCCTATCGCCGGACGACGGAGAAACCTTCACGCTGGCGTTTGGGGGGGACTCCATGTTCACTCGACGCTACCAAGACCCGGATGAAGACGGCCGACTCGACGACGCGCTGATCCGGCCTTCTTTCGCTCGCGCCGACACGATGGCGCTCCTCTCCGATATCGAGCCCTTACTTTCCTCGGCCACACTCACAGGCATCACTCTGGAAGGACCTCTCGTCCAAGATGCAGAACCACACCCCAGCAAAGAATACCTGTTCGACAACCCGCCGGATGTGGCCTGGGCATTAGCAGACGCTGGCATCGACCTGGTAAACCTGGCCACCAGCCATACCTACGACTTTCTGGATGCGGGCGTGGAAAGTACGTTGTCGCACCTGGAAGCCGCTGGACTGGTGGGTTTTGGTGCCGGATTGGACCTCGAGAGCGCCTGGGGACCTCAAATCATTATTCGAGACAACCACACGCTCGGACTGGTGGCATGCAGCACCATCAGCGGACAGAGTGAAGACCCGTCCTTTGAAGCCCAAGTCAATCGCCCTGGTATTGCCGCCTGCGATGTAGATCGCCTTCGAGAAGCCATCGTCGATGCACGCATCCAAGCCGACGTCGTCATCACGCAACTTCATGGAGGCTGGGAATACAGCGAAGAGCCGTCTACTTTGATGAAGACGCTTGCCATCACCGCACTGGAAGCTGGCGCACACCTCGTGGTGGGAAATCACCCCCACGTGATTCAAGCTCTTGAACTGGAAGGCCAAAAGCTCATTGCATGGTCGCTGGGAAACCTGGTCTTTGACCAAACCCTCTGGGAAACATTGCAAAGCGGTGTGCTTCGCATCGAGATGGGTTGGAACGGAACCATTCACCGCGTGAGCCTTGAGCCCCTTATTCTGGAGGAGTTCCGCCCAAGAGCCGTTCGCGGAAGATTGCAGCGTCAGTTGGCAAGAGACTACGCCGGCCGTGCCGGTTCACCCGCGTTTGTCGATGACGGCGTGGTGGAGCTCGACATGGACGGACGAACCACCGAGTCTCAGCTCGACTTCAGCCTCACCTCTACCCAGGAAGAATGGTCCACTCCCGAAGAACTGGACTCCGGCTGGGTACACGACGTCACCGGCGCCGAAGAGTGGCGTCGCGGGCGGGATGTACTTTTGGTGGGAGACTTCGAGGAAGTCGATCTCGACAGCCGGTGTGGAGAAGGAATCTTTTGGAAGACCACCAGCGATTTTGTTCGGATCGCCCCCAGTGAGGACGGTGGCCTGCTTCTGCGTCATGAATCCTCCCATCACGCCCTCGACCCTAGCTGGTCGCGACCCTTGCACCGCATTGGACTGTCCGAGGCCGCGCAGTTCACAGTGACAGGCCAGCTTCGTGGCGAAGGTACCTTGCGCACCCGCCTCAGAGCATATGCCGATGCCTCCACGGACATGGTGTCTCAACGCGTAAGCGACCTGCAGGCCTCGCCCGAATGGACCCCCTTTCAGTTCGACTCATCCCTTCCGAGCGGCACCGGCACCCTGCTGCCCGAGTTCGGACTGTTGCCTCCAGAAGAAGGCAGCGCTTGGATCGAAATCGACGACTTGCGAATCATCCTCTGGGAGCCCTTGGACTCCACCGAACACCCGGAGCGGTTCGACCAGGTCCAGGTGAAAGGAACCGGCCTGGTATCCACCCGAACCCGAGCCCTGCCCTAAGGCCACTGAAAGTCAGCCGGCCCACCTTCCGCTGGACTAGTCCGCTCGGAGCTGGCCTTCTCGAAGACGCAACGAGTAGCCTGGGCCCAGACACCCCAACACCCGGTCCCCAAATCGAAACCCAGGCACCAGGCGACAGGTACGACATTGGAGCCCAAAGCGCAGTGATTCATCCGACTCTCGGTGAACCACCGCTTCCAACAGACGCCCTGTACCATCCTGGACAGACAGACTGACGACTCTCTCGAGGTGCTCACCCACAAGCCGAAGCTGGCCCAACTCCCCGTGGTCGGGTGTGTAGACGGCCTCAACAATCCGAGGGCAAAGCTCTCGGACAATCGCCACATTTTCTGGGGGGAGCATCTCCGGGTTGGCAGAGCTGAGAAAGCGGTGCTCCACGCCCGTAAAATGAGGCGTTTGAATCTCTACCTGAGATTCCGTCAGCCCTGAGCCTGCACCCAGCCCACAGCCAAGAAACCCGAGTAAAATGACGAACTGCATGGATTCGGCTCTAACCTGTCTACCCCGGCATCCACGAAATATGGAATGATGGCCCAAGATGGCCGAATCCAGAACGCACGGCAGCTACTGTATGGAGTGTCTGAGCACTTTCACCGGTGCCGCGACACGCTGCCCGAACAACGACTGTGCCATAGAGCAACCAGAAATCGGCTGGGGAAAGCTGTTGGGCCCCGGCGACGAGATCGACGATCGGCTGGCGGTGCATCGCAAGCTGACATTGGGTCAACGAGGCGTGACCTACCACTGCGAGGAAAAACAACCGAACGAAGGGGAAGAAACAACGCTCCTTGCAGTACAGGTGATGTCTCGAAACGCTGACTGGCAATCGTATATGAATCAGTTCGAGCATGAATGCCGAACGCTTCAAGGCATCGACCATCCGGGAATCATTCGCATCATCGAGGTCGTGAACAAGTCCGATACAGACCCCTACGTGGTGGTCGAATATCCAACCGGCGGCACGCTTCTGGACCATCTTCGGCAACAGGGCGCACTGCAGCTTGTCCAAGTCGCCCAACTCGGGATCCAAATCTGCGATGCCCTCCACGCCGCCCACGAACGAGGAATTATTCATGGAGACCTACGGCCCGAAAACATCCTACTGACCTCGGCCTCAGGGCCATCGGGACTGCCCAGTATTCGAATTGCAGATTTCGGCTGTGCAGAGGTCCTGGGCACCCACTCCCGCGGCGGCTTCAATTTGAACCCGCAATACACCCCTCCTGAGTTGTTTCGGGGAGTCAACGCCAGCGCAGAGGCGGACACCTATTCTCTGGGCGCTGTCCTGTTCTTCTGCCAGGCACTGCATCCACTGCTCAACACCGCCGGCATCCACGAACCTATCGTGCTGGCCACAAAGCTTGAGGAGGAGCTTCCTCCTCGCTGGATTCCTCCCTACAGTGAATCCAGCGAAACAGAAAACCCCACCCGCATTGCCTTCTTCAACGCACTGCTGGCTTCTACGATGGACCCGGAAATCAAGGACCGACTCGGCCTGGACCAGGTTCGAGACTACTTGGAGTCCATCCTCGATATCGACGAGGAAGAAGAAGAAGAGTTGTTCAGCACGCCGGAGTGGTCCGAAGAGCAGCCCGCACCGGGGATGAGCACCGAAGAAGAAGCCAACATTCTGAGCGCGTTCCGTCCCTTCGTCTCCCAGGAGATGGAAGAGGAAGAGTACGAAGAGGAGGAGGAAGAGGAAGAAGAAGAAGGCGAAGAGGCCCCCTCAGAGACCGCAGAAGACCCCGAAGTCATCGCAGCGAGAAAGAAGAAAGAAGCCTGGATGAAAGTTCTGAGGATCGCGGGCATGATCCTCGCTGTCCTGGGAGGTACCGGAATAATCGCTGGTGCAGCCATCGGAACATGGGTCTGGCTCAAGGAGCCTCACATGCTCAACCCAGAGGTTCTTGAAGCTCGCGGCCCGGCCCCAACCGCCCTACTTCCCGGCGACCCCTCCACCCAACCCGACTACGAAGCCTTGATGCGATCCATCGACGACAAAGCCGGCACCCTCAGCGACTGCAACCTCGGCAGCCGTGACCGGCTCCGGCTGGACCTGATTGTGGAACCAGATGGTTCGGTTCGATCCGTCCGTTCCACCTGGCTTCCCCGCAAGATGAAGTGGTGTGTACGACGAAAAATATTGGGAATGAACTTCACTCGAACCGGCGCCAATCCCGCCCGAGTAATCACTTCAATCGTGGTCGAACCCAAAGGATAGACCACACAAAAACAACCCGGAAAGAAGACCCTTTCAACACCGGGACTGGACCATTGGACACGGCGCCTATACTCCTTTGTCCTGCATGAACGGAGAGCCCATGTCGACCTCATTTCCTCCCTGGACCGAAGAACACGAAATGATCCGCAACACGGTGCGGTCTTTTGCCACAGAGAAGCTGGCCCCCTTTGCCGCGGAATGGGACAAGGCACAGTCCTATCCGGCACGTGAAGTCATCGGAGAAATGGCTCAACTGGGTCTGTTGGGCATCCGCTATCCGGAAGAGTACGGAGGCATGGGCCTAGACTGGTGGAGCAGCGCCGCCTACATCGAATCCATGGCCTACAGCAAAAGCGCCGGGCTGATGATGTCCGTGCTCGTACACACCGACATGGCGACCCCTGTGATCTCCGAAATCGGCACCCCAGAGCAAAAAGAAGAATTTCTGGCACCCGCTATCTCCGGAGAGAAAATCGCTGCTCTGGGCGTCACCGAACCCGGAGCGGGCTCCGATGTCGCAAGCATTCGAACCACCGCGAAAATGGACGGGGACGACTTCATCATCAATGGTCAGAAAACGTACATTACCAACGGAAGCTTTGCCGACTTCATCGTTCTCGCTGTTCGCACAGGCGACGATGGGTTCGGAGGTATCTCACTCGTTCTGTTCCCCACCGACACCCCTGGCTTTACCGTCGGACGCAAGCTCGACAAGCTGGGCACCCGATGTGTCGACTCCTCAGAACTTCACTTCGACAACTGTAGGATTCCACAGCGCAACCTCCTGGGTTCTCTGAATGGAGGGTTCATTCACATCATGCAGAACTTTCAGGGCGAGCGGCTTGCCGCTGCGCTGATGGCCACGTCCGGCATGGAGCTCCAGGTCCAGGAGTCGCTGAAATATGGACGGGAACGCCATGCATTTGGGCGTCCGATCATCGGCTTCCAGGTCTGGCGCCACAAGTTCGCCGAGCACCTCGGAGCCATCAAGGCTGCCCAGATGCTGACCTACCACGCTGTGGACAAGATGAACCAAGGAGTGGATGCCACTCTGGAGGTTTCTCAAGCCAAGCTCTTTGCGGGCGACCTGGCTCAGAAGGTCTGCTATGACTGCCTGCAGTTTCATGGTGGCTACGGATACATCGAAGAATACGATGTCTGCCGCTCCTACCGAGACGTTCGCTTGATGACCATCGGAGGCGGCACCTCCGAGGTGATGAAGGAGATTATCTCCAAGTACCTGGGCTTCTAGGGACTCATCGGACTGAAGGAAACAGCTCGAGCACACCCTCGTCATGCACGATGGCGTCCTGGAGCACTGCTCCGTCTTCAACCACAGCCCCATCAAACACCACGCAGCGCTGTAGTCGGGCCTGCGCTCCCACTCGTGCGCCTCGCCCCAGGACTACCTCAGGCCCCACCTGAGAGCCCGCCCCTATCTGAACTTCCTCTCCAATCCACACCGGACCCTGCACGCCCACATCATCCCCTGGCACCCAGCCACCCTCCACCACAGCCCCATCGGCGCGAACCGCCCAGGCCGCCTGAGTGAATGGGTCGAGTGGCAAGGAGATGTCTCCTCGGAGGGCCGCCATGTTCGCCGCGAAGTAGCGGGCTGGATTGCCCAAATCCAGCCAGAGACCATGATGTACGGAAGAGGCCACCCGCCGAGCAGAGACCAGTTCCGTATAGGCGGTACGCACAATGCAGGCCTCGGTATCCGTGGGCACCCGGTCCAGCGCCTCCTGGGTCAGCGCATGGATACCCGAGAAGTGACAGTCTCGGTCTACCTCCCCCTCAGCCTGGTTGCTCGCCAACCCCACAAGGTCCACCACAACATTCCCCTGATCAAAGGCGACTATTCCGTAGCGTTCACCAGCGCGTTGAGGGCGCAACGCCATGCAAGCCGCGACATCCCCTCCCAGTGAATCGGAAAGCGCCCCCAGGTTCACATCACAGGCTACGTCACCATTCACCACGACAAACTGGTCGTCCAAATGGTCTCGTGCAGCCACCAGGCCTCCACCGGTTCCAAGAATGGAAGGCTCTTCAATAGAAACATGAAGGTCCATGTCTTGAGAGCCCGCCCACTCAACAATGGCATCCGAAAGGTAGTGGGCATTGACCACAGCGCAACGATGTCCGTGCCGCTTCAGCAACGCCACGGATTGGTCCAGCAACGGAACACCACAAAGCGGAACCAAAGGCTTGGGACGGTGCTCGGTCAATGGCCGCATCCGCGTGCCGAACCCCGCTGCCAACAAAAAGGCCCGTGCTTTCACAGCGACAACTCCCGGTAGGCGCCACGAGCAAAGAACACCATCACGCCCACAGTTACCCCATCAAAGAGTGCTCCAATCACGAACGCTGGATGAAACATCCCTACCGCAGCCACAAGAAAACCCACCACCGAACAAGATTTGAGAAAGACCAACGGCACAAGCACCACATAGAAACGCTGCAGGTCCCACAAAAGCAGCGCACAACAAAACCCCAATGTGGCCACGTTCCCGATCCCCAGAATGCGCCAGAACATGGTGTCTTCCGAAAACGGATACTCCATGACAAAAAACGGAGACCCCAGAGAGGCAAACATCGACGCAGCCCCTGCCGCATCGAAACAGTAGTAGATCGCAGGGAGGAAAAAATTCAGGGTCAGAATCGTATAGACGATTCGAAAACCGCGAATCATGGAGTGCCCAGCGCGTTGAAGAAGACTCCGATGTAACCACCCGAGCTCTGTCCGAACGGCGCAGTCAGAAGCAGGTCCGTATCACCATCTCCATCGATGTCCTCACCCAGGGCATGGTAGCCAAGCTGGGTCCCCTGATTCTTGGAAATGAACTCGGCCGCCACATCATCCGAATCCATGGTGGGGTCCGCAGCATTCGCAGTGGAATAAGCCAGGATATCGGCCCCAAAGTGAATGTGAGTCGCGTTCTTGGTAGCGTCCTTGGGTTCTCCTGCATGGGTCAGAATCAGATCGACCACAGAGTCACCATCAAAATCCGCTCCCTTCTCCGCACCCTGCAGGCGCCCTCCAATCTGAGTGCCATACACCCGGTAGAACCAGGCCTCATTGCCAGCCGCATTGGAGCCGGTTTGGAGGTCGTCCCCATCAAACACGTAGACCATGCCCGAGTTGGCATCCAAGCCTGGCGTATCTCCAGACGCATTCACCACCACCTCGTCATAGCCATCGCCTGTGAGGTCCGAGAGCCAGCCCTGCGTGGCGCCAATCTCGTGCCCTGTCCAGCCAACCAAAGCCACTTGGTCACCGAGGTTCAGAATGCCTCCGGCCGCAATGTCGGAGCCTTTAATCACCCCGGTCACTCCTGCTGCAAGCCCAGTTCGATCGCCCACAACAAGGTCTCCGATACCATCTCCATCAAAATCAAGGCCGCCCACGGACTGGCCACCAAAAAACTCGGTTTCGTCTTCGGACATGCTCTCCACAACGGCATGAGCATTGACGGCATCGTGCGTTCCACCGCTCAACCAACTCGTACTGCCAAACACCGCCACTTCCGTTCTACCGGTCCAGCCTTCACTGGCAACGATCTCAGGCACACCATCGCCGTCAACGTCCCCCATCGTGGTCACATCCACGCCTAAATAGGTGTTGCCGGTCAGTGTGGCATGCACGCTATTGACCTCCCCTCCTGCAGCGAGTGCCGAGCCCATCACCAGGTGCACTTCACCCCCACTGGAGGTCGTGGGTGCGCCAATCACGAGATCATCGATTCCATCTCCATCTACATCTCCGAGATTGGCCAGGTCCCAACCTGTGCCATCGTCACTGTTGGCCGGCACGTGCGCAACAGAAACATCGGTGACCGAACCCGACGCATCCGCCACATCCACCAGGAACACACCCGTCGAGAACCAGTCGAGATTCTCAATCTCCACCGGCCAGCCGCCGTTGCTTCCCAAAACCAGCGTACGCCCACCATCCCCATCGAGGTCACTCATGAACGTTGCAGACAAGCCCAGCGCTCCCTGATTGTCGGCCACAGAGCCCCACCAGTCCTTGTCCATGTCACGCTCGTCCATCTTGTCGATCTCGCCATCACAGTCCCCATCGATGCCATCCCACCGCTCGGATTCACCCTGGCCCACGGTGGCATCCTCATCGTTGCAGTCACCGCCGCCGAAATCGCTGTGATCCAGACCGTCATCGTCTGCGTCGTAGTCCGAGTCATTGGGGCCTGAGCAGTCCTGATCGATGCCGTCGTACCAGACCTCTTCGACACCCGGACTGATCGAGGCATCCTCGTCATTGCAATCCGAAAACCGATCATACCCATCGCCATCACAGTCATCGGAGTCTTCGTCTCCGGCACAGTCCTGGTCGATATCGTCGTAGCAAACCTCGGGGGCCCCGGGAAAAATCGTGGGGTTCCCATCGTTACAGTCCGTGCCCCCCTCCACCTGTACCGAATCGTAGCCATCACCGTCAAAGTCCGTCAGGTCCCCATCCCCCGCGCAGTCGTTGTCCACGCCATCGTACGGAATGTCATTGGCCCCTGGATACGTGTAGGGATCTTCCGGGTCACAGTCTTCGGAATCTGGCACACCGTCACCATCCATGTCCGGTGCAGCGGTATCGTCACCGGGCGTCACCTGGGTGTCAGTGCCTTCGTCCTTGCCATTACAGGCCAGGGTCATGAAGAGAAACAAGAAGGAGAAGAATCGTGGCATGGCTGCTCCCAACACAGAAGTAAGGGTACGCTTGTCGTAGCCTGGAGTCTCGTTGTTCCTCAAGCTCTTCACACTTCTGTTGGCATTTGGAATCGGTTCGATACCGTTTGGTCTTATCCTATGCACCCTTTTTGCGGGGATAGACCCTCGTGAAGACGGCAGTGCAAACATCGGAGCGACCAACGTGGCCCGGCTCGCGGGATGGGGCTTGGGGGGCGCGACCCTGGCACTCGACGCAGCCAAGGGGCTCTTTGTCGTACTCCTCGCGGGCGGTATCTTCGGAGGTGGGGTCTGGGTCGAGGTGTGCGGCTTTCTCGCAATCTGTGGTCACTGCTGGTCCGTATTTCTCGACTTTCGCGGTGGAAAAGGAGTCGCAACCAGTGCGGGTGTATTTCTTGGGCTCGCACCCCTGGTACTCCTGCTAAACCTCGGCCTCTGGGCTGGGACATTCTGGTGGAGCCGCAAAGCTTCTGTTGCCTCTCTCATCGCCGCAGTAGCGCTACCAATTCTCTGCGCTCTGATTTCCGTCGAGCACCTGCTGATCAGCCTCTTGACCTTGGGCGTGCTCGTGCTGCGACACCGATCCAATCTCGAGCGCATCCTCGATGGCAATGAACCAGCGCTGGGCGAAGACTAGTCCACCGACCTTGCCACGCTCGACCAGGTTCCTTGTTCAAAGGCGAACACCCGCGTGGGCCAATACACGGGGTCCAACACCAGCGTCACCACCCGAACCTGGTCATCGAGATCCAAGGTCGTCAGGCGAACGGTGCCCGAAGCTTTCTCCACTTGGGTCAGGAAGGCATCAAGTCCTGGTGTGGCCACCCCATCCACCTCGATGATGCGACGGGTGGCACGCAACCTGGAACGAGCCGCTGGAGACCCATACCAGTAATACGCAACATAGACACCGTTGGAATGAAGACCTCGCTGTGAGGCCAGTTCATGGTGGGGTTCGTGAACCAGCACACCGGACCAGAGAGCCACCCGGTCGATACCCATGCCATAGAGTGAATCCGTGGCGACCTCCATCTCCATCTCCGCGCCATCACGGAGGATGGTGAGCTGGACGACCGGCGCCTGAGAGGCCTCTTCCACCTCTGGAAATCGCGTCACAATCTCGGAGTTCATTGCCAGGATCAAGTCACCTTCTTCCAGAAGATCATCGGCTGCGGTCCCGGCCGTGATTCGAGTAATCACCACGGCTTGCCGGTCTCGATCACCCACGGCCTCAATCTGGGCTGCCCGACTCTCAGAGAGGCCGATTTCACGGGCATCCGCCAACGACACCGTCCCCAATTCCACGCCCAGACTCTGATAAACAGCCGGCTCTCCTCGGCGGAGTGGTTCCACAATCCTCTTCAGATGGTCCGAAGGAATTCCGCGAAAAAACGCCGTGGGCTCACCGTCTTCTTTGGTAGCAAAAGACGCCCAAAGAGCCACCACACGACCCTTTCGATCGACTAACGCCCCTCCAATGGAAGAAGCTGCGTCCTCGGTATCAATGACTTCCAGGTTGGTTTCGCGAAATTGAGGCGGAGAGGGCAACGGCAGGAAAAGTGGCTCCACCCGAGAAACTCGCGTTCGACGAGACACAATCCGGTGGTGCCCCGTAATGCCCACCTGCCAGACGGTATCGCCCGGCTTGAGGTCTACACTGCGAAGCTGTGCAGACTCCACCCTGGTGTCTCCCAGCAGC
>JAYZDK010000080.1:0-8407 GCA_036337845.1 Myxococcota bacterium | reverse complement strand
GAGAGAGAACTGTTGCCCAGCACGGACAGACTGCCGTGTACCTCGACAAGACAGGAGAGGCTGCCGACGCCGGTGAGTTGGGTGTTGGAGAAGGTCAGGTCTCCATAGATTCGGTCGTAGAGCTGGCAGAACGCCACCATTTCTACATTGGAGGAGATTGAAAGATCGCCGAGAAAACCGCCAGCTGCGCTACTGGGAGTGGCGTCGATGCCATCACAGTCCTGATCAATACCGTCTTCGGGGATGTCCAGGGCATCGGGGTGAATGGTGACATCGTCGTCGTCGCAGTCCGTTCCGTCTGAGACATATTCCGCGGGAGCGGAGCAGGCGGCTTGGAATGAGTTGGGATCTCCGTACCCGTCTTTGTCGATATCCAAGTACCAGGTCGGGGCGTCGATAGCGCTGTCTTCGTCTATTGCCCCATCACAGTTGTTGTCCCTCAGGTCACAGAACTCCAGCGAGGCCGGGCTTACGGTACTGTCTGCGTCGTTGCAATCCTGGTCGTTGTTGACGTAGCCCGTGGGAGCGGAACAATCTAGAATGGTACCCAACGGGTCGCCATACCCGTCTCCGTCGTTGTCGCTGTAGAACGTGCTGGCGACAAGCTCGTCGATAATGCCATCGCAGTTGTTGTCGAGTCTGTCGCACTGCTCGCTCGCGTCAGGAAACACGTTGGGGTTCAGGTCGTTGCAGTCCTCTGAGTTGGACACGTACCCGGCAGGTGCGATGCACGCGGTCACAGTGAACTGCTCGCCACCGTAGCCATCGCCATCTGCGTCGGCGTACCATTCCGAGCCTTCTCCGATTGTCTCGTTGGCATCGTTACAGTCCATGCAGGCGGGAACACCGTCTTGGTCTGCATCGAGCCAGCCCGTGGAACCATCACAGTTGTAGTCCACATTGTCGACGCAGTCGGGTTCAGGAGCTCCTGGATGGAAGGCTGGGTCTCGATCGTTGCAGTCGAGATCATTGGCTACATACCCGTAGGGCATGTGGCAGGCAGCCTGGGGGTTTGCATAGTCCCCGAAGCCATCTCCATCGGCATCTCTAAACCAGATCAAGGCATCTTCCGACTGTTCTTCGTCGATTCGCCCATCACAGTCGTTGTCGATGCCGTCACAGAGCTCGGTGACGCCTGGGTGGATGTGGGGGTCCATGTCGTCGCAGTCGGTCACGGTGGTAAACCCGTCTTCATCGGAGTCCAGCCCTTTGTGGCTGCAGGCCGTGGTGGACACAGCGAAGATCAATATGGGTAGCCAACGGACAGGCATCGGGAAACTCTCCAGCTTCAACAGCTTATCTCCAGTCATAGATGTGCGCAGTTGAAATAGAAGACTACCAGTTTGCGTTCTGGTTGTGCCGATCGAGATACAGGATGATCATGGAAACGGAGCTTCTGATAGCGATGCTTCTCGTGGCTGCAGGAGCGGCGTCTCTTGGGGCTCTCCTGGCGTCGCGAACCTGGCCAGTGCTCCATGGGCACGAACACCTGGCCCCGATATCGACCGCAGGGTCATTTCAGGGGCGATCGGTCTGGGTCTGTGAAGACAACGAGCAGGCTCGTGTGTTGGTTGGGGAGCGAATCCGCTCGATATCCGAACATGCGCGGGTCTTGTATCTTCCCAATCCAGCCTGGGGAGCTTCCGTGGAAGCCGATGGAGTTCGGCGCATGCGCACAGCGCGACCACGAGTGCAGGAAGTCGTGGATGCGGGCAAGGCGCTCTCGGTGTATGGGCAAGTCGTGCTGGTTGTGGGGGGTAGTGAGGCGCTGGAGGCCACTGCACCGGATGAGTCTCCGATGGCGGCTATGGAAGAGCTCTTTGAGATCTGCAGCTTTCCGATTGCGGTGGTGCTTACCCAGGGAACTTCACTGCCAGCGGGAGACTGGTCTGTGGAAGAACTCCACGGATAGCCCACGGAGCGTCAGGCGCTACTTGTTGAACAAGTCGTCGAGTTGAGTTCCGTAGTCCCCGTTGAGCATCATCTCGATATTGGCTACGTCGGATTCGATGCTGGTCTGGAACTGAGGTACTTCGCTTCCGGAGAGGTCCGTGGTGACGCCCCGGGCGTTGTAGAGCGTGTCGATGGGGGCCTGGGAGCGGCTGCCTTGCACAGCAGCCTCGGAAAGGCTGACTGTGTAGGCAGGGTCACCGCCAGGATCAACCGCGCTTTTTTCCTGTGCTGCCTGGCTTGGCTTCACAGGGGATTGCGGCGACGTCGCACCAACTAGGAGGGAATTGGCGCCATCGAGCATCATGCTCATGTTGAAAAGCCTACTGGAGCCTGCATCGTGATTTCAATGCCTTGTGGGATTCGTGACAACTCGTGACAAACATACCCGGAGACGTTCGGGTCGGATACCCCCTCCTTTATGCGTGGTACCCGCTGTCTTGTGATTGGGCTCGATGGAGCGACTTTCGATGTGCTCACTCCTCTGTTCGAGGCGGGAAAATGCCCCGTGTTGAATCGCCTTGTCCAAGAGGGGGCTCACGCGCGTTTGAACAGCACAACGCCACCGATGACATTGCCGAGTTGGTCTTCTTTTCTCACGGGATGCAATCCTGGAAGGCATGGGATCTACGACTTTACTCGCAGAATTCCAGGTACTTACAGGCTTGAGTTGACGAACTCCACCCATCGTTCAGTGCCGACTATCCACCGCGTTCTTTCGGATCGCGGGCTCCGAACCGCTTGTCTGGCCATGCCGACGACCTATCCACCCGAAAAACTGGACGGGGTGGTCATCAGTGGGTTTGATTCCCCCATTGCTACGTCGATTGACGGACGATTTTGTCACCCGCCGGAAATCTATCGCGAGATTCAGAGCCGTTTTGGTGGGATGGCATTCGCGGACTTTCAGGAGTTGAACATCGACGAGGGCTGGCATGTGGCGGCTTTGGAGTCTTTGCTCACGGAAATTGGGCGCAAAGAGGCCATAGCTACCTGGATGTTGGAACAAGAGCGCTGGGAGTTGTTTACGCTTCTGTTCGGAGAATCCGACACGGTCAGCCACCACTTTTGGATGTTTCGTGAGCTTGGCGGGCCACGCTATCGGGATGTGCCAGGCCTGAGGGACGCCATCGACCGTGTTTATGAAGCTCTGGATGCTGCACTGGGAAGGCTCATCGAACAAGCCGAGCCTGACGTGGTCTGTATCGCCTCGGACCATGGTTTTGGGGGCGCTGGAGATGTGGCGCTCTATCTCAACCGGTTTTTGGAGGAGCGTGGGTGGCTGCATTTCAGGAGACCTACGGCCCCTGCAACAGGTCATGCGTCGAGCACCCATGTACTGGATCGAGTTCGTGAGGCGGCGTTGCGCTATCTGCCGACCGGTGCACAGCAAGGTTTGTTTCGGCTCTTACCGGGCCGTTGGATTGGAGCTGTCGAGAGTGCTTCTCGATGGGGTGACATCGATTTCGAGAGGACTCGCGCCTTCTCGGATGAAATGAACTACGCGGCTACGATTCATCTCAACGTGGAGGGGCGTGACCCGTTGGGGTGTGTTGTCGATCGCGACCAGGCGGTGGAAGAGATCACCGCAGACCTCTTGGACTGGGAGGTCGACGGGCAACGGGTAGTCGAAAAGGTCTGGAAGCGGGAGGAGATCTATGAAGGCCCCTGCTTGGAGCGGGCGCCGGATCTGGTTTTGGAGTTGGGGCTGCGGGATGGATTTTCCTACACGGTGTTGCCTTCCGGGCGTTCTCTGCCCGGACAGACCTGGCGTCGTTTCGAGCCGGAGGAGCATGTTGGAGGCAAAGGGCTGGGGATGAATGGCTCTCATCGGCAGCATGGAGTCCTGATCTTGCATGGCCATGGCGTTCAAGCGGGTGTGGAGGTGTCGGCTGGAATGCCGGACTGTGCGCCTACGCTTCTCGCGCTCTTAGGGCAGCCCATTCCGGAGCATTGTGATGGGCGGGTGCTTCGCCAGGCGTTGGAGGGTGTGGAGGTACGCTGGACTGAAACGGTCGGATTGAGCCGACAGGGTGAACAGTCACTTTCGGTTGTCGAGGCCGCAGAGGTCACCGAACGCCTGGAAAGTCTGGGGTACTTTTGAGTTCCTCCACTTTGACGATTGTCCAGGCTGCGGCGTTTGGGTTTCCCACCTTGCAGGGCTCGCAGGTCTATGTTCACGGCATGTCTCGTGCATTGGCTTCTCGAGGGCACCGCGTTGTGGTGGCCTGCTATGGGCATGGAGAAGGTGAGCCGGATGGTGGCTACGAGGTGGCAAGGATTCCAAGTGTGCCGGGCTACCGGCGTGTGCGCTCAGGCCCGGACCCGGTCAAGCCTCTGTTGGATGTGGCATTAGCGGGACTTCTGACTCGCCTGTCGGCTCGTGCTGACATTGTCCATGCCCACAACTATGAGGCACCGATTGCAGCCTATCTGGCACGTATGCTGACCGGGTGTCCGGTGGTCTACAACAATCACAACACGTTGTCCGAAGAGCTGCCGCAGTACTTTCAGGGGGCTCGAGCGAGACGCCTTGCGAAATGGACTGGGGGAGCGTTGGACCGTGCTGTGCCTCGTCGAGCCGATGCTGCCATTGCAATCAGTGCACGGGCGCAGCCGGTGTTGGAGGAGTTGGGGTGTAGGGATGTCACGCATGTGCCGCCTGGGGTGGAGCCCTCCGACCTTGTGGGAGCCCAGGGGGGCGAGGTTCGAAAGAGCCTGGCCTTGGAGGGCCGACCCTGGGTGGTGTATGCGGGCAATCCAGATGCCTACCAGGACCTGGAGATTCTTCTGGAAGCGATGAAGCACCTTGAAGAGCCTGGCTTGTTGATGGTGTCTGCCTCACCTTGGGGGGACTGGGAGCGGCGGGTAGAATGTCTTCCGCCGCACCGGCGTCGATTGGTCACGGTGCAGACCTGGGAGGAGACGCGGAATCACATTGCTGCGGGGGATGTTGCCGCGCTGCCTCGTACGCAATGTACGGGATACCCCATCAAGCTCTTGAACACCTTGGGATTGGGCAAGCCCACGGTGTGCTCGGCTGGTTCCTGGCAGCCGCTCCCAGGCGCGGTGCAGGTGAGAAATGGGGATATTGGCGCTTTTGCAGACAGTCTGAAGCGGTTGTGTGCAGACGATTCGATGCGGCAGAAGCTGGGTCAACAAGCCCAGGAGCACGTGCGAGAGAATTGCACCTGGGAGGCTCGTGCAGCGGACCTGGAGGCTGTGTATGGGTGGGTCATAGAAGCAAAGAAGAAGCTCGCAAAGTCTTGACATGTCGATAGAAATGGGCGAGTCTTCTCGAACCCTTCCGAGGTTAGTCGGTGCGCTTCTCTAGTGACCCTGACCTCAACCCACCAAGAGATTCCCCTACATGACTAGAAGCCGCTCGTATCAGTCTCGCCCCCCCGTTTTACTCTACGTGGTTTTGGCTCTCTCACTTACCTTGAACATGTACTTGGTACTGGACAAAGAAAGTGGGGAGCTTCAGGAGCCAACGGTTCACCAGGCAGTGGAGGCCGGAGCTCCGGCAGAGCACCTGGCCCCGGTTTCTGTGGAAACCGCCAGTGTCGAGCTGGTGCCACAGAAAGCTGGAATCGGACAGCCCGCCAGTGGGGTCATGTCCACCTGGCAGCATGTGGACGCTGAGGTCAAACACTCTCTGGCGAGAACCTTCCAGAATGCGGTTGCCGACCGTGGTGACGCCCTTGCGGCGGTCTACTCCAGAATGTTCATGTGGGACTTGGATCTTCGCCGTGACGTGCAGCGTGGTGACCGGGTGTTGGCGGCATATAGCGACCCGGAATCCAGTGAGCCCATCATTCCTGTGGCCTGGTATGAGAGTCACAAGCTCAACCGAACGTTGAAGGCCTACCAGTACCAAGCCCCCGGAGATGACTGGCCGAGCTACTGGGACGAGGAAGGTACTGAGGTGCCCTATCGTCTCGTGGGTGGACCCTTGGAGAGCTACGAGCAGGTCACAGCGCTTCTCAAGGACCGGCCGAGCCACCAAGGGATGGATTTCAAGGTTCCAACAGGCACTCCGGTTCTCTCGCCCAAGGCGGGTTCTGTGACCCGGGTCAACTGGAACACTCACTCCAATGGTTCCTGTGTGGAGGTTCGTTACCCCGACGGCACCCTGGCCAAGTTCCTTCATCTCGACAGTGTGCGAGTGCGACCCCGACAGCATGTGACCTCAGGTCAGGTCATCGCTACATCGGGCAACTCCGGACGTTCTACGGCGCCACATCTACACTATCAGCTCAATCGTGGGTCACAGACGGTGGACCCGGTCGACTACCATGGCACCAGCCGTCGGCAGCTTCCGGAGATTGCCATGGCGGATTTCCAGCTCCAAGTTCGGCGTGCGGATGCACTGCTGTTGGGTGAGGCGGTGGTGCAGAACTAGGTTCTGCGGCGGGCCAGGGCCAGGCCAACACAGAAGAGTCCCAGCAACAACCTCGGCGGCACCCTAGGTCCGGTTGCGCAGCCAGTATCGTCGCAGCCACCTTCCGAGCCGCAGCCGTCGCTGTCGGAGCAGCCGGTGCCGCTCTCAGTGCACCCCAGAAGAAGCTCCAAGTCCAGGTCGGAGCCGTCGTCACCGCAGCCCAGGCTTCCTCCGCTGCAGCCTGGAGACTGCAGTGGCTGTACTCCTTCCACATCAATGCGTGCAAAGCCGCCCTGCCACTGGCCATCGGCGGAGGGTAGCCAAAAGATGCTTTCAAGTTTGGCCCCGAAAAGCGAAGGCAGGTTCATAGAGGGGAGGAGGTCATCGGGAAGGAGCGTGCTGGTCAAGAGGGTATTGAGCACGTCGTAGAGCCCTTCGGCAAAGCCGGGCTCAAGAATCTCATTCCAGCTCTCTTGAAATGGGATTCCCCCTTCCTCCCAGAGGATTTCCGGGGCGAACAATTCTGCGTTCAGTCCGGGGTCCAGGCCGAGCTCTGTATCGGCACTCAACTGGAAGATGCGTGTCATTCTCTGATTCAGAGCTGCGTAGAGTTCTACCTTCAGCTCAGGTATCAGTAGGCTGAACGGGGCTCCATCCTCGTGGAAATCGAACATGGGTGGCTGTGCTGGGGCAAAGCCCAGCCGAACGGGCTGTTTCTGGCTGAAGAGATCGGAGAACCCACCTGTGACAAAGGTGGAGAACAGATCGGTGGAGGTGGGCTGGCCTTCCAGGGAATCCAGGGAGTAGCATAAGGCTCCAGCAGCCCAGAGCACCCACGCTGTGTGGTCCAGGAAGTCACGGTTTACGAACAAAGAGACGTCGACTGGAAGACTGGTATCCCAGGCGGTCTCATTGAAGTCTGGCCATGCTGCATCGTGAAATGGAGACCCTTCATTGGGTACTACGCAACTGGATAGTTCGGTGGGCTCGACCTGCGCACCAACGCCTAGTTGCAAGCCGGATTCATCGAGAGCGAAATGGGAGACAAAGAGGGACAGGTTGACGGTGGCCTCTCCCACGGAGAGGTCTGTGTCTACAGACAACCCGTCCAGGGCATCTTGCACGGATTCCTCCACAGAGGCTCCTAGGCTGTCTAACTCGGGTTCCACCAGGTCCATCAGTATGTTGGTCAGTGCATTTTCATCCTGGTTGAGAAGGGTGCCGATCGCGTCTCCCAGCAAACAGTCGGAAAGCGGGTTCCCCATGGGTGAAATGGACAACTCGACTTCGTCTACGTTTACGTTGAGTTGCTGGTTCTCCTGGGTGATGGCGATGCCAATATGAGCTTGAGTGGCGGTGACCGGTAGTTCCACTCCACAGGTTTCATTGAGTTCGCTGAGGAAACTGCAGTTTCCGGTGACCGCAAGCTGCGAGGCGCTTGAGGAAAGCGTGAGCGTGAGCCAGAGGTCCAGCCGCCCTTCGCTGGGCTCTAGAGCGACATCCTGGACCCCGATCTGCAGGTCCATTTCGTCCAGCGTGTATTCGATGAGATCTCCTGGATCACTGGAGCAGTCGAATGTGTCGCTGACATTGGTGACTGGGATGCTTTGAGGCAGGGCACGCTCGACCACATCACCGATATGTGTGAGTCCCTCGCTGCCGATATGCAGCGCCAGCGCCTTGTCCATTGGCTCGCCGGGTGGGAGCTCAGTTGCGGCTACGGCGGGAATAAGAAGCAGGAACATTTCGGCAGAATACCCCCAGTTGCGTCAGTCGGTTGCTCTTCGGGTGACTTCGATGGAATCTCCCACCTGGACAGAGCCTGCTTTTACAACCTTCAGAAACACTCCTCTGAGCCGGTTGTGGGCCAGTTCCGGGTCCTCGGTGATGGAGAATGCCTCCTGCCCAAACCGCTGCCGGAAGAGGTGGCAGGGTACGTGTTGTTCCGAGGTCAACTCAAAGAGCGCGGTCCCGATTTTGAGCTGGCTGCCCACAGGCAGGTTGTCCGTGGAGATGTCGAGGTGGACGTGAAGATTGTCTCCTGAGAGTGAAGGGTCTGCCTCTGCGGCCAGC
>JAYZDK010000079.1:0-4066 GCA_036337845.1 Myxococcota bacterium | reverse complement strand
GAACGACGCACTGACTACCAGATCTGGTGCGGCCCAGCCATGGGTGCATTCAACCAATGGACCCTTGGAACTTTTCTGGCAACCCCCGAACACCGAAGCGTGGTTCAGGTTGCTCGCAATCTGATGGAAGGCGCTGCAGTTGTCACGAGAGCCCAGCAACTTAGAAGCTACGGCGTTCCCGTACCCACTGCCGGTTTCGACTTCCGCCCCCGCCCTCTCGCATAAATCCCTCACATAGCCAAAGCGAGTATTTCATGACCCAGTCCCACAACCGCTCTCGGCCTCCCATCGCCATCGTTGGCGTATCGGCCCTCTTCCCAGGTTCCACGGACTCCGGGAGTTTCTGGGGAGACATCCTCGAAGGCAAGGACCTCCTGACGGACATTCCAGACACCCACTGGCTGCCTGAGGACTACTACGACGAAGACCCCTCCGCGCCGGACAAAACCTACGCGAAACGAGGTGGTTTCTTACCGGATATCGACTTCGATGCGCTGCATTGGGGCGTACCACCGAGCATCCTGGAAGCCACAGACACCTCTCAACTGCTGGCGCTGATCGTCGCTGAACGAGTGCTGCGAGATGCATCCAATGGACAGTTCGAGACCATGGATCGCTCTCGGATCTCCTGCATCCTTGGTGTCACCAGCGCCCAGGAGCTCCTGGGCACGATGGTCAGTCGTCTACAACGGCCCATCTGGAAGAAATCACTGCGCGAACATGGCCTTCCCGAAGCCGAGGTCGAGGCCGTATGTCAGCGTATCTCAGACCACTACGTCCCCTGGCAGGAAAGCAGCTTTCCCGGCCTTCTGGGTAATGTTGTGGCGGGTCGCATCGCAAACCGCCTGGATCTAGGCGGTACCAACTGCGTCACCGATGCCGCTTGTGCCTCCACATTTTCCGCACTGAGCATGGCCGTGCGAGAGCTCTACCTTGGAGATTCAGACCTCGTAATCACCGGTGGGGTCGACACCCTGAACGACATCTTCATGTACATGTGCTTCTCCAAGACTCCAGCGCTGAGCATGAGTGGTGATTGCCGTCCTTTCTCGGACCAGGCCGATGGCACCATGCTCGGTGAAGGCCTCGGCATGGTGGCGCTCAAGCGTCTAGACGATGCCGAGCGAGATGGCGACCGCATCTACGCAGTGCTCTCTGGGGTTGGTTCCAGCTCCGATGGACGCTCAAAGAGCGTGTACGCTCCCGTGCCTGAGGGTCAGGCCAAAGCGCTTGAGCGTGCCTATGAAGCCGCCGACTTCTCCCCATCCACCGTAGAGCTCGTCGAAGCCCATGGTACCGGAACCAAAGCAGGCGACGCCGCAGAGTTCGGGGGTCTGTCCCTGGCATTTGGAGGAACCGAGCTCACCGAAACGCAGTGGTGTGCACTGGGCACCGTGAAGTCCCAGATTGGCCACACCAAGGCAGCCGCCGGTGCAGCAGGTCTGTTCAAGGCCGTGATGTCACTCCATCACAAAGTACTGCCCCCCACCATCAAGGTGGAAACCCCCAACCCCAGCTTGGAGTTGGAGGCCTCTCCGTTCTACATCAACACCGAATCACGGCCGTGGATCCGCAGCAGCGACCACCCCCGACGCGCCGGAGTCAGTTCGTTTGGCTTTGGCGGTTCCAACTTCCACCTGGCGTTGGAAGAATACAAAGGCAGCGCCCCTCGCGCACACCGTGTTCGTTCTCTTCCCGTGGAGTTGGTGGCTATCTCAGGCGCAAACGGAGCCGAGGTGGCCGACAAGGCCATAGCTCTTGCCGAGCGTTCTACCCTACCCGGAATGTTGCAGCGTATCGCCTGGGAGAGCGCCCAGTCTTACCAGTCCGATGCCCAGGCCCGACTGGGGCTCGTGGCCAGCGATGAGTCCGACCTGGCCAGCAAACTGCAGCGGCTTGCCGACCTGGTGCGTAACGCTCCAAACGCTGAGTTCGTACATCCCGATGGTTCCGCCTATGGCGTGGGCGCCCAAGAAGGCGATGTAGCCTTTCTCTTTCCGGGCCAAGGAAGCCAATACCTGGGCATGGGCGGCGCACTGGCCATGACCTACGATGCAGCCCGAGCCCCCTGGGATCGAGCCGCCGACCTCCCCCTGGAAGCCTCAAAGCGAATCGACCAGGTGGTGTTCCCCATCCCCCGGTTTACCGACGCCGACCGTCAAGAAGACGAAGCGCAGCTCAGAGCCACCGAGTGGGCCCAGCCAGCCATTGGCACCACAAGCCTGTCTCTCTTGTCTCTGATGAAGAACCTTGGAGTCAACGCCCAGGCCGTGGCCGGGCATAGCTTCGGTGAAATCACGGCCTTGCACGCCGCTGGAGTCCTCTCCGAGAGCGCCATGCTCGGTGTCGCTCGCCGCCGAGGCGAGCTGATGGCCGCTGCCAGCGAACTGCCTGGGGCCATGAGCGCGGTGTCTGCCGATATTGACGCGGTCAAGACACTGCTGGATGCCCTCGACCGAACCGACGTGGTCATTGCCAACCACAACGCACCCAACCAGGTCGTGCTCTCCGGAACACTGGAAGGCATTGAAGCCGCAGAAAGCCAGATGGCCGAAGACAAGACCTCGTTCAAGCGCCTTCCGGTCGCCACCGCCTTCCACTCCCCAGTGGTGGCCAAGAGCGAAGCTCCCTTTGGTGAATATCTCTCCAACATCGCCTTCGAAAAGGCGGAGACCCCCGTGTGGTCTGGAGAGTCTGCAACTCCCTATGAGTCGAAACCCAGCGCACAACAGCAGCGATTGGCTCGCCAAATCGCAAACCCCGTACGATTCGTCGACCTGGTACAAGGCCTCTCGGATTCAGGTATTCACACCTTCATCGAGGTAGGCCCCGGTTCCGTGCTCACAGGGCTCGTTGGGCGCTCTTTGAGCGATCGAAACCACCGAGCCATCGCCCTCGATCGCCGCGGAAAGAATGGAATCGTGTCTCTATACCGAGGCCTCGCACAGATCATCTCTGCAGGCATCACACTCGACCTCCAAGCACTGTGGCAAGGCTATGGGGAGCCTGAGGACATCCAAGAACGCATCCAACCGCGACTGGCTGTACCCATCAGTGGATCCAATCACGGCAAGCTGTATCCGCCCACCGGTGGAGCCGCTGCCTTGCCAGCACCCAACCCCCCACGCCCGGAAGCGCCCGTGGTTGTCGCACCCACACCGACACCCCCTGCGCTCAATACCCCTTCGACACCACCAGCCAACACGCCTTCAACCCAAGCGATTCCGGCTAACCCCGTCGCCCAGGCCCCCGTTTCTGTGGAGAACCCCATGTCCAAATCCCAATCAGGCCCCACCCCCTTGAGTGAAGGATGGCTTGCAGCCTGGCAGGAAGCTCAACGGCAGAATGCTCAAGCCCACACCACCTTTCAACAAGCCATGGCTCAATCTCACACGGCCTATCTGAACGCCATGGAAACGAGCATTGCAACCCTGGCCAATCTGGCCGGAGGAACGGCACCAGCGGTCCACAGCCGCTCGACAGTGGCTCCGGTCGCCGCACCGGTGCCCGCTCCGGTCGCCGCACCCGTGCCCGCTCCGGTCGCCGCACCTGTGCCCGCTCCGGTCGCCGCACCTGTGCCTGCTCCGGTCGCCGCACCGGTGCCCGCTCCGGTCGCGGCACCTGTGCCCGCTCCGGTCGCTACTCCCGTGGCGGCCCCCGTTCAGACGCCAGCAGCCCCCAGCATCGATCTACAGGCCCTGATGCTCTCGGTAGTCGCAGAAAAGACCGGCTATCCCGCTGAAATGCTCGACCTGAGCATGAACCTGGAGGGAGACCTCGGTATCGACTCCATCAAGCGGGTCGAGATTCTCGCTGCTGTCCAGGACGAGGCACCAGGAATGCCCGATGTCGACGCCTCTCATATGGGAACCCTGAAGACACTCGGACAAATCGTCGAGTACATGCAAGGACTGCTCGGAGACGCTCCAACAGCGGCAACCCCCGCTGCCGCAGCTCCCAGCACCGCGGCCGCTGCAGCACCGAGCATCGACCTGCAGGCCCTGATGCTCTCGGTTGTCGCAGAAAAGACCGGCTATCCCGCTGAAATGCTCGACCTGAGCATGAA
>JAYZDK010000078.1:0-4723 GCA_036337845.1 Myxococcota bacterium | reverse complement strand
GCGAAACCAAGGGGATGGCCACACGGGGGCTTGGAGAACAGGACATCGAACACCTTCGGGCTCATTACGACAGTTCAGTTCGGGGTGCGGATTACCAATTGGGGCGTATTTTGTATGCGCTACAGGAACGGGACATTTTGGAAGACAGTTGGGTAATCGTGCTCTCGGACCACGGAGAGTCCCTGGGTGAGGATGGCCGGTTTGGGCACGAAAGCGAGGCTGGCGACGAGGTGTTTCATGTACCCCTTGTTGTGAAGACAGCTCAGGCTACCGAGCCGACGAGATGGGCGGGAATGGTAATGCTCTCGGATGTTTTGCCTACGATGGTCGAACGGATCGGAGCCCAGATTCCCGCGGGTGTGGAGTCTAAGAGTTTTCTGGGGGCGCTTGGGCGTGAAAAGCCATTTCCTGAAAGCCATGAGGTCATCCGAAGCGCTTCGGTATGTTGCTACTGGGTACGCAGCGCCGGATGGGAGCTCCGGGGTTGGAAAGACCCACATCGTCTCCGGCAGGTGAATCGTGAGCGGCGCTGGACTCTGTATGAGAATGGGGCGGGACCGAATGTCCTGGATCAGCACGCACAGATTGCTGAAAACCTTAAAACCTACGTTTCGGACTGGCCTGAGCATTTGAAAGATGCCGCGAAGGTGGGGCATGGTCCTGCAGGCCATGACCCTGAGACACGAAGAATGTTGAGGGAGAAGGGCTACTGGGCGCCAGAGGTAGGAGGCGAGCGATGAAAGGGCTGGTGTTCGGAATGTGGATTTGGGGATGTACTGGTGGGGGGATCTCTGATCCGGCGGAGGCAGTCATGGAGTTGTTGGATACAGATGGATCTGGTGACCTTTCGGTGGCGGAGATTGCGAGCCCGGAGCCGGATCGTCTCCATGCGGAGTTGGATGCAAACGGAAATGGAGTGGTGTCTGTCGATGAGCTCCGGGCAGACTTGGAACGCTGGGATAGGGGGGTTCCCAAGAGCCCGTGAGCGATGCGCATTGTGGGTTTGACACTGGATCGTCGAGGGACGTAAGATCATGGGGTCTCAACCTAGAGATTGATGCGAGGGGATATTTGGTGACGCGGACGCGGCGACTTGCCTGTTTAGCTGGGGCCCTTGTGGTTTCAGGCTGTAGTGAAGACCCTTCGGGAGTCTGGTTGTTCCAGATCACGGCATCGGATGGAACCGAGTGTGAATCGACGGTGGAGAGCCACAATTTTCTCAATGCTCTGGAGGGGCAGGGATCGGACCCGTGGACGGAGTCATCGAGTTTTGATGCCTCCCCGCAGTTGCTGTTCGGTCAGGTGTTGAGTGCTGGCAAAGACGATTGGACGCTGGTGCTTGGAGACCGCCTATACACAGGAACTGGTAACGGTGCGGCGTGGACGTTCGACTGGCAGAACAGCGAAGAGGGCGGCGATGAGCAGAATCATCAGCTTGGCTATCGGTTCAGCCATGAGTATGGCGACGAACTGGACACGGTGATCGCACTTACATTCGCTGATGATGTGGCTACAGGTGAGGTGAGTGTATCAAGCCAGACCTGGGATCAATGGGCGGAAACGGACAACTGGGGTGAGCCCGTGGGAGTTAGCACAGGTCAGATTCCGGCCTCGAGCTATGTGCTTGTTCAGCGGGGCCCGGGTACCGATGGTCCTGTCGTGGAGGGGGCCACCAATGTTCGGGATGCTCCTGACTGTTCCGGCGAGGAGTGTGAGTTGTCAGTGATGGATTCTTGTAGTGGTACTCAGGACATTACGGGAACGCGCTACTCACTGGAGGATGGGGTGCCGATTGAGCTCCTGGATGGTGCCGGGGAGCCGACGGGCCTGGGTTCGGACTGACCACAGCGATGTCGTTAGAAGTTCGAGATCCAATTCACGGGGCCATCTCCGTTGCGCGAGATGAAGTGGGAGTGCTGGATCACCCCTTTGTTCAACGGCTTCGGGGAATCAAGCAAATGGGGTTCTCCGAGCTGCCTTTTCCTGGGGCCGTACACTCCCGCTACATCCACGTTGTGGGGGTCATGCACCTCGCAGGGCGAGCATTCGATGCGGTTTTTGAGGAGCATTCGTTTTCCTCGGAGGCCAAGCGAGAGAGCTACCGACGGTGCGTGCGGCTTGCGGGGCTGCTGCACGACCTGGGACATGCTCCGTTCTCTCATTGCACGGAGTTCGCCATGCCTCCGCTCGCTGACTTGGAGGTGGAAGCCTATGGCCCGGAGATGGCGAGTCAGGAGCGCCGTGCTTCTCATGAGGACTACACCATCGCCATTCTCACTCAGAGCAGTTTGAGTCGCCTGATCGATGAGACGCAGCCGTTTACTGCACTACATGTCGCTGCTCTGATTTCCAGGGATGTGGTGGTGGAGGATGACTTCTTTGTGGATCAGGGTCTCAACGTTCGGCGTGTGCTCTCTCAGTTGGTGTCTTCGGAACTGGATGTGGATCGTCTGGATTACCTGGGGCGAGATTCCTATTTCTCCGGCGCCCAATATGGACCGCTCGATGTTCACTGGCTGCTGTCCAACCTCACGCTACACGAGGTAGAAGGGGACATCTCCTTGGCCGTGCGAAGGCGTTCTTTGTATGCCTTCGACGACTTTATGGTGGCCCGCTATCACATGTTTGTGATGGTGTACTTTCATCATAAGTCTGTCGTGTTCGAGGAAATGCTGAAGCGTTACTTCCAAGGCCCTCACTGTGAGTATGCGATTCCCGCCGGGGTGGAGGCCTATCGGGAGATCGATGACGTTCATCTAAAGGCGCACCTCAGAGGGAGCGCCAATTCCTGGGCACGGGCAGTGGTAGATGGGTACCCTTGGAAGCGAGTTCTTGAGCTTCACGGAACGCCAGAAGAGGTCGATCTCGACTGGGCTGCCAAACGGCTTTCGTCGGCGGGAATTGACTACTTGTCCGCGGGGTCGACCGGGAAATTTTCGCGGTACACCGTGTTCGGACAAAAGCGTGAAACGGCACCACCCATCTACGTGGTGGATGGCTCATTCACGGCAGCACATCCCGTCGTGCCGCTAGACCAGGCCACAGCGGTTTTTGAGCGCTACCAGGACGAACGCCGTATTTCTCGCTTGTATGTAGAACCGCAAAATGCACAGGCTGCGGTGGATGTCATTGGGACTCGGCCCGGCTAACCGACCTGCTCAACACCCTGGACTTCAGGGAACTCCTCTACCAGCATGGTTTCAATTCCCATGTGCAGTGTGGTGAGGGCGGACGGGCATGAGGAGCACGAGCCGATGAGGCGCAGTTGTACAATCATCTCGTCGGTCAGTCCGACGAACTGTACATCGCCACCATCCATGGCCACTGCAGGGCGGACCTGGTCTTCAATCAACTGAGCGATTCTTTGGCCGAGTTCGCTTTCCGTGGCTGTATTGGTGACGGCCTGCGTTTCTCCGACGGCCAGGTCGCCTGAGGCGACGTGCTCTCGGATCAAGCCCTTCAGCGAGGGTACGAGGTCTGCCCAGCCATACTCCGCCTTTTTGGTGACGGTCACAAACCGGGAAGTCACCAACACCTGATTGACTCCATCGAGCGTGAACAACCGACCGGGTAGGGGAGGAACATCCGATTGTGCACGCGTGAACTCAAAGCTTCCCCGGTCCACAAGGGGCTCGGTTAGCTTGAACATCAAGGCGTCCGGATTGGGGGTCGGGATCGTGTCGATGGGCAGGGGGATTGAATCTTCCATGTGCTGACTTTATTGGCCCGCCTTGTGGTTGGCCATGGCGAACCGCTTAGCTTTCGGTTCTTTGCTCCTCGATCCAGTCCGATAGGTGGCCCGCACCCTCGCTGCTTGTCTCTTCGTCGGAATCCAGCCATTGAACGGATTCTTCAAGACTCAACTCCAGTCCCGGAAGCGCTTCGGTCTGATACCTCGACCAGCCGATGCCGCCGTTTTCCACGTATACCGAGGTGCCGGAAAGGAAGGCGGCTGACTCGACGAGCTCCACATTCCAGCCCAGAACGTGCCCGTGATGGGTTGCAAGTTCCTGGGTGACCACAGCGGTGCGCAGTGTGCGGGCCATGCCCATTAGCTCGTCGGATACGTCCAGGACCCAGACGCCGGATTCAGGGTGAATCCGTGTAAATGGCCCGTCGAATTCGCCGTTGAACACGCTTCCCACCCGGTAATCTTGCATGTCCAGTTGAAAAGAAGCGGAGGCGGCCAGGTGTGCAATTGCATCCGTCGCTGTTTTCTTGGCGATGGAATCTTGCATGTTCTGGGCGCTCTTCTCGTACTCCTCAATCAAGGCCGAAGCCCGCGGATCGTCACTTTGGGCTCGCCAAATCTCCAGAGTCAGGCTCTGCTTGAGAAGGTCGTCCTCTGCGGCGTGGGCGGCTGAGATCAGGTGGTCGATTTGCGAGGTAGGCGTAGCGTAGCCTTCTTCCGTGGTGGTTTCGGAAACCAGCCCGGCGAATGGCAACAGTGCGATTAGCAGTGTGGCAGTCATCGGGAGCCTCCAAGCAGTGCGAGGCGGTAGGTGAGTTCCTCAACGCGCTGGTCTTCGGGGTAGCGGCCTTGAAGGGCTGCGACGGAACGCAACAGGTACTGCACGTGTACGCGGCTGGGATCCGCATCGTCTTCCATGGCCTGAAGATGGCGCTCGAGACGAGCAATGGCCTGGTCTTGTGCGGCAGCCTCGGCGGCTGGTTGCAGACGCATGGCCATGGCCTTCACATCATTGTTCATGCGAGAAGCAGC
>JAYZDK010000077.1:0-9367 GCA_036337845.1 Myxococcota bacterium | reverse complement strand
CGATGGCTAGGGCTACTCCCGAGCGGCTTTGACCAGGGATTCGATACGGTCAAGTCCGGTCTCCAGTTGGCTCAGATCGGGGCCATAGCTGATGCGTACGTAGCCGCGAAGCCGGGAAGGAATGTGGCTTCTTCTCTTTCCGGGATTGACATCGAAAAATGCACCCGGAACTACGATGACTTTCTCGGCAAGACAAGCCCGGAAGAAGGCCATTCCATCTTGTAGTGACGGGGGTAGATTGGCGAGGGAAGCAAAGCAATAAAATGCCCCAGCGGGGTCGTTTTCTAGGGTCAGCCCAATGGATTTCAATCGTTCTATGACCCGATTTCGCTTGTGCCCAAACACCTCTTGAATACACTGGGCTTCGGTGTTGGCGGCTTCCAGGGACAAGAGAGCGACAGCGGCTTTCTGTAGTGGGTGGGGAGGGCCGCCGTCGAGAAATGAGCCCGCGGAGGCGATGCGCTCGATGACCGACTTAGGGCCCACAGTCCAGGAAAGTCGCCAGCCGGGATAGCGCCAGTTCTTGGTCAGGCCGTCCACAATCAGTACGGGATCTTGGTTTACGTCCTGCACATGTGCAGCGGCGGAAAGGGCGGGGGTGCCGCGGCCACCGTAGCTGTAGTGCGAGTAGAACTCATCGAGGATCAATGTGCAGGAAAGTTTGGTAGCGGTGCGCACGCAGGCGGCCAGGTCGTCGCCGGCGATAGCGGTGCCTGTAGGGTTGCATGGATTCGACAGTAGGACAGCCCCCAAGCCCTTGCCAACGATCTCGGATCGCAGCCGCTGCGGGCTAAGTCGAAACCCGTGATCTTTGGACAGTACGATTGGAATTGGTACGAAAGCTCGGAAGATGTCCAGGAGTTCTTCGTAGGCGGTGTAATCGGGAAGTATGTGTCCGAGGTGTATGGAGCCAAGCGAGGCGACAATACGAGTTAATCCAGCACGCCCACCACTTGAAATGGCTACATTTTCTGCGGTGTACTGGGAGTCCTGGCCTTTTCGGTAGCGCTCGTTGTAGAGCTTGGCCACGGCTTCACGGAGCTCCCATAAGCCGGCAACAGGTGAATACTCGTGGGTCTGGTCGGTGAGATCGATCTGCTCGATACGTGGCCAGGAGCCAGGCAGTGCGCCGGTCTCCGGGGCTCCCTGGCCCAGGTTGCACCAGTCGGGATGGCCATATCGAAAACCCGCCTCTCGTGCCTCAGCCATGACATAAATCACGCCTGTACGCGGTACGGAACGGAAGCTGTTGGTAAAGAGGTCCGGGGTGCTATCCGACAATTCGTTCCAACTCTTCAGCGGAAATATCCGCATTGTGGTGAACGTTTTGGACGTCATCGCAGTCGTCCAGGATGTCTACGAGTCGCAGCAACTGCTCGGCGTCTTTGGATTCGATAGCGGTGTTGTTGTCGGGTACGAATGTGAGTTCAGCACTCTGGATGACAAACCCTAGTTCACTCAGTCCGTCTCGGAGTGCTTCGAATGCGTCCACGGGACATAGGACTTCCCACGCGCCTTCATCCTGGACGATGTCTTCCGCGCCAAGGTCTAATGCGGCCAACATCAACTCGTCCTCGTCGGTGTTCTCTTCTTCGAGGATAATGACCCCTTTGCGGTGGAACATGTAGCCGACACACCCGGTGGTTCCCAGGTTGCCATTGCACTTGGTGAATGCATGACGGACCTCTCCGGTGGTGCGGTTGCGGTTGTCGGTGAGTATCTCGAGCAAGACTGCGACTCCGCCAGGACCATAGCCCTCCATCGTGAGCTCTTCCCAGTTGTCCGTGTCGATGTTGCCTGTGCCCTTGGCGATAGCCCTTGCGATGTTGTCCTTGGGCATGGACTGTGATTTGGCTTTGTCTACAGCCAGGCGCAAACGGGCGTTGGCATCGAGATCACCGCCTCCCATTCGGGCGGCGACGGTGATCTCCCGAATCAGTTTGGTGAACAGTTTTCCGCGTACTGCATCCTGGGCGCCTTTGCGCCGCTTGATGTTTGCCCATTTTGAGTGACCAGCCATCTGCTTCCCAAGCCCCTGTCTGCTATCGAACTAACTTGGCTTTGGGTGTACTTCAATCGGCAGATTCGAGCTGTTTTGCTGCACGCAGCCAGGTGGGATCCCCGGTGAGGTGGTGGAGTTCTCGCAGGGCCTTGGCTGAGGCTGATGGATGGCCTGCGTCTTTCGCGGCTCCGGCGAGTGCAAGCAGGATATTTGGGTCTTGGAAGTTCGAGGCAGCTCGCTGGAGAACGGTATAGGCCGACTCGGTATCTCCATTGGAAGAGAGCAGGGTAGCGAGTGCCATCACCGGCCTTGCGTTGGTGGGGAACTGTTGAGCGGTTTGGGCCAGTGCCTGGGCTCCTGCTCGTGGGCCTTCCACGTTGGCCACTGCCACACCAGCTGCCACCGCAAGATCGACGTCGCCGGAGCGGGATTGGCTTGCCGCTTGTAGTAATGGCAGCGATTCGGCGTGCCTCCCCTGAGACGCCAGAAGCATTCCAAGGCTTCCCTGATTCCAACTCTTGGCTTTGGGGTCCGGCTCGGCTGCGGCCAATGCTTTACGAAGTGAAGATTCCGATTCAGCTACGCGGTCGGCTCGGAAGAGCTGGTGGCCGAGTCCTGCCTGGACGACATTGCAACTCGGATATCGAATGGCCAGTTCTTGAAGCAAATCCAGTGCTGCTACGGGCAGTTCCATGGAGAGTGCCGCGCTTCGTTCTAGCTCTTCACGGCCGGCTGAATCGAGCTCATTACGGTTGATACAGCCGAGAATGTAGAGGTCCCGAGCGCTTTCGGGGTGATCGGGCCAGGTTTGTTGTGCGAGTTGGAGCGCACGGGCTGCTTCTTTGTGCTGGCCCAGTCCCAACAGATGGTGGCCTAAGGCGGCATGCAGTCGCACCTCATCGGGTATTGCCCGGGCGCCCTGTTCCAGAAAACTCAGTGCGCGTTGGGGGGCGAGCTGGGCTGCGGCGAGGTAGGCCTCGGGTTCGTGCGGGGCTGCGGCAATAGCTTGCTCACAGGTCTCCAGAGCTTGATCAAAACTACCTTCTTGTATGTACAGCGCCCCGAGCCCTGTCCACGCGCGAGCGAGAGAAGGATCGAGCTTCAAGGTTTTCTTGTAGTCCCGACGAGCGGCGTCAACGCGGTCCAAGGCGCGCTCTACGTCTCCTCGGCCAGCCCAGGCTCTCGCAAAAGAGGGGTCAAGTTCGATGGCCTTGTCGTAGAACTTGAGGGCTTCGTTGGGGTTTTGGCTGGCTCTTCCTCGGAGGGACCAGGCCCAGGCGGCTCCAGGGTTGTCTGTGGTCAGTTGTTCATAGGCTCGCGCAGCGCTTGCAGCCATCCCGCGGTTGATCAGAATATCGATCAGGACCTCGTGGGAATCCAGGTCGGTGGCTTCCGCCTGGATGTTGGCTTGGGCTGTGGACAAGGCTCCGTCCACATCTCCCCGACGAAGCAGGCTCTCTGCGGTGGAAGATGCCCAGGCAGGTGTGGTTCCAAGAAGTATTAGAAGACAGGTAAGCAAGGCTTAGAATCCGGGAATGGTATGGTCTGAGGGCGCGACTGTAGTTCGAAAACAGGAGATTGGATGTCTATCGCGCTCGCTGCATGGTTGCTGGTGAGTCCTGCAAGAGCGGTTGACGGCGGTGCCGTCGGGGTCGCGGTTGTGGGGGCGCACGTAGGGGAGCTGTCGCTGGAGGAAAACCAGCGCTTGGCAGAACACCTGGGCGAAGCTCTCAATGCCACTGGTGTTTTTGAGGCAATCAATCCAGTGGAGTTGTCTGAGCGGCTTCGAGGTAGACAGGAGTTGGTCCTGTCGGACTACGCATCGGGTCGAGGCAAAGAGTGGCTTGAAGAAGGAAAGATTCTGTCTGACCGGTTTCTGTTCGATCAGTCTATTCCCGCGCTTCAACGTGCCACTCGGGCTTTTGAGGAAGGGGTATTGCTCACGGGCGACGTGAACCTCTTGGCGGAAGCGTGGCTTGCGCTTGGGCTTGCGCATGCGGGCTATGGCCAATCCGAAGAGGCCATGGAAGCCTTCAGGCAGGTGGTCACATTGCAGCCGACCCGGCAGCTCTCCGAGATGGAGTATCCCCCGAAATACGTTCGGCTTTTTCAATCGGTGCGAGAGGAGGTTCTGTTGGAATCTCCAGCTTCACTGAGCATTGAGGTGCGGGGAGGCCCGTTTGCGGTAGAGGTCGATGGGCGAGCGGTGGGCCTCTCACCCGTTGTTGTGCGGGATTTGCCACCCGGACGACATTTCCTGCGTGTGTTGGGAGAGGGGATGGATCGAGTTCAAGGCTCGCTTACGCTGGAGGCGGGTGAGACAAAGGAACTCGACCTGAAGCTCAAACCCGGACGATTAGGCAGCGCAGCCGAAAGTGAGAAGGGTCGTTCCAGGCAGTTGGAAGCCCTGTACTCTACGATGGGCCGCTATGCGGAAGTGCCGATGGTACTGCTTGCAGGGCAGACCGTGTCTGGAGAGTTGTCGCTGGTTCTGTTTTCTTTGGAGTCCGGCGTGTTCTCAGAGCCGGTTTCGACCAGGGGTGCGCCGGAAAACCTGGTGAACCTTGTGGCTGAGCTGGCTGGCCTTCTCAGCGAAAGCGGGTCGGTTCGCGGGAGTCGGGTGTCTGCCCAACTCCCTGGGTTTGACCTCAACTCCAATGCGGTGTTGTCTCACTTGCTGTTGGCGCCCCCGCTGGAGGTGGCAGTGTCTTCGGCACCGAGTGCAGGCCGTTCCAACTGGTGGATATGGGCGGGGGCTGGAGCACTGAGTGTAGGAGGCGCAGCCTTGGTGGCGGCGATTGTCAGCAAGGACGAGGACACGGTGCCCGGGGGGACGATTGTGTTCGGCCCCGTCTCCCAATAGGTGCGCTGCGCTACTGGGGCTCGAAAAATACGGTAGCGGTTTCGTTGGGACGCACCAGCACCGTTTGAGTGCGATCGATACCAGCGGGCTCGTTCACGACGCGGACCTCATGTTTTCCAGCGGTCAGTCCAGTGATGGTATCCGGGGTTTCTCCCATCTTGTTCCCGTCGATGTAGATATACGCCCACCCTCGCCTCATGCTGACATTGAGCCCTCCCACACCCGCGACCTTGGCCTGCAGGGTGCGTGTTTCGGTGATGCGTTCGTCGGGGCCTGCGGTGGTGACCTCAAAAACCAGGGGTCTGTGGCCGTCGAGGAGGTAACGAACCTTGTAGACGGTGTTGGCGTTTCCTTCACTGTAGGTGATGGGGGTGATGCCCACCGCGCGATTGTCCACGAACACCTGCGCTCCAGAGGGAGTCGATTCGAAGAGGACTCGGGATGTGCGCGTGGCCACTTCTTGTTCCACTTCTTCTACGAGCCGTATGGGGAGAATGTAGGGTTCTCCGACGGTGACCTCGAGTGTTTCTTCGATGTTGAGGTACCCCTCGGCCTCAAAGCGTAGAGTCAAGCTGCCGGGCTCCAGTCCCTTGAGGTCCAGTCTCGGGCCTGTGCCTAGGAGCTGGTCCCCATTGAACACCTGGGTTTCCACGGGCTCGAGAAGGATGTTGACCTCTCCATGTGTGGGTGCAGCAGGTGTGATTTGTGGGGGGGGCGGGGTTGTCCTGACGTTCACAAGGATTGCCAGCAAGATGGCCGCAAGACTCGCAAAGGCCAGTAGAATGCCCAGAATGGGTCGCTTGCTCGTTTGCGTTCGGAGCGTGGGGCCTCCATGGGAAGGGGACTCTTCCCATTCGGGTTGGAGTTCGATTTCGTCGTCGGCCTCGTGCAGTTCCAGGGCAATACGGCTTCCTTCCTGAAGTGCGTTGCGCTCTGCGCTCTGTTCGTCTTCAAACAGCTCGGACAGAAAGTCGGCTAAACGCCTCTTGGGCTGTGGCTCGAAATCGGTATGCAGCAAATCGTGGAGTGCATGTTGGAAATCGTGAGCGCTCTGATACCGCTCGCCCGGCTCTTGTTGTAGGGCTTTCAAGACAATGGCATCGAGTTCTTCGCTGACCGCCGGGTTGTAGGCGGAGGGCGGCTTGAAATCGAGTTTTTTGATCTTCTCCAAGGTGGCGATCTCGGTTTTGGCTTTGAACAACCGCCGCGAGGTCAGCAACTCATAGAGAATAATGCCGAGGGAGAACAGGTCGGAGCTTTGGGTCACCGACTCACCGCGAGCCTGTTCGGGGCTCATGTACTCAAACTTGCCTTTGAGCACGCCAACCTCGGTGTCGTACCCGGAGAAGTCTGCTTTTGCGATGCCGAAGTCGGCTAACTTTACCTCTCCGGCGTAGCTGACCAGTACGTTCGCGGGTGACATGTCGCGATGGACGATGCCGAGTGGTTGACCTTCGATGTTTGTCTTGGTGTGTGCGTGGTCGAGCGCTAGCGCCACTTCGTGAGCGATGAACAATGCAAATTCGATGGGCAGGAGCTTTCGGCGTTCGGAAAGCTTCTTGAGCACGCGCTTGGCATCCTTGCCCTCGACACACTCCATCGCGATGTAACAGTTGGCGTGCAGCTTACCGAAGTCGTAGACGTGTACGATGTTTGGGTGTTGCAATTGCGCGGAGATTTTCGCCTCGTCGATGAACATCGTGACGAACTCTTCATTCTCGGAATGGTGCTGCAGAATCCGCTTGATGACCAGGAGCTTCTCGAAGCCCGCGTGGGAAAAACTCTTGGCTTTGAAGATCTCGGCCATGCCCCCGACGGCGATCTTGTCGACGAGGTAGTATTTTCCAAAGGCTTCTGGTGTGAAAACACCCACGGTTAGCGGCTCCTGGGGCTCGGTCTCACCGAGCGGCATCAGTTGTTCTGACTGCTCACGCTTTCGAAGTAGGGCTCTACGTCAGCGCAATCCCACTCTTGTGAAATTGTATCTGCAAATTCGACACAGACGGCAATGTCCCCGTCATTGAGTTGGTCTCGCGTGTGATCGCGGATGCAGGTTCGCACTTCTCCATCGGACAAAGTCTTCTGGCATTTGTCCTCTGCAAAGGACGCCATTTCTTTGCACAAATCCTGGCATGGGTTGTGACAACCCATGAGGAAGGTAGAAAATGCCAGAATCAGGAAACGCATGGCACTCCGAGTGCTATCTCTAAGTTGCACGACTATCGCGTCGGGTCAACCATCGGTGAGCTAAGCTGACGAATCATGGACGTCTCGATTCATAGTGGAGGTGTGCTGCAGATAGAGCCCACGGACCATTGCAACCTAGCTTGTTCGATGTGTTTACCACACTTCGAAAAGCGGCCTCAGATTCATGGAATTCCCAAGGGAATGATGGATTTGGAGCTTTTTCGGCACATCGTGGATGGGCTGGTGGAGGAGAAGGTCAGGTTCGACCACGTCATTTTACAGTGGCTTGGGGATCCCTCTCTACACCCCCAACTTGAGGAAATGTCACGATTTGCAAGAGAACGCTTGTGGGAGCAGGTGGGGTACCTGCGAATCGACACAAATGCGATCACACTCACTGATTCACGAATGGACGGGTTGCTTCAGGCCTACCAGAGCCGGCCTGAAATGCCGATGTTGATGGTGTTTACCATCGATGCCGTCACTCCGGAGACCTACCAGCGTGTGAAAGGAGTAGATGCCCTGGACCGGGTGCGGCGTCATGTGCGCCACCTCGTCATGCAGAGGGCGAGACTGCCGGGCGATGTTCGCCTCAACGTCCAGTTGCAGTTCGTGCTTCAAGACGGAAACGCGCATGAAGTGGGAGAATTCGTACATTATTGGACCGAGTTTCTGCGTTGCCATGCGGGGAGTAAGGGCTACGACGAGATTCTTGTGAAGCGGCTTTCTGTGGATGCTGGAGGAGAGGGACAGCTCGCTGCAGATGAGTTGTACGAAAAGACATGTGCAGAGCAGCAAATCGCCGAGCGGGTGGAACACGGGGTTCATTTGAAGGTCTGGGAGGGGAGAGCCTGGGAGAGTACGGCGAGCCCCACAGCGCCCCGACAGCCTTGTCCGGGCATGTGGATGACTCCGGTGATTCGGCACGACGGGCACCTGATGATGTGTTGTGTGGACCTGCCCGGTGCCCTGGACCTGGGTTCGTTGGCTGAACACTCTTTTCGCAGTTTGTGGGAAGGACAAGAGGCGCGCAGGCGTCGTTTGGCTCATATTCGCGGGGCGTTCGACGAGGTGAGCCCCTGTGCGGATTGTGGTGGGATTTCCTGGTATACGACCCCTCCGGAGTTTGTGAGGGATTGGTTGGACCAGGTCGGTGAGCCCGAGTTGTGGGAGTCCTACCGGAACCGAATGCGTCTGTAGATTTCCTAGAACAGCCGGCGACGAGACAGGCGCTCGTTTTCTTGGATCAGGGCAGCCATCTCCCGATTCAGCCGGTCTATCTCGGACTCGAATCGCCCCGCCTTGTCATGGACCCGGTGCAGTTCACCGTTGGATTCGGCCAGCTCCTGGGAGGTCTTCTGGAGATTGTCTGACAGGCTTGCATTCTGGGCCACAAGACCTTCTCGTTCGGCCACCAGGCGGTCCCGTTCCGCCCTGAGCGCATCCAAGTCGGCCTTGAGTCGGCCGTGCTCAGCGGAAGATTTGGCCTGATTTTCGCCCATTTCCGATAGTCGTGTCTCTAAGGCTTTCGCGTTGGACTGTGAGGCGGTGAGGTCCATGCCCACACGGTCACGCTCTCGAGCGGTGGCTCGTTGTTCGGCTTCTTTTTTGGCCAAATCTGCGGTGAGGTCAGCTAACTCACGTCGGAGAGTCTCAGCTTCAGCCGCAGTGGCGTTGCGCTCGGCTCCCAGGACGTGAATGGCTTCGCGCTTGAACCCCGACACTTCGTCGACGGCCTTTGCCAGGCGTTCTGTCACGGAAGTCAGAGTTCGAACTTGCCCGGACAGGTTGTCGATCTCGCCTCTCTTGGTCGCAACTTCGTTCTCGGCTTTCTCAAGGAGTGCGGCCAGACGTGTTGTTTCAGTCTTTGAGGTAGACAGCCTTGCAGCCAGCTCGGCAGCTTCTGCGAGTGGGGCGGGTTGCTTCTCACGAACCACCGCCGAGTCGATCCATTGAATCAGTGGAGCTTCGCAGAGGTCCCGATGAAACCGGTCTTTTGCCAGCTTGCGTGCGTTTTTACCTCTTCGGGCAGCCTCCTCGGGCTTGGCAAGGATTTCTTCCAAGACCGCTTCAAGGTCTCCGGGTTCCACAACCCATCCGGCTTTTCTGGACTCGATGTCTGGGGCAAGAAAGTGTTGATTGCCGGTGATGATGGGCAGCCCGCAGCCGAGGTATTCCACGTGCCGAAACGCCAGTGCGATCTCCCGCTCGGCATTGGGCGACATCAGGTCGAGCGCGGCCGTGGAGGAGCAGTAAGCATCCAGCAAGGAACTCCAGGGCACGTTTCCGCGGTATTCGATGCGGCTTCCGGGGGG
>JAYZDK010000076.1:0-6981 GCA_036337845.1 Myxococcota bacterium | reverse complement strand
TCGTCGCTGCTCAGGTCCACCAGCTTGATGTCGGCGGTGTTGAACTGGCGAATGAAGGCATAGGCTCCGTCGGGGGTGATCTCGAGTTCCTCGGCACGAGGTGGGTCGAGCAGGTCATCGGAGATTTCAATGATGGAGCGCTCGGGGGTGCCCGTAGCAAGATTGATCAGGGCCAGTTTCTCATCGGAGACCACCAGCGCGAGCGTGGAGTCATCGGTGAACTTGACCTGATGGGGGTTTCGTCCAACGACCATGGGGAAGTGTTGGCCTGTCTCTGTGTTGACCACTGAGAGTTCGTTGAATGACTGGGTGCCGTCGCTGCGCCCTTCATCCTCGATATCCGCGTCGTGGAACACCACTGCCCAGACCCCATCGGGGGACACGGCCATAGAGTTCAGATTGTTCAGCACTGGGACGGTGTACACATCGAGGGTCTGTGCATCGACAATCGAGAGGTCATCCGAGCCCTTGTTGTAGGAGATCGCCTTGCTGTAGTCGGATGTGGTGATGACCTGGTCAGGCTCAACTCCGACATCGACGGTGATGACGTCGAGACTGGGGACACCGATTCGAGTGAGCGTGTTTCGCGCGGGGTTGGCGACAAAGACAAAGCTGTCGGTGACTGCGGGAAGGAGCTTCAGGAAATCGCTTTCCTGCTCGCTGCCCAGGTCATCATCTCTGGATGCGCTCTCTCCGTCTTCGTCGGCGTTGGGCTCCATAGCGCCTGCCCAACCGGTGTCTGCATAGTCGGCAGACTCATCGGCGCCCCGGGCCATGTAGGACTCGGAAGCACAACCCAGCGGGAGGAGGAAGAGGGTCAATAAGGGGGGTACGCTACGGTGTTGCATAGGTTCTCCTTCTAAGAGAGGTTCGATACGAAGTGCAGAACTGCACATTCCTTTGGAAGTAAAGCAATGCGCGTACCAACTGCTTCAAAGTGTTGGAATAAGGTAGAATTTGGGCTCATTACCCTGATTGGGTATCCGGTTTCAGCGAGAACCGTGACACGAAAGTCATGCTGAATCGAATAAAAAAGCGGCCACAACCTGTTGGCTGTGGCCGCTATTGAATGGTGCGGAAGGGGGGAGTCGAACCCCCACGAGCGTAGTGCTCACTAGGACCTGAACCTAGCGCGTCTGCCATTCCGCCACTTCCGCGAATAGGCGCCGGGCTCGTATTGCGAGGGGAATGAACTGTCAACGACGCCAAGGACGCGCATGGAGTCCGACGAGCTTTGTGTTGAAGTCTGTTTTCAGAGGGCGGGAGTTTTCGGCGGGCTCAGACATTGTGAGAGAGAACCGCTATTCTAGTGGGGCATGAACGAGCACTTGTTGGGTTCATTGGGGAGACGAGAGCGGCTCAGGGTGGCTGTTGTTCGACTACTTTTGAAGCGGGGAAAGCGGCTGGCCCCCAAGAGTTGGAGGTGTGGTCGAGAGCTGGATGGTCAGGTGTTGGATGGAGATGCCGAGTGGGTATTTCGAGTTCGGGAACGTGCGGGCGGTGCGCCGATGAATCTCCAGACGCCTGAGAACGCACGTCGGGCAGACGTGATTGCGAAGCTTGTGGGCGGGGGGGGAGTTGAGCCCATGGTCGAGGTGCGCGACTTGAGGATTCCGACCTCAGCGGGAACACTGCCAGCGAGACTCTATGTGCCCCATGAGGAATGTGAACCAGGGGCTGGTCTGCTGTATTTCCATGGTGGTGGGTTCGTGTTGGGCAGTATTGAGACGCATGATGCCAGCGTGCGGGTACTCGCTAAGGTGTCTGGCACTCGGGTTCTTTCTGTGGATTATCGGCGTTCCCCTGAACACCCATTTCCAGCGCCAATCGAGGATGGCATGGAGGCGTACGCCTGGATTCAGGCACATGGGAAAACCGTGGGGTTCGAATCGGACCGTGTGGCTGTGGGTGGAGACTCGGTAGGCGGGAGTCTTGCCACCGTGATCTGCCATCTCGTGAAGCAGCAGGGCGGGGTGATGCCCTGCTTTCAGTTGCTGGTCTATCCAGCCACCGACAGAATCGTCGAGCGACCCTCCTGGACGTTGTTTGGAGAAGGGCTACCGTTGACTCGGGATCTGCTCAATTGGTTCATGCAGCACTATGTGCAGGGAGCGGATTCCCGTGACCCGCGCATTTCTCCGGGCCATTTCGAGCACTTTGAGGGGCTGCCACCGGCGCACCTCGCGATAGCCGGGTTTGATCTCTTGAGAGATGAGGGGCTTGCCTACGCGGAGAAACTGAAGGCGGCGGAGGTTCCGGTGACTGTGAAGCTTCACAGTGGGATGTTTCACGGGTTCATGCAGACCACGGGTATTGTGCCGGCCAGTGGGGTGGCTCTCCAGGAAATTGGCCTGGCACTGCGCGCTGGGCTGCATCCCTCCAAGGTGTGTTAGTCCACTCAGACTCGCTGCGGGTGGGTCGATTGGAATCCTCCAACCGAACCTGAGATTAGACCGCAGAACCTGGACCGGTTCGTACCGGCGGAGGAAAGCGGGCATGAGTGAGCAGCAATTCGATTCGTTCAACGGCGGAAGGTCTCGGAAGATCGCAGAGGGTGACCTCCAGGTGCCATTTCGCGAGGTTCCATTGTCTACGGGAGAGCGGGTGCGTCTCTATGACACCTCGGGTCCTCAGGGCTGTGATGTCCACCGAGGTCTGCCAAAGCGACGAGCGGAGTGGGTGGCGGCTCGCGAAGCGCGTGGAGACACGAACGTGTCGCAGATGCACTACGCCCGCTGCGGTGTGATCACTGAGGAGATGCGATTCGTGGCGATTCGGGAGAATGTGGACCCCGAGTACGTGCGGAGCGAGATCGCTCGGGGGCGCGCGGTCATTCCCGCGAATCGTTGCCACCCGGAAGTCGAGCCGATGATCATTGGTCGAAACTTCTTGTGCAAGGTCAATGCGAACATCGGCAACTCGGCCGTGAGTTCATCGATTCATGAAGAAGTAGAAAAACTGCGTTGGGCGACGCAGTGGGGCGCGGACACGGTCATGGACCTCTCCACGGGACCCGATATCCACGACACGCGCGAGTGGATTATTCGCAACTCCCCTGTGCCCATTGGAACCGTACCGATCTACCAGGCACTCGAACGGGTCAACGGCGACGTGGAGAAGCTCGACATCGAGCTCTTTCTCGACGTACTCACGGAGCAAGCCGAACAAGGCGTGGACTACTTCACCATTCACGCAGGTGTATTGCTACACCATGTTCCTCTGACGGCCAATCGCATCACGGGCATCGTTTCTCGCGGCGGCTCCATCATGGCCAAGTGGTGCCTTGCACACCACAAAGAGAACTTCCTCTACACGAACTTCGAGCGCATTTGTGAGCTCATGGCTCGATACGATGTGACCTTCTCTCTCGGAGATGGCTTGAGGCCCGGCTGTCTCGCGGATGCCAATGACGAGGCCCAGTTTGGAGAACTAAGAGCACTCGGAGAGTTGACCCAGATCGCCTGGCAGCATGACGTTCAGACGATGATTGAAGGTCCTGGGCATGTGCCTATCGACAAGATTCAGGAGAACATGGACGAGCAGATCAAGCACTGCTTTGAAGCTCCTTTCTACACATTGGGTCCACTGGTTGTGGATATTTCTCCTGGCTACGACCACATGGCGAGCGCGATTGGGGCTGCCATTATTGGGACCGCGGGTTGTGCCATGCTCTGCTACGTGACTCCGAAAGAACACCTGGGCCTTCCGGACAAGGCCGATGTGAAGGAGGGGATGATTGCCTACAAGATTGCGGCTCATGCCGCTGATGTAGCCAAGGGCCATCCTGGGGCTCAGGATCGAGATGATGCGTTGTCCAAGGCGCGGTTTGAGTTTCGTTGGGAAGACCAGTTCAACCTGGCCATCGATCCACAGACGGCGAGGGATTACCACGACGAGACTTTGCCGGCGGACGCGGCCAAGACAGCCCATTTCTGTTCGATGTGTGGCCCTCGGTTCTGCTCGATGAAAATCACCCAGGAGCTCCGGGAGTATGCGCAGGCGGAGGGCGTGCAGCCTCAGGACGCTGCAGCTCAGGGTATGGCAGAAAAGGCAGACGAGTTTACGACTGGAGGGCATGAACTCTACGCGCCTGCGAAATAGAATGAGGCTCTGATGTTCTTGAGAGTGACAGCCCTCCATGGGCTCCCAACCTCCCCACGTTTGTTTGAGCGTCTTGCGTTGGGGCCCGGCTGGGAGGTGCAGGTTCCGCAGCTTGAGGGACTGATTCCAGGAGAAGTGGAGCCCAATTGGAGCCTCGCGTCTTGTGCGGAGTCTGTGCGGGAGGAGGTTCGGGAGGCCGACCTCATCGTGGGTCATGACCTCGGCGGAGTGCTGGCCGCCATGCTTGCGGCCCCGGGGCAGCAGGTCGTGCTCTCTGGCACAGCGCTGGGGTGGTACTGGGCGGCGATTCGGTTCACTGCGTGGCCGGGCCTCCGGACGCTGTTCTATCGGAAGTATGCGGGCAGCCGTTTCTTGAGCCGTGGATGTCTGCCTGAGCATGTGGACTCCTTGTTGGCCGCGTTTGAATCGACAGAGGTGGATTGGTCGACACAGATGGAAGGCATTGCTCGTGGAATGAAGCCTCCTGCCCGGCTCTCACAGAGACTGCGACACTGTGACGTTCACCTGGTTTGGGGCCGCTTAGATCCCTGGTACCCCCCTGTCATCGCCCGTAAGATTCAGCGAGATACAGGCGCTCGTCTACACTGGTTGGAGTGTGGCCATTTTGCTCCCTGGGAAGACCCGGTGGGTTTTCAGCAAGCACTTCATGCTGCCAGACGCGATGCATTGAAGTAGGATCGATCTATGGCTGAAACCCCAGAAGAACTTGCCCGTCGCCTGGAAGACCTCGAGGTGCGCTACGTCTTTCAAGAAGACCAGATTCGTCAACTCGACGAGGTGGTGCAGGAGCAGGCCGGCTGCATTGCCAATCTTCAGCGTGAGATTCAGGCCTTGCGCGAGCAGTATGACCAGGAGGGCGATGACCAGGCTCCGATGGAGGAGCAGGTCCCACCCCACTACTGAGTGAGACTACCGGGCGTTCTGGCTGCAGCCGCGCCTGGGCGCCTCGTAGGGATCTGCGTTTTCTTCGACGACCAACCCATCTGGCCACCGAACGGTGGCCACATCCCAGACCTCGTTGCGCTGGAGCACACGCGAGTAGCTGTCGCCAAGAATGCCATCGATGTAGAAGCGAACTGTGGCCGTGGTGGCTCCGCCGCCGTTGTCTTCAAAGAAGTGGACTCGCACCGGGTATTCGCCGCTTGCGGGCTCGTTGATGTTGATGTTTTCCGGCCCAAACCCTGAGATGTCGTCCAAGGCCAACAAGGGGTTGTCGTTGGAATCCAGGGTGGCGCCCCAGTTGGGGTTTGGGTTGCACCAGGTGCAGTCGTCCGGAATGTTGAAAAAGCTCACGCCCGGTCCGGAGAACATGTGCAGATCGAGGTCGGTGTTGGGGGTGTCCCACAACAACTCGACGTGGACCCGGTCATCAGGAATGGCATCCACCTGGTACTTTTCAGGCGCCGAGGAGAGGCCGATCTCATTGGTGACCTTGAGTTGCACCTCGTAGTGCCCCGCGATGTCGAGAAAGAAGGATGTGCTGTCGGAAACGTCGCTTGAGAGCTCGCTGGCTGACCCGGAAGGGGTGCTGCTGAGGGTCCATTCGTAGTCGGTGATCGCGAACCCTTGTGGGTCGTAAGAATCAGACCCGTCCAGGGTGAGGTAGTCCAGTGGGGCTGCATTGGCTGGACCGTCGATTACCGCCACGGGGTACTCGAAGTCTCCGCCACCATTGCCCAGAAAGTGCACCACGATCTCGGGCTCGTCCGGGTCGTCGGACTGGATTGTGAAGGTGCCAGAGTCTCCTTCCAGTGCCTGTGGCGTGTAAATCACCACGATGGTCTGAACGTCTGCGCCCAGCGGGGCCAAGGTGGCGCCTTCCGGATCGGTCACGACCTGGAAGTTTCCAGACCCCTCCTGGCTGGTTCCGGTGATGCGGAGCTCCCCATCGCCCTCGTTGACAATAGTGAACCACAAGGTGGCGACCGAGAGCGGCTCTACTTCTCCGAAATCCAGAGTCAGTGGATCGATGGCGTTGTCGGGCGTGGGCGCGTCCACGCCTGTGCCCGTGATTGGAATGTAGGCCAGGGGGAGGTCGGGGTCGTTGGATTCCAGAATCAGAGCGTCTTCGTAGTCCAAGAACGTGGAGGGAGTGAAGGTCACCACAAGTTCCTGGCGCTCATCTTCTGTGATGCGCATTTCTTCGCTCTCGAACAGGAAGATGTCTCCGGTGGATTCACTGAGGTACACGTTGGAGACGTTCAAGGGCACGCGCCCCGTATTGATGATCTCCAGAGTAGCGGTGGTTGGGTAGTCCACCACCACCTCCCCGTAGTTCAACTCCACGGGACTGAAGGTGAGCTTGGGCTCCAGCTTGTTGATGCCCTGGTCGGGCGTGCAGCCCCCAGCGAGGAGCATTGCGAGTGCAAGAGTTGTCACGTTGCCTCCAGGACAAACCCCTATCCGAACTTGGAGAGTTTCGCCGATCTGGTGGCGGGTCTGCAGTCTACGGGTCAAGATCTCTCGGGGAGAGTCCTATCGTGAACTTGTTCTTGCTGTTTATGGGATGCAATGGCTGTGCGGGCTGTGTGCCCAACCCGCCCAATGAAAACGAACAGGTGGACACGGACAAGACGGACACAGAAGTGGACACCATTGAAACGGGGGCCGACACCGAAGACACCGCCCCGCCTCCGCCCTGTGCCTTTCCGGAGATTGAACCCAACAACTCGGTGAGCGGTAGCAATGCCACGGTGATTGAGCGGGAGAAGTGGGCTTGTGGCAACCTGGCCTACGCGGACTTTGACCACTTCCAGTTTGAGGTGGAAGAGGAAGCCTGGATCAAGGTGGATGTGGATGCGGTTGTGATGGGCTCGGCAGCCGACCCCTACATGGCGCTCACTTCTTCGGATGAAGACA
>JAYZDK010000075.1:0-25381 GCA_036337845.1 Myxococcota bacterium | reverse complement strand
CCCATAGCCGTCGCCGTCCGCATCTCCGTAGTAGGTGGAGGTACCTGTCACATCGGGATCGTCGGAGTCTGTGAGGCCATCGCAGTCATCGTCGATTCCATTGCAGGTTTCGATGGCTCCTTCGTAGACGGCTGCGTTGTCATCATCACAGTCTTCGCAGGCAGGGTGGCCGTCCGAATCGGCATCGGCGAATCCTACGGAGCCGTCGCAGTTGTAGTCTGTCTCATCGGTGCAATCGACTTCTGCCGCACCGGGGTGGAAGGCCGGGTCTTCGTCGTTACAGTCGCCGCTGATGGCTGCATACCCATGGGGGGTGCTGCAGGCTATCGTGGAGTCTTCTTCGGTGCCGTATCCGTCGCCGTCTGCGTCGGCATACCAGGTGGGAGCGTCCACGGCATCTGGTTCGTCCACCACATCATCACAGTCGTTGTCGGCGCCATCACAGAGTTCTTCGGCTCCAGGGTAGGAGAGCTCATCGAGGTCGTTGCAGTCTTGTTGGTTATCGGTGTAGCCATCGGGCTGTTCACAGGATTCGACCACCAAGATGTTGCCGCCAAAGCCGTCGAGGTCGGAGTCGCCGTAGAATGTTCCAGCATCTGCAACGCTGGGGTCGGAATCGTCGATGAGGCCATCGCAGTCATCGTCGATGTTGTTGCAGACCTCAGTCGCATTGGGGTGCACGGTGGCGTTGTCGTCGTCGCAGTCGACACCTGTGACGTGGCCATCGCCGTCATAGTCATAAGGTCCTGTGTCCTCCCCTTTGGTTGCACAGGCGGTGAAGATCAGTAGGTGGGTGAACAGGGCGATTCTCATGGGTCCTTCCGTGCCTGAAACAAGCATAAAGAGGCTTGGAGCGGATCACAACAGGCTTGGGGCTTTCGTTGTGCCCATATGGGGCCCATGCGTAGGAAACAGGCCTGTGCCGGGTGCTTTCCGGCGGGTGAGGTTGGTTGTTTAGAGGGCTCGGGTGAGGTTTGGGCCCAGCCATAAGAAAACCCCCGCAAGCGAGAAGCTTGCGGGGGTTGAAGTGGTACTCCCAACGGGATTTGAACCCGTGTCTTCGGCGTGAGAGGCCGATGTCCTAGACCCCTAGACGATGGGAGCACAACGATGTAAAAGATGGCTGGGGCGCCTGGGCTCGAACCAGGAACCTTCGGAATCAGAACCCGACGTCTTGCCAATTCGACCACGCCCCAGCGTGACGGACCCCCATCTATGTCGACGTAGTAGTGCCTGTCAACTCACAGAACCCCACTGGGGACTTGTCAGAAGACGATCCGGACCTGGCCTACCACTCCGTGCTCTATGGCTTCGTACTGGTCTTCGGGGGCACGGGTTTCGTAGGTGAGGCCTGTGAAGAGCTCTGAATCGCCCCAAGTGGTCCACGAGAGAAGGTAGGAGCCGCTCAAGGTGACGTCCCGGTCCCGGCCTTCTGTATCGTCGGGATCCCAGGATTGGATGCGAACGAGGGCATGTCCGCTTTCCAGACCACCGGCAAAGGCCATTTCATGAGTGAGTGTGACTCCCCAGCCGTAGGCGCTGGACTCGCCGCGTTGGTCTTGGATGTATTCGGCCAGGGACCGAATGGAGCCCAGCTCAAGCTCGGCTGCCGCGCTCCAGGCCAGCTGCTGTCCGTACACATCTCGGGGCCCCATCAGGGCGGAAGCGGTGAGGGCCAGGCTCTCGAGCGCTTGTATACGAACCCGGGCTGAGAGGTCTTTTCCAATCATCTTCTCAGGCTCGTTGGAGGCGGTGGTGTTGGAGATTTGGAGCCCACCCTTCACGCGAGCCCCAAAGGCCCTGTTCCAGCTGACTCCCATGGATTGGCTGGGGACTACGCCGTTTTGTTCGGCCATGGAAAAGGGGTGGTGCGTGCCCGGCCGGTAGAAGCGGCTCTCGTAGGCGGATTTGGCACCGAACTCTTTGGGCTGCAGCCCCACGGTCCAGGTGCCCCAGGTGCCGCTGCTCCAGGTGCTGGCGAGGTCCCAGAGCTGGACGCGCCAGTGGTCGGGATAGGTCTCAAGTTCGAAAGCATCTCCGGTAAAGGTTCGGTATTCCTGGACCTCACTGGCTTCTGAAACCTCTATGCGGGACAAGACGCTGAAGGAAGGGGATAGCTGGGTGGCGACTCCCAAGCGCGCTCTGGAGACCGAGAACCGCACCTGCGGGGACTGCTCGGAGACTCGGGGGTCGAGGGTGTCGAGGCGGGCTGCGATGAGCTCGGTTCTCAAGTCTCCCACCGGCCGAATCCGGGGTTTGAACACAGGAGGGGTTTCTGCGGTTGTCGGCGAGATGGGTGGTGCTGTGACGGGAGCATCGTTCACGATGGGCTGAGCTTCTGCCGTGCTGGACGTGTCGGACTCTTCAGGAGGGGGGAGGGGGTCAGCATCTGTGGGGTTCTCGGGGACAAGTTTTTCTTTTGGGGTTTCCTCCGATGCTGACACCTCCGTTGAGCTCTCGTTTACCGATGGCTCCTGTTCTTCAGTCTCCTCTGTGGGGGAGGGAGGATCAGTCTCTGTTTCCTGGGCCAGGACTGTGGAGTGGAGTCCGAAAAAGAGAATCCAGGGTGTCATCAATGCTCCTGTTCTGTCGGCGGGCATGTGCTCTCTACTTTACAAAGTGCGCTGGGTCACCTACGAGTCCGGCACATATTTTTTTGGCAGGCATGAATGGAATATTGCGGACTGACACTCGATTCGTTTCAGGAAGCCGCCATTGGCTTTCTTGACGAGGGTTCCTCGGTGCTTGTGAGTGCGCCCACAGGAACTGGGAAAACACTCATCGCGGACTTCTTGGTAGAGAAGGCCTTGAAGTCGGGGAAACAGGTCATTTATACGGCTCCGGTCAAGGCGCTTTCCAATCAGAAGTACCGGGATTATTGCCGTCTTCACGGGGAAAGCAATGTGGGGCTGGTGACCGGTGATCTGGTCATTCGACGGGATGCACCGTGCCTGGTGATGACCACGGAAATCCTGCGAAACATGCTGTTAACCGGCGATCCGATTGGGGGGTTGGCTGCGGTTGTTCTCGATGAGATCCACTTTCTGGATGATCGAGAACGAGGCACGGTCTGGGAAGAAGTGCTCATCTACTTGCCTCCCTCCGTTCAGATTCTTGGGCTCTCGGCGACTCTGGCCAATCTGGAGGAGTTTGCGGACTGGCTGAGCGCGGTCCGCGGGACCCGCGTGGAGACGATTCGTCACCCGGAGCGGTCGGTTCCGCTCCATGTAATGCTGGCCAGTCATAGCACTGGGTTGGCGGAGCCGAAGGCCTACGAAGAGGCTTGGAGGCGCTGGCGAAAGCGTGAGAACCAGGACACCCGGCCGGCCAAGAGGTCACACCGGCATCGGGGCAAGGGGGGGCGGCGCCACAAACAGCATTCTCAGCGACGAGGGCGCCCCACACGGCACACTCAGATTTTCGAGATGCTTCGCGGCGACATGATGCCGTATCTCTATTTTGTCTTTTCCAGGCGGTCTGCGGAAGCCTGTGCACGCGGGCTTGGACAGCGGGCAGGACGAAGCTTGCTGGACAAGAAGCGCCAGGAGCAGATGCGCTTGAGGCTGCGCGAGGCCATGGATGTGGTGGGGCCAGAGGTCATTGATGATGAACTCTACGATTTGTACATGAAGGGCATCGCGTTTCACCATGCTGGCTTGCACGTACAGCTCAAAGCCCTGGTGGAAGAGCTCTATGAGAACAAGCTGATCGATGTGCTGTACACCACATCTACCTTCGCGCTGGGCATCAACATGCCTGCTCGAACGGTCGTGCTGGATGCGCTGGAGAAGTACGATGGTCGCGGTACTCGGCCGCTGACGGTTCGCGAGTTCATGCAGAAGGCTGGACGAGCGGGTCGTCGAGGCATGGACACCGTGGGCTACGTGGTGGTTCGCATGGACTTCGACAAGTTCTCGGAGTCTCGTACTCGATTAGGTCGGTATCTCGATGATGAACCGGAGGGAGTGGACTCCTCGTTCAATCTCTCTTTCAACTCGATTGTCAATCTCTTGGAGCGACTGGAAAAAGAGCAGATTCGCGACATGGTGGAGCGCTCATTTCTCTCTTGGCGGCTGCAGAGAAAAGCCGAGGGGATTGGAGAGCGTGTGAACGCCCTGGAAGCCTCACTCAAGGAAGATGGCTGGACCCCGGATGCCAAGGACTTATCGCCGGCGTTGCGCCGAAAGGCCCGGGAACTCCGTCGCCTTCGACGCCGAGCGAGCCGGGCGCCGGGTAGAGCCTGGGCAGACTTTCTCCATCGCAGGCAGTTTCTCAAGGAGATTGGGTATCTTGCAGAAGACGGGAGCTTCAACGCTGGCGCTCGTATTCTTCGGCACATTCAGATTGAGGAGATCTTCACGACCGAACTTGTGCTTTCTGGCCTGGTGGAAGAACTGCCGTCGGACCTGTTGTTTGGGGTGTTGTGCGCTATGACGAATGACCTTGCCCCTACGGTGCGTATTTCACAGCGGCTGCAGGGTGAGGCCCGAAATGTGGCCAAGCAAGTCAACGCCATTCGGTTTGGAGATACGGTGCTCCAGGCGGAGCGCCTGATGGACAACGAGGTGAACTGGGACCCCAATCTCATGTTGTTTGGACGAGCCTGGGCCAACGGACAGCCGCTGGTAGAGCTGGGAGCTATCTATGAATCTCCAACCGATATTTCCGGTCAGCTCATCTCGGGATTTCGCCGGGCCAAGGATTTGGCGAGTCAGATTCGCCACATTTACCGAGAGGACGATGAAACGTTCGATCGACTCAGTGCATTGATGCGCAGTGTTTCCCGAGACGAGGTGGAGGTCGTGGACTGAGACAGGGGTTCTGCGCAAGGGGTTGAGCGTGGCTGTGTGCGTGTGTCGGTGATACGCCCAGCACACGGAGGTGGACATGTCGCTGACCCCGATTGTCGAGTGCGTTCCCAACTTTAGCGAGGGCCGTGACCCAGAGGTCATCCGGCAGATCAATGACGCCATGGTTGCGGTAGAGGGGGTGACCCTTCTGGATTCGGATCCGGGTGAGGCAACCCACCGGACGGTGGTGACCTTGGTAGGACCTCCGGATGCGGTTGTGGAGGCGGCCTATCAGGGCATGGCTTGTGCAGCTCGGACTATCGATATGAGCCAGCACACCGGAGCCCATCCCAGAATGGGAGCTACCGATGTCTGCCCGTTTGTGCCGGTGCGAGGGATAGACCTCGATGGGTGTGCCCAGCTGGCGAGAACGCTGGGTGAGCGGGTGGGGCGAGAGCTCGGAATTCCGGTATACCTCTATGAACATGCGGCCAGTACTCCAGAGCGTCAGAACCTCGCGTCGGTGCGAGCTGGGGAGTACGAGGGGCTGGAAGGGCGGATCGGTCTGCCAGAATGGAAGCCTGATTTCGGTCCTGACCAATGGAGTGATGCGGTGGCTCGCACGGGTGCCACTGCGATTGGGGCTCGGCCATTTCTTGTGGCCTACAATGTCAACCTCAACACCAAGAACAGCCGTAAGGCGATGAAAATTGCCGCCTTGATTCGTGAGAAGGGAATCAGTCAGCGGGATGCCAATGGCGAAATCATCCGGGATGAACACGGCAAGATGATTCGCAAGCCCGGCATGTTCAAGTGCGTCAAGGCCATTGGATGGTGGATTGAGGAGTACAAGTGCTGCCAGGTGTCGATCAACTTCACCAATCACCAGGTCAGCCCCATCCACGAGGTGGTGGATGCTATTCGTCGGGTGGCGGACCAAGAAGGCGTGGTGGTGACAGGGAGCGAACTTGTGGGCCTGATACCTTTGGAGGCCTTGACCTCGGCCGGTCGCTATTATCTCGAACGCCAGGCGCTCAACCCTGGAGCTCCCGAGAGCGAGCTCATCGATACCGCGATTCGTTCACTGGGGCTTTCCGAGCTGAATGTCTTTGACCCAGATGAGCGAATCATTGAGCGTCGGATAGGGGGAGATGGTGAGCTTGTTGGGTTGAGTGTGCGTGACTTTACGGACCTTCTCTCCTCCAGCGCACCTGCGCCGGGTGGAGGCTCGGTTGCTGCGTTGTGTGGGGCGATGGCCACCGGACTCTCCAGCATGGTGGGGTCGCTGACGACAGGCAAGAAGGGCTACGAAGACCAGGCTCAGGCCGCTGTTGATATGGCGGTGGAAGCCCAGGCGCTTCGAGAGGCCTTCCTGGTGGATGTCGATGCCGATACTGCAGCCTTTGATGGCATTATGGCTGCATTCGGGTTGCCCAAGTCCACAGACTCAGAGAAAGCTCAGCGGGGCCAGGCGATCCAGGATGCCACTCGTCGAGCGATTGAGGTGCCCTTGGGGGTGCTCGAGCGGACCGTAGCCGTGCTTGACCTGGTTGAGGTGGCTCTGAAAGGGAACGAAAACGCTCGTTCGGATGCGGGTGTCGCTGCTCTTCTGTGTCGAACGTGTGCAGAGGGGGCTTTCTACAATGTCTTGATCAACGTCAAGGATTTGAAGGACGAAGAGGCCGTCGCTGCGTTCAAGACACGAGCGCAGGTAGCCATGGACGCTGTAGCCCAGCGCGTCGATGTGTTTACCGCAACGGTACGAGAAGACCTGGCATGAGCCATGCTGCCGTAGGTGGTCGCGATACGACGACCACCCACGACAACAGGCTTGACTTGCAGTGTCTAAGCGGTCATGTCGACTCGGTGGCCGCGTTTCACCCTCGATTCCGCACTTTGTGCGGCCTTGTGGGCTAGGTTGCGGTTAGCACCGGTCTCATCGTGCTTTGAGTTCCCGTCCTTGTTCGAACGTTCGTCGGTGTTGAACTCCGACAGATCGAACCCCATGCGACGAAGGGAATCAGCCAGCTCTCGACCTACATCTTTGAGGTCTTCAAGCGCTGAATTCGTCCCATCGAGTGTAACGGACACCTCTTGGCCATTGGCGTCGATCTTCACGCTGAGATCTTCGTCGACATCCACATCCAACTGAATGTTGTTGGGACGTTGAACGATGGTCTCTGGGGTGACGACCTCCATTTCACCAGCATCGATGAGCTCGATCTCGGCTTCTACCTCTTCCATAAACCGGCTTGATTTCCGGGAATGGTCGACAGATTCGAGCCTGGATTCGAGGTCTTCGTTCCGACGGTCAGCCAGTCGCACCGGGGTGCGCTCGGGAAGAGCCTCCAGCGGTTCCTGATCGAGTCCAAAGCGGTCTGGGTCGGACTGGGCTTTGTCATCGTTGTTTCGGCGAACCTTGGGGTCCGTTCGAAGCAGAGACTCCGGTTTTGGCTTGTTGGCTGCTGCCTGAGTTGCCAGTTGGTTCTCTACGTCAGAAACAATTTCCGGCATTTCACGGACGTGGACTCGAGGAGCCGGTTCGTGACTGGGGCGCTGGAAGGTTGCTTCTGACTTGGGAACGTTCTGTCGCAACTTGGCGTTGGTGAACACCTCGTCCCTTGCCAGACTCAAGTCTGGCTGGGTTGGGTTGAGGTCTTTGGGATTGTTCGATGCAGTCGGCGCATCGAGCACGGCTTCCTGCAAGTTCGATCCCGTCTCGGAGTTGCTCTGAGACGAGTTCTGACTTGCGAGGTCCAGCCAGTTGGGGTTGAGCTCGCCGGACGTGTCCGTAGGGACGTTCTGTCCAGCCAAGCGGGTGGAGTTCAGCTCCATCACCACGCTCTGGGTGGCCGCGGCGAGTAGCACTTCGTTGCGGAGTTCGTCGTCCGCATCGAGTGTTCCCATCACCGATTGGCCCAGGGCGTTTGCCAGGGTACTGGGTTGATCTTGGAGCAGGTCCGAAGGATTGGATTCAGGCTCCCCGCCATAGGCGAGGGCATCTCGCGGCACGCCGGTAGCCAAGGCTACAGGGACCGCTCCTTCTTCACTGGCCGCAATCAATACCGGTAGTTCGGGTTCGACCTGGTTGGGAACTACCCAACCGTTGGGCGAACCTGCCTGGGCGCCTGTACCGTCTAGAGCTTGTTCGCCTAATCCCGCAATAGCGAGATCTGTGACGAGCGCTCCCGTGGGTGTTTCTTGCTGAAGTATCTCAGCAAAACCACCGACGGCTGGCTGCCCCTGCGTACCGGTGCTTCCCAGTGCCGGAGGCACCTGGAGCAACTGAGTTGCAGGTTGCGTTTTCATGGGTTGATTACCTGTGATTTCCCGGAAGACCGGGGGGTTTGTGGTTGTGGGTTTATTCGGGTGGTTTGGTTGCCAGCAGTTCTGCCAGATAGGCAGCTCTGCGAGGCTCCACCGCTGCGAGAAGTTTTCCAGCTTTGGTCTTGTTCATGCGTGAGAGCACGCTGACCGCAAGCTCGTTTTCGAGTTCTTCGATGATCTTTGCGGCATCGCCAGAACGCATGCTTTCCACCATCTTCACGATCGCCCGTATGCGGGCGTCTTTGGCGGTATCGGCTTCCTGGAGAAGCAATTCCAGCTTTTCGCGTTCAAGTTGAAGTTCTTTGAGGCGCTCTTGTAGGTCGGTTTCTACCTGCCTCAGGTCGGACTCACGGGCGGCGAGGCTTTGTTCTCTGCGCTCCAGGGCCCGCTCACGAGACTTCAGAGAGTCGATAATTTCTCTCATGCCTGCGGTCTCGGGGTCGGGCCATTCCGCGTCTGGGCGACGATTGAGAATATCTGTCGACGTGATGTCTTCGGCCTCCTCCGCCTCCTGGGCGAACGCGTCCATCCCGAGCAAGCCTTGATGCGTGCTCAATACGGCCAGTACGCTCGCCATACAGAGCGCCAAAGCCAGGATGTGAATCCTGGATTTGCGCCGTGCTGGAGTGGGCGACGGGGGGTCGGTTCGGGTTGGGCGAGGCCTCAAGCGGATTTCCTCCACCAGCCTTGCAGACCCAGTTCATCAAGCATTGTGGCTTCGTTCTTACGGGCTTCCCGAGCGGCCTCGTCGGCTCTTTGCTCAAGTAGTTTCTCAATGGTCTGGGCCCGGCGAACGGCGTTGTCGAGGCGGTTTCTACACACATCCACTCGATCCGAGGCGCCGTTGAGCCGGCTGCTTTGGCGACGACGGGTCATCTCCATGCGCAGTCGGAATGCGTGGTATCGGGCCACTTCCATTGGGTCGTCTTCGCTGGTGGATTCACGGATTTCTTCAACGTGTGCCAGGTTCTCTGCGAGCTCTACTTCCGCGACGCTTTTCTCGTTTTGAGCTTCCGTGAGCTCAATGCGAGCTTGGCGCTTTTCGTGGTTGCGGAGGCGCTCAAGGTGTTTGAGGATATCTGCCATGGGACTCTCTCCAGAGGGTTCTCTCAATCTCTTTGCCTTTCATGCATCGGAACCAGCCTCGAGGTCTTGATAGGAATTTCGGGGGTTTTGCCCGAATGTGACAAGTCCCGAGGGCACGTCCTGTGTGGCGGCACCTTGGTTTCCGCACTATTCTCCGGGCTCTGGAGGCCTTCTCGATGGGGCTGGATTATCGAGTTCGCTGCTGTCCGGATGGACTGGTCACGGATCGCCGCAGACGTATCAAAGTGCTGGATTGTACGATTCGCGATGGCGGGATCTGCAACGACTGGCAGTTCTCAGATGAACAGGTTCGTCGTACGTTCCAAGCCCTGAATGCATCCGGTGTGGACTACATGGAGGTGGGGTATCGAACCTCTGCGGGGGTGTTTGAGCCCGAACGTGTTGGACCGTGGCGGTTCTGCGAGGAGAAGGACCTGCGCCGGGTGTTGGAGCCAGGGCGCATTCGGCTGACCACAATGGTGGATGTGGGGCGGATCAAGTTGGAGGACATTTCACCGGCCTCCGAGAGCTTGATCGATGGGATTCGCATTGCCTTCTATGCGCATCAGATTGAGGAAACCCTGGTGTTGCTCGAGCACGCGTTGAAGCAGGGGTACGAAACCTTCCTGAACCTGATGGCCGTTTCCACCCTCGATCCCAATGACGTTGACGCCGTGCTCCAGCGCATTGCGACTACGGGTGTGCACAATGTCGCGATTGTGGACAGCTTTGGTGCGCTGTACCCGTACCACGTGCGGTATCTCGTCCATAAGTACATGAACTACCTGGGTGAGTCGATCAAGGTGGGGGTCCACTTCCACAACAACCAGCAGCAGGCGTTCGCCAACTCGATTGTGGCGATCGATGAGGGTGTGGACTTTGTCGATGCGACGGTTCACGGCATGGGCCGAGGTGCCGGCAATACGCCGTTGGAGCTCCTGCTCTTCTATTTGGACAATCCTCGGTACGAGGTTGGACCTATTCTGGAGCTGGTCGACGAATATGCTGCCATGCGGGATGAGTTGCGTTGGGGCTACCATTTGCCCTATGCGATCACGGGCTACTTCAACGTTCATCCCCGATCGGGAATAGACCGTATGTCCGAGCCCGAGCGCTATGCGGGCTGTCGGGACATGTACGAGAGCCTCTCCAAGCGTCTTGATGACGCGGCCAAATAGGGTGCTGCGACGCTGGGGAGCGGCTGTGGCGGCGCTCGGTGGAGCTGCAGCGGCGGTTTTTGGAGTGAGGTTTCTCTCCTTCGAGCCCGAGCCGGTGATGGCGTTGAAGCCTTCTGGGGAACAGGGGCGCATGCTGGAGCCTGGGGAGGTGTTCACCGTCCTGAACTGGAACCTCCAATATGCAGGCTCACGCAAGCACAACTTTTTTTATGACGGCGGGCCTGCAGTGCATGTACCTCCAGATGATGTTGTGAAGACAATCCAGCAGATCCAGGCGGTGCTCGAGGCTGTGGATGCCGACCTGGTTCTTTTGCAGGAAGTGGATCGCGCAAGCTGGAGAACCTCCAACCTCGATCAGCTGGAGGTGCTGCGCGATTCCGCGCGATGGCCGGTCTGGGTGAGTACTCCCTACCACCGCAGCGGCTACGTTCCTCACCCTTCTGGAAACCACTTGGGCAAGGTGGACATGCACCTGGCTGTCTTGTCTCGTTTTGCGTTGAGATCGGTAGTGAGAATCGATTTGCCCCGATTGGACGAGTCTTGGGTTCGACAGGTCTTCAATCTCAAGCGTGCACTTCTGGCACTGGAAGTCCCAGTGGTGGGGGAAGCCCCCCTTCGGTTGGGGAACACCCACCTGTCAGCCTTCTCGCAAGGGGACGGGACGCTGGGCCGTCAGGTCGGAGTGTTGAGGGATTGGATGGCGCGGTCGGAGCGAGTGCTTTTGGCTGGAGACTTCAACGCGTTGCCACCTGGAGACGATCGGACTCGTTTGCCTGATGACGGGCATCACTACGCAGATGAAACCGAACCGTTGGAAGCGCTTGCTGCGAGCTTCTCGGAGGTTTCCGGTAGCTCGATATTGAGTTCCGACTGGTACACCTACCTGCCGTTTGGAGCAGATGCGCCCGATCGAAAGATAGACCACATTTTCTATGGAAAGGAGATTGAAGTGCTTGAGGCTCGTGTGTTGTCCGAGTACTCCGACATTTCGGACCACCTTCCCATCTGGGTGAAGGCTCGAGTGCGCACCCCCTGAAAGCCAAAGAGCGCCCGGTGTTGCCACCGGACGCCCTGTTTCGGAAGGGGTTGGAGCTACGGCATTGCTACGGTTGTCTCCTCACCAGTGAGACGAGCAGCCGTCGCGATAAGCCCGAGCAACTCCTGGTCTTCTGCAGACCCTGTTCTCGAGGCTTCTTGAACCCACTTCCACACCTGCCCGTAGCTCAACTCATTGGCATACGGCGAGCCTCGGAGAAGCTCAGCAAAGGATGCGGCAGAGTAGGCCATCTGGAGATTGTCGGAGGCCGAGGAGAAGCTCGCGACCAAGTTGCTGCTGGAGAAGGGCGTGGAGGACTCTGATGCCGGGGCATCGCGGCCGGCCTTCTTGTGGCGGATACGCACAGTGGCAAGTTCGGACTCGCTGGCCTGGGGTGCGAGGACTACGTCGTAGAGTGCGGTCACCGTGTGTCCCGACCCGATTTCGCCGGCATCGACGCGGTCATTGCGGAAGTCTTTGTCCGCGATGTCACGGTTTTCGTAGCCAATGAGACGGTAGGATACGACGGCGTTCGGGTTGAACTCGACCTGGATCTTTACGTCTTTGGCGATGGTTTGGATGGTCCCCGCCAGTTTCTGGCCGAATACCTTCTTCGCTTCGGCGAATTGATCGATGTAGAAGTAGTTGCCATCTCCTTTATTGGCGAGCTGCTCCATCATTGTGTCCTTGTAGTTGCCCATTCCAAATCCAATGGTGGAGAGCGTGATGCCCTGTTCGGCGTACTGTCGGATGGTGCTTAGAATCTCGGTGTGCGAGCTCGGGCCCACGTTGGCGTCGCCGTCCGAGAGTACGATCACCCGGTTTTCAGCGCCGGGGACAAAACTCTCTCGGGCCATCTGGTATGCCAGCCCGATTCCTGAGTTCATTGCGGTTGAGCCTCCTGCGGTGAGTTGCTCGATAGCATTGTGTACCTTGGCCTTTTCATCCAGTGTTGTGGGCTCGAGCACCCGACTCACGCTTCCGGCGTAGGTGGCGAGCGAGACGCTGTCTTCTTCGCCGAGTTGATCTACGAGAAAGTGAAGAGAACGCTTGGCGAGAGCGATCTTGTCTGTGGACTGCATGGAGCCAGATGTGTCCACCAAGAAGGTGAGTCGGACAGGCTTGCGGTCCTCGCTGTTCACCTCTTTACCCTGGACGCCTACTTGCAGAATGTGGTGCCCCTCTGCAATGGGGTTGGGCGCTGCCTCCATGTGCACTCGGAATGGCGTGTCATCCTGGGGTCCTGCATAGTTGTAGGACAGTGCATTGACGAACTCCTCGACTCGCACGGAGGCTGTGGGGGGCAGCGATTCGTTGTTGAGCTTGCGCCGAGCGATGGTGTAGCTGGCTGTATCTACGTCGATCGCGAATGTGGAGAGTCGATCTGCGGAGGTGAGGGTGAGTCCTCCTACTCCGTAGTGGGTGTACTGCTCGGTATTGGCTTGAGCCTGGCGAGGAGGCATGGGGGCTGATTGCAGTGCGGCAGAGTTCTGGTTTCTCCGCATGGCTCCGAACGAGCCGCCCGCGGAGCCTCGACCGTATGCGACGCCTTTTTGGCTTCGCACAGCCATTCCTCGGGGTCCGAGAGCAGCATCGGCCTCGGCGCCCATGCCGGGGGCCACCATGATGTCCATCCCTTCAAAATCGATTTCGGTCCGCTCTTTGTACTGAACGCTCTCCGGAATCGGCTCGTCCTGGAAGAAATCGTTGGTTTCCGAACTCTCAGCTGCACTGGCAACTGCCACGGGCGCCGGGTGAATCACGGCGGGCACATCCTGCACGGGAGCATCTCCATAGCTGTAGAGATTGCTCGAAGCCTGAAGCTCGGCCGGTGGTTGGAGGGGCGGAGTCGCCGAGGAAACGGGCGCCATTGAGGTGGTTTCCTTCTGAGAACAGCCGATGAGGGCCAGAAGGATGATTGCGGAGGGACGAAGGGTACGACGGGTCATGGTGAGACTCCTTGAGTGGAAGATGCCGGCACAACGAGCGGTCGTGGCCAGTTCTTACACTTCATGGAGAGTCGGTGGCTCAGAAGCCGCCAGCAGCACTGTGTTTAGTGTCGTTTCGTGGCTTCTTGTGCGTCTTCTTCCAACTGCTTCATGCGGCGTTCCAGCTCTTCGAGCCGGTTCTCGACTTCCACATCCTCGGAGGGTTCAAGTGCATCGCGTTTTCGGATGCGATGCGCTGCATTCTTCGCGGACTCTTCTGTGGATTCGACTTCTTCAGCCCGAGCATACGCTTCAAGAATCGCTGCGCTCTGGCTGTCGCCCATTACTCCCAGGACCGAAATGGCTGTTTCGCGGGTGCGCTGGTCCAAGGATTCAAGCAAGGGCTCGAGCTTTCGAGCCACTTTGCGTTGAGCCGCATCTCGAGTTGTTCCTTCATCTTGGCGCCTGACAAGGTGACTGGCCGCCCAGGCGGAGGCGTGGAGGGTGCCTCGTTGCTGTGAAATATCAATATTTGCCAGGAGCACCTTGAGGTCACGCAGTTTTCCGTGTTCTCCCAGCAACCGTGCCGCAGTTTCTTTTTCGGGGTCTGAATAGGAGGCCTTGCGATTGAGCAGTCGGCTTGCGTGGCTGCGTGCAGCGCTGGAATCGTGACGGGCCAGTGCTTTTAGTAGTGTGGAACGAACGTGGGGGTTGGACTCTCTTTTCAGGGCGCTTGATAGAACCCGTTGGCTGTTTCCAGCGCCATTTCCGCCTCCGAGCGCGTAGGCTGCTCGCTGGCGTAATCGAGCGGAATCGGCGGTGGTCAACACGTCTCCGAGCGTCTCATTGCCGGAAGTGGTGGAAAGAGAACCCAGCGCACTGAGGGCTGCCAGGCGGTATTCGATGTCCTCTTGTTCGTTTCTTACCAGTGAGATCAGAGCGTTTACCGAGGGCTCCTGGGCGTTGTCTTCACCAAGTTGATGGATGGCCTCGAACCGAGCGTTGGGGCTCTGAGACTGAAGCTGGGCCTCCCACATGTCCTGACTCTGGCTGTTTTCGAAGCTCGCGAGGACGCCGGCGTCTGGATCTGTGGCCACCCACAGAGGAGGGGCTTCCAGGTCTACTTGGAGTTGCACCTGGGGTTCATCCATCCAAATCCGACGCCGAATGGTGTCCGATTCGGTTCCGATTTCCAGGTCGATGGGTAGCCGAAAAAACGGCTTGTCTTCTGTGTCGTCGAACTCTTGTTCGATCGTCACAGTCAACACTCCCTCTTTCCAGGAGGGCGAAACCGAGATGGTGGGCGATCCGGGCAGGTGAACCCACTGATCAAAGAACCACTGTAGATGCTGTCCGGTCACTTCCTCAAAGGCTCGGCGGAGATCATCGGTCTCCACAAGCTGATGGGCGTGTTTCTGTACATAGGTCTGTATGGCCTTTGTATAGGCTTTCTCGCCGAACATGACGTAGAGCATCTGCAGGATAGAAGCGCCTTTGACGTACACCGCCTCGTTGGAGCCGGTGTGGCCATCGGGCTTGGACCACCATCTGCCAGCCAGGGGTCCTCGGTCCAGGGCGCTCCGATAGCGGCGGCGCACCATCGAGATGAACGCTGCCTCTCCTTCGGATTCTCGCATCCAGAGGCCCTCGTAAAAGGTTGCGAACCCTTCATTGAGCCACAACTCGTTCCAGGTCCTGCAGGTGAGAACGTCTCCGAACCACTGGTGCGCTGCTTCATGGGCTACCACGGCAGGGGCCACGCGCATTGTGTCGATAAGCTCATCCGGGTGGAGGAGCCGACGGTCTTCGATCGTTGCGGTGGTGTTTTCCATGCCGGTGTACAAGAATCTCTGTACGAAGACCTCGGTGTAGACCGGGTAGGGGTACTCCAACCCCGTGGTCTCGGAGAAGAACTCCAGCATCTCCGTGACTCGGCCTGAGGCGTTCTCCACTTCCTCCAAGGTGGCATCTGGTGGGAACCATTGGCGGACTTCGCGGTCTCGCCACAGGTCTGCGTTCTCTTGGTACGGTCCAACAGCCACCATGACCAGGTAGTTCACCAGGTCTTGATCCAAGCGAGAGTTCCAAGCCTCTCCATCAAAGGAACCGAGGCCGTTCGAGATGACCTTGAGACCCTTGGGTACGACAAACCTTCCGGAGCTCGTGAATCGGTCGTTGGGGTAGTCCCAGCTCGGAAACCAGTAACGATTGTCGGTGCCTTCCCCCTGAGACCACACCTCTACATAGGTATCGGGTGAGTCTCGGCCTGGCCGTCGGAAGTGGAGCCCCGTGCGCGGTGTTGCGCGGTAGTCAATCGAAACCTCGGCGAAGGTTTCAGGCCGATGCACAGGAAACTCTACAGTGTGGTCGCTCACACGGAAGTCGACGCGAGCGCCGTCTACGTGGACCGCCCGAATGTCCAGGCTCCGCTGGTGTAGGGAGAGCGTTTCGCTTCCTGGGGTCAGGGGGGTCACGCGAAAGGTCGCGGTGCCTTCCACGGAGCCCTCCGTCGGGTCGATAGCAAGGTCGAGATGTAGATGTTGGAGGTCCCAATCACGGTTGGGAGCAAGAACATCGGGGCCCCCAGGGTCGGGAGCAGCCAGCGCCAGCGAGGTCCAGAAAAGCAACATGGGTGCGAGTCTAACGCTCATCGAGGATGGACGGAAATCCAGTGGAACCAAGATGCCTGCAGGTACACGAACTTGTGGCCTATCTCAATCGCTTATGGGGGATTTCCTAGAGGAATGCTCGTGGGGCATCATGGGACGGACCAGGTGAGCAGACCGCTTGGATGTTGTTGTGCAGGGCCCAGTATCTGTTGGATTTGCTGAGGCACTGATTCTCCGCACACAGTCGGTCCCAAGATGGAGGGCGGCGTGCACCGCTGGGGTTCAAACAACACCCAGCGCACGCCAGATGCCCGGGCTTCATCGGCTGTGGGGGGGCGGGGTACTGGCTGGCCGGTCCCCAGTGCGTGTAGCCAGAACAAGAAGGGGTCGTTCGAGTGGGGGTCTTCCTTGTGGTAGGGATTGGTGCGGGCTCGGTTTGGCGCGTGAATGGCGGATAGAAACTGGTGGAAAGAGTCATAGGGAAGCTCGGCGACAGGCCCAGGTTCTGCCTGAATGAGAAAATCCGCGGAGGGCAGGGGGCGCCCATCGAGCCAGCGATTCGGGTCGGATAGTTTGTCTGTGACCGTTTGGCCGCACAGGGTAAATATTCCAAGGCTTGCCCCAATGGACAGGCCTTTGAGTAGGGTGGCTTTCTGTTTCCAGGCGGACTCGATTCCAACCCCGGTGGCAACGGCTGTGATCACAAGCGCCATTGTGGAGAAGCGTCTGACATCGTGGAGCATGGCCAGCTTGCACCAGGTGTTCTGTACGCCTGGAAATTCAACCAAGCAGGGCCCCAAGGAAAACGCCGCAAGTAGAACGGCAAAGCACAGGCAGATCATCCAGCGTATGCGTGAGGAGTGAAGCAGTGCCAAGGGGGCTAGAATCCAAGTCAGGGGATGGATGATGTCTCCGAGCCAGTCCTGCGGGGAAAACCCCATGTGGAAGATCGACAAGGTGCGAAAGGAGTCGAGGGCCGCGCTGGAAGAAAGGCTGCAAGCTCCCCAGTCCATGGCATCGCAATCTGCGCGTTGAAGCCAGGCGGAGCTCGATATCTGCACCAGAAAAGGTGCTGCTATCAGCAGCCCCCAGGCCAGAGAACCCAGGCCGATACAAAGGGTTTTTCTGGGAGCTTGCTGGAGGATTGGCAGTGCGAGCACGATGCCTATGGGCGCTAACAAGAGAAGAAAGGGGGGATAGGTCAGTGCAGCCAGCGCACCCAGGGAACCTGCGACACCAGCTCGACCCACGATTTGCCACGGCTTGTCCTTGTGCCGCTGCATGGCGTTTATCCAGGCCGCCAGGGCGCATGCGGCTGCTCCAGGCATGGCCGCATTCATTCTGTGGACGTAAATCTCCTCGAACGCTGTGGGGTGGGTGGCCCCGAGCCACCCGGCCAGGAAGATGCCGACCCCTCGACAGCCACAGACTCGGGCCAGCCAGGCACAGCCCAGGGTGTTGATGCCGATTACCAGCGCTTGGACGACACCGAACTGGCGAGGAAAGTCGAACAGCCAGGCGATGGGTGCAAACAAAGCGATGTCCCAGATGTCGGGCACGTAGTCTGCGCGTATCAGGGGCTGTGGATGGTTGAACTCGCTGAGTTTGGACACGTCCCCACGCTCCAGCAGGCCTCGCGCGATGAAGTCGTAGAGCCAAGAGGCTTGGGCCGTGTCTTGGACCAGGGCGCCATAGAGGAGCGAGCTGGAACCCCAAAGCGGTACGGTGAGGCCGGCTACGCAGAAGAAAAGCGAGAGTTTGAGCGCGGTGGGACGTGTTGGCCGCAGCACTTCAGGGCTGTTCCCAGACCACAATCTGGGAAGGAGGGTCGTGGTACTCATCGACCTTCTGCCAGCCTAGCTCGATAAGCACTTCTGGTTGTATAGAGCGTTCCACTCCCCGTTGTGCGGTGTTTGTGGGCATGTGGCGAGCAATCACCCAGGTTTTTCCGCTTTCAGTGGCAGGTCGTCTCAGGTACTCGGTGCAGAGACCGGGCTGGTTTACAAAGTCCAGAAGAGGCACTGTCTTGGGAAGCAGGAACTGGTTGATACCCAGTCCAGTGCAGTCGACCAATTGGTCTTCTTCTCCGACGTGTTGGGCGGCCCAGTCTGCGATTTGGCCTGGAACTCGCTCACGCATCGTTGGTGCACCTGCGAATCCTTGACCCAAGAGGGGCCAGGCCAGCAGGAGCCAGCCCGCACTGGCCAGCGTTCCCAGTTTTTCGCCTAGGACTCCTCGATTCGTGCGCCTCCCCAGCCAGGATCCTGTTGAAGACAGCGCGACCGGAACCAGCACGGCGATGGGGACGGCGAATTGAAGTACATATCGATCCCAGTACATCACCCAGGTTGCTCCGAGACCAATGGCGGCCACAGGAACGCCGAAGAACACTCCTTGAGCCAGCAGGCTTCTCGAACCCCATGCCGCAGGGATACCCAGGCCGATCAAGAGCAAGAGCAGGGTACTACTTGGGGGGAGTCTCTTAGAGGCTTGGAGGCGCTGCATATTGATGCGAAACATGGTCTGGGCGCAGTTGCCTTTTAAGTCCTGTAGCTCCAGTGCTTTGGGTTGTGCGTCTGCACAGGCGGCTTTCAGTTCGTTGACTTGTGGTCCTTGTTCCCAAGTCTGCCAGTCCAGGCTGAGTTCTCTTTGCAGGAGCACCTGTTGCTCCAGAGGCATCAGGCGTGTTGCTGTGCGTTTACTTAGATTCGATTCGGCTGTGTGGAGGCCACCGACCGCTACAAGAAAGAGCAGGGGAGTACCGATACGGTGAAGCCATGCTCGTTGTTGTGCGAGCCCTCCGATTACGCAGAGGGCCCCTCCGGCTGGCACGGCAGCAAACCCACGCAGGTCGAGGGCCCAGGATGCGCCGGCGCAGGCTCCGCAGATGAGGCCTAGCAGCAGGTGCGGGCGTCGGCTTGCCAGGATGCCGGTGGCAAGAGAGAGTCCGGTGGTGGCTCCGAGTAGGGGGTAGTGATTGACCCAGTGGGCTCCATGGGCCACGGGAACAAGGGCTGCGCATACGAGGGCGGCCAGTCCACCCGCCCAGCTGTTCGACAGGGCTCGGCCTGCGAGAGCGGCGGCGAACACCATTGCGATCGCGGAAAGAGAGGAAAGCAGCTGTCCGGAGCGCACGTAGCCCATCGACTCACCCAAGGCGCCTACGAGGTAGGCATAGGTGGGAGTACGCCAATCGGGAAAGGTGGTCTCTCGCTCGGGGTGCCAGACGTGTTCTGCAGCCCGCAGGTACACTCCCCAGTCGGAGCCCGCTGGGATGTTCATGTCGTTGAAGACGTGCTGGCACAGGATGATTACGGCCGCCAACACCCCGACAATCAGCGGCCATTCCTCATGGAACGTCTTTTTCATGGGGACCCACCGTAGGAGGGGGTGTGAATCGATGCCAGACACGCTTGGGCTTCTTCGCCCAGCGCTGCACACCGTTCTCGTGCCCAATCGGGTTCGGACCCGTCCATGAGCTTTCTGCCAAACCAGGTTGCCATGCAGCTCCGGACGGAACCGATCCGTGGGTCGGCTGCCAGGGCGAGCCGGTGTCTTCGTCGGAGCAGGTCGGCGAGCTCAGGTGCGGGTTTGTTTCGATGGCGCTTGAGGGTCAACTCCACATCGAGTCCACAGATATGGTCGAAGCATTGGCTGCTCGTGTCGTTTGTGGAGGCGCAGGTCTCGATGGCGAATGGGAGCAGCTCTTTTCGGTAGCTCTGGTCGCATTCCCGCGGATCGGCTGAGCAAGCTCGGGCCACACGGGCCACGTGCTCTGTCCCCAGCACACTGGCAGCTTCTTCTGCCCAGATTCCGCTGACCAGGGTGAGCACTGGGGTCCAGCTGTTGAGGTCGACCATGCTGTCTGGGGTTGCGGCTCGGAGGGTACTGCAGGCGGCACGGCCGCGAAGCTCGGGATTGGTGATTTTTGAGAGTACCAGAAGTGCCTCGGTCGCCTGGGGGTCCTGGAGGCGGGCGGCTTGTTCAAACAGGCATGCGTCGGAGTCGGGCTGGCTTACGCAGGCGTTCTCGTCTGGCCGGGAAGTGCTGGACAGGGGCTTGGCGTTGTCGGGGGCTACAACCGGGATCTTGGGTTCTGCAACGCCCAGGTGGGGTCGCTCCAGAGCGTAGTCGCACTGTTTACGCAGCGCCGCTGAGCGTACCTCGGCATGACATAGCGTTTGAATGGTGTGCCCATCGAACGCCGAAGACCGGGTGAGTACATTCACGATGGCGAGCTCTCGAAGGGTGTTGTCCTCGATGCCTCGGGCTGTCTCAAGTGCTCGTCGGGCATCTGTGGCCATCTCGGTAGTTGCGAGGCTCGCCAGGCAGTTGTCTCTTTCGGGTCCTTCACACACCGGCTCAGAAGCACACCCCCACAGGCTGATGCATGTCAGGAGGAGCCGTGTGTTCGACACAGCCCTCGATCCCAGTGGTGTCAACGCGAGAACCCAGTTCCGCCATCTGGAGGAGGAATCAACTTTGGATTTTGCAGATAGCGTTGTGCGTCGTCCCAATGAATCTTGCCGCTTTCGTAGGCTTCTTTGAGGGCTCGGTCCAAGGTGATCATTCCATCCCGCCTGCCTCCCTCCATGATGGATTGAACCTGGTGGAGCTTGTTTTCGCGTATCAGGTTGCGTATGGCGGCATTGCCCACGAGAATCTCAAAGATGGCTAGCCTGTCGCTGCCCATCTTGGAGGGAAGGAGGCGCTGCGAGACGATTCCCAGTACCGATGAGGCGAGCTGAGAGCGTGCCTGGGATTGTTGATGGGAGGGAAAGACGTCGACGATACGGTCGATGGCCTGGATGGCGTCATTACTGTGGAGCGTGGCCAGCACCAGGTGGCCGGTTTCAGCGGCTGTGAGCGCGGCAGAGATGGTTTCCATATCTCGCATCTCGCCGATCAGGATGACGTCAGGGTCCTGGCGGAGGATGTACTTCAGAGCGGCCGCAAAGCTCTTGGTGTCTGCATAGACCTCGCGCTGGTCAATCGTGGCTTGAATACTTTCGTGGGCGTATTCGATAGGGTCTTCAACAGTGATGATTCGGCAGGGCCTGGATCGGTTGATACGGTCTACAAGGCAGGCGAGCGTGGTTGTCTTTCCAGACCCTGTCGGGCCGACCATCAGCAGCAGGCCATGAGGGCGGGTTCCGAGCTTGAGCAATCCGGGGGGTAGACCAAGGGAGTCGGCATCAGGAATCTCGGCGGGGATGGCGCGGAGTGCTGCAGCCATCCGGCCCTTTTGGTAGTAGGCATTGACTCGAAAGCGTCTTCCATTTTCCAGAGCCAGTGCGAAATCCAGCTCACGCTCAAGCTCGTAGCTACTCCGTTGTCGGCCGCTGAGGATGGAGTAGAGCAGTATTCGCATGTCAGCATCGGAAAGCGCCTGGTTTCCGATGGGAGTCAAACTCCCTGCGACACGGAGGATTGGTGGTCGGCCGACCGTGAGGTGTAGGTCGGAGGCGCCACGATCCAGCACGGTTTCCAGAAGGGCCATCATGTCCAACTCGATGGCCTGGGTGCTGTCACCGCTTTGAAACGAAGCGATTCCAGCGGCCATGCCCTTGGCCTGCAGCGAAAACTCATCCGGATTGGTGGCGTAGGCCAGCCCGGTTTCGTAGTTGATCTTCTTGGCTTGGTATAGCTTCAGGATCGACTGATTGAAGGTTTGCAGGCCTGGTTGTCTGTTGGAGCGCATCAGGTCCTGGAGTTCCTCGACTCGAAGCTCTCGTAGGAGCTTGATGACCGCTGGAGTCGAAGTCATCAACTCGACGGCTACGGCTCGGGCATCGCCTCTTTCTGTGGGTAGTAGACGCTGGGAGATGATGCCGCGTAGGGTCAAGGAGAGGTCCATGGCCACTTGAGCACGGCGCTCATCAGGGAAATACCCGAGCATTCTTTGAAGAGTCTGAGTGGCGTCGATGGTGTGCAGGGACGCGATGACAAGGTGACCGGTGAGGGCTGCAGACAACGCGACCCGCATGGTTTCGGCGTCACGGAGCTCTCCGATGAGGATGACGTCGGGACTCTGGCGCACCACATGCTTCAAGGCGATCTGAAACGACGTGGTATCTCCCCCGATTTCACGCTGCGTGATCCTGGAGAGACGGTCCTGATGGACGTACTCGATGGGATCTTCGATGGTCACGATATGGGCGGCACGGTTCTGATTGATGTGGTGGACAATCGCGGAGAGTGTCGTGGATTTTCCGGAGCCGGTGGCTCCGCTGACGAGAATCAGGCCACGCTGTTCGTTGGCGAGTGTCTGGATTTCTTTGGGCAGACCGAGCTGGTGAAATGGAAGCGCTCCACTGGGAATGGCTCGGGCGACGAGGTTGGTACGACCCTGCTGCTTGGAGATGTTGAGTCGGTATCGTTGACCGTCGTCGGTGGTAATCCCGACATCGACATCTCCTTCTGCCTTGAATCTCTCAAGCGTGGCAGGATGAATGAGCTCCTGGAGCAGTCCATCCATCGTTTTGCTGTCTGTGGCGGGGAGATTCTGGGGCAGGATCTTTCCGTGTATCCGCAGCGCCGGGGGTTTCCCTTCTGTGATGAATACGTCGGAGGCCTCGTTTTCTTCCATACCTGTCAAGAGGCTCAACAGTGCTTCCATTTCTTTGTTCATAGCAGAGAGGGTACCGGGAGGGAGCCCGGGTGAAAAGGGCATGGTCGACCACTCCAGAGGCGCGTTGCGCACGACAGGCTGGGCGGGGCATCCAAGATGACGCTAAGTTTTGATTGGGAGTTCCCATGTACCGCTTGTTTTATTCGATGTTGATTTCAGGGATGGTTGCCTGTTCGCCACTGAGCGTGAAGCTGGGAGAAGACCCCCGCAAAGGAAACGTAGAGGAGGACACCGCGGTGGAGCAGGATGCGGATGCGGACGCCGATGCCGATGCAGACGCGGATGCAGACGCGGATGCGGACACCGATGCAGACGCAGATGCAGACACCGATGCAGACCCGCCAGTGGAGTGTGTGCTGTCCGATGGACAGACGTTCTCGCTGACCAACCCCTACCCGTTGACCGAGGCCAGTGATTTGCGGCCTCTTTATCGGTACTCAAGCTGGACCTCGGAGGGGTGGTCGGAGTTTGAACTGCACTGGTGGATCTACGAAATCCTGGATGAAAACCAAGAGGATTATGATTGTCCGGTGGCGAGATGGATCGCAGACGACACGGTGTTGTACGAGGGCGATTGCGGAGGAACTGTCTCGGGCAGTGCCACCTATTACTGGGGAGATGATGGGGTGGAGGCGACCTATGACCAGCTCTCTCTGACCGAGTACGGAGGCGCTTTCAGCTATTCGGCGACCGGTGCCTGGACCTTTCCCTGGAATGAGCGAGGAGACGCTTACATTGATGTAGATGAATCTCGAGCGTTCACCGGCGACCTTTCCGGTGTGTTTTCGGGGGGGCGCTTTACCCGAACTATGCACTACGACCTGAAAGGGAATGGAACTGGCATGGTGGGGCGTGTGTCGGTTCACGAGACCGGCTCGGGCAGTACGGGAGAGTTTTGTATCGACGGACAGCTGCGCTGGAGAAACAGTTGTGATCAAGAACCGCAGGGGGAGCTGGCATTCACAGCGGAGGCTGGCGCTGTGTTGACTGTAGAGGGACGCGACGACTGCGATGGCTGTGGTCAGCTCAGTATCGATGGTCAGGATGCCGGCGCCTACTGCGACTTTTTCTAGGGCACCCCTGGCGCTTGCGTTACCGCTCGATGGACTCCAGAACCGATTCGTAAAAAGCGGGCCGGAGCTGGCCGATTGGCTTCACGCTCTCTCGACCCGGCAGGACTCGATTCGTGAGAAGAGCACCGGATATCTCCCGGTCTCGATCAATCCAGATAGAGCATCCGGTGAAACCCAGGTGTCCCGGCCCTCCACTGTCACTGTGTTGACCCCAGCGGGGCCCGGCCGTGCTGCCTTGGCCCTGAGCAAAGTCGAATCCCAAACCCCGACCGGTCTCTGTACGCGTCATCCAGTTGCGAAGAACCTCTCCTGCTCCTAGCTGATTGGCACCCTGAATTTCTTCTAAAACCAGGCTTCCCCAGCGTGCCACGTCGTGAGCTGTCGAGAACAGTCCAGCATGTGCCGCCACTCCTCCCATGGCCCAGGCGTTGTCATCGTCTACCTCGGCTCGGTTCTCTTCAGAACCTGTTCCCGGCTCGAACAGGTTTTCTTGCCCGGGCGCTGGGGGGCGGGGCCGATGGGTTCCCGTGGGGAGCACATGGCGGGTTTTTGCGAGGACTGAGGCTTCTTGAACAGGAAGACACACGTAACGAGTGTTGTGGAGCTGTAGAGGCTGGAGCACCAGCTCGGTGACCACGGCGTCTAAAGAGGCTTTGCCGATGGTCTCGATAACCTCACCCAGAACGATGAAGCCCAGGTCGCTGTAGACGCAAGCGTCGTTCTTAAGCTTGGGAGCCTGGGCGGCATTCAGAATAAGGCGCCGAGCACGCGCCCAGAGCCCGGGGTCTGCGGGTTCGCTATCGTAGAGCGCGGAAGCGACGGGGTCGGTTTGGACATGCTGGAATAACGGTCTCCATGCTTCCAGCCCGCTTGTATGAGACAACAGCGTCCGGGAGGTGACCGAGTCCGGTAGTGGGCAGTCCTCAAGGATCTCCCGGACTGGGCGGTCCAGATCCAGTGCTCCACGGGCAACCATCACGGCAGCGCTTGTCGTCGTAGCCACGACCTTGGTGATGCTGGCAATGTCGAACAGGCTGTCGGGGGTGGTGTCTCCCTGGCTGGGGTCACCGAAAGCATAGAGGTGCAGCACCTTGCCCTGGTGGAACACACAACTCGACGCTGCAGGAATCCCCCCGGTATCTACAGCCTGCCTCAGCAGGCTTGAAGGGGCCTCAAGCCGAGGTTCCGACTTCTCCAAGAACGAGCCCTCCTAAGGATGCTGAGACAGGTGGAGACTGTATCTGTCCAGGAGTAGATTGATGGCGGCAAAGTAGGATACTTCCTGGGTTTTGGACACTTTGTTGCTCGCCATGGCCTTCTTGAATCCGTCCGAGTCTCCAGACCGATAACTGGCCAGCATGCTGGTGTAGGCATCGGCTCGTTCGCTCCAACAGGAAACGATTTGGCTGTGGATTTCGCGGAGCTCTGGCAGGTCGGGTTGGATGTCGGACACCTCGGAACGCAGCTCGTTTGCCAGGGGAATGATGCGGTCTTGCCAGGCTTGTGCCACCTTGTCCGAGTCGGTGGTGTCGGCTTGGATCATGCCGGCGATCGCCAGAAACTCTTCAGAGAGCACGGTGTTTCGGATTGTGATGCCATGCATTCGCGCGTGGTATGCCGTCATTTCGGTTTCAGCCGCATCACCGCAGGCGCTGAGCATCCCAAAGCAGAACAACGAGATGGTCAACAAGAAGCGGTGCAAACCTGGAAGTCGAGATAAAAC
>JAYZDK010000074.1:0-13969 GCA_036337845.1 Myxococcota bacterium | reverse complement strand
AGCGCCACAGGCATGTAGGTGTAGAGCTGCACGTTGTGCTCCATCAAAGCCAGCACCTTCTTGCGGTCATCCCACGGCGGCTTCTTCATGAACAGCACAGCCATGGGGTTGTTCTTCACCACCTCTGCGGTGAGTTCGGTGACCACCTGCTCAGGAGGAATATCGTAGAGCGTCCCGGCCGCCTGCACCTCCGAAAAGAGAAGAGAGCTTCCCAGGAAACAAACCCCAACAAACCGGAACACACCCCCAACTACACATCGCATACACACATCCTCTACACCTGCTGAAGTACTGCAACCCCACAACAAGGGCCTCTCCATCCTTACCCGACTGCTCCCAGCCGACCCCAAACAGCGCCCGGCCCCACTCTATTCCGGGTCCGACTGAGTTTCTTCTGGAGGCTCAGACGAGCTGGGCTCGGCCTCGGGCAGATCTGGCTGCGCTTCCTCAATGGATAGCTCGTGCCAGGGCTTGCCGTGTATCTCCTCCGACTGCCGAAGCAGCTCCCCCATCATCTGCTCCACTTCCTTCTCAACCTGCTCGTTTCTGGCTTCCTGCCGCCACACAGACTCCAGCTTGGCCTCAATCCACGCCAGCTTGTACACGCCAAACCACAACAGACCCATGCCCACAAAACAGGCCAGGTAAAAGAGGGGACTTTTCTTGTCGGGCTCGTTCTCCATGTCGCTATCTTCCACCATGACTGTAAAAAGTCCAAGGGTGCCCGCTCGACAACGCGCTGTTCCAAACGCCTCAACACGCCTTGTTCCATCAGAACAGTGGCTCTTCTCCTGGATTCATCCTAAGCACGGGTGACGGAGTCCACGCTTCCACGCCTGTCACCACAGAGGTCATCATGCACAGACTGTCTTTCTTCCCACTGAGCGTCGTGCTCCTCTGTGGTTGCCCGTGGCAATCCCAGACCCGCTACGAGTTCCCAGTCTTTTCGGAAGACGGCGAATCCGCGGCAGCCGTAGTCACCACCTACGAGTCTCAGAGAGGCATCACACACGACGATGAGCGGAACCACCAAATCCAGGTGCTGGTATCCGAAACCCCAGAATCCAGCCTCCCGCCAGAGATAGGGGATCCGATCGACGGAAAGCTGATCGACTATCCCTCCCCCGAGTTCTATTTCATGAGCGCCCAGGGCTACATCATCATTGGCCGAGAAGGCCCCGACATCGAAGACCCCGACGGCAGCATGCAGAACACCATTGGGTTTGACCAGGTCCACCTCGATGGCAGCCGCACGTCCTTGGCAGAGGGACTTTTCCTGACACACATTCGCTGTGAGAGTGGCGGCGGAGACACGCTCAGCCCACTGCGCATCATTCCCAGTCCTGACGGCACTCTACTCGCCAGGTTCGAGGCCGAGACCACCTGCACCGAGCGAACCCTTCAAGTGAGCCTTCTGGATGCGGCAACTACTGAGGTGCTCGCTGGGCCATTTGAAGTACCTACCCCCGACTCGGATGTCGCCGGCCCACACTACAGCGATGTGAAGCTGGGCTGGCTGGAAGACAACGCGTTTGCCGTGGGCTTTTCTTCCCACGGAGGCAGCGAGGACTCGCTGGACTCGATGCTCTATCGCCTCACAGAAGAACCCGAACTCAACGTCGCCCTATCCGGAGACTGCTTCTCCCCCCCAACCACAAGCAGCGACACAAACACCGCCGGAGAAGTACTGGTGATCGATGAGGAAACCGGCGAGATCTACATCGAACCCGAGGAGTTAGGACGCTCGTTCGGCTGCAACGACTGATACGTCCGGAGCGGCGCGTGGCACACACCGGCACGCCGGCGCCCACCCCATCGGATGGGCGTCAGCTATGCCACTCTATCCAGTGCAGCCGTTAGTGCTGGTGGGACTGCATCGGGCCGGGGCCTTGGTCTTCGATGCTGCTGATGGTTCCCTTGTAGCCGGTGACATCCACGGTCACGCTGCTGAACAACAAGCCACCTTTCTGCTGGATCACATACTGAGGATTGACGATGATTTCGGCACCGCTACTGGAAATAGCGTCATAGGCTGCCGCACCTTTCAAGCCCGAAGCCATGCCACCAAACACACCATCCGCGTAGGTGTCCGGCCCAGCCAACTGAAAGAAGCCCAGGAAATAGGTAGCTCTCGCAGTACCCGAAATTGCGTCTCCCACCTCTACACTGGCGTAGAGATTACTTTGGGCAGCCACACTGACTGGAGCCGACAACGTGGACTTGTTCGTCATGCTGCAGCCGGTTGTCATGAGAAAGGAGAGCGCCAGAAACATCGTCTTTTTCATCTGTCTTCCGTTTTTGAAGGCCTGGAATCACGCGATAGAGCCACGTCATCCAGCAGCGGTTCTACTATGAGCCCCAACCCAAAGTCAATTTGCAAGAAAGTCGTACTGGATCCACTCAGGAGGTTGAGAGGGGGGCCATCAACCGGGTAAATGGGTTGAGGTACAAACTTTATGGGATTCCGACAGCTTGGGTGTTGGGGGATAAATCCAACCGGGCAAGCTGTTTACTGGAGCGAGTGAGAGCACTCAACACCTGCCTCGAACGTAGGAGAACAACAAGACCATGAGTGTCCCCGGACCTCTAGCCGAGCTGCTGGACCTCGGCGTAATCGATGAAGTCATTCGACCCCTCCAAGCTGGAAAAGAGGCCCAGGTGTACCTGGTGATCTCCAAGGGTGAGACTCGCGTTGCCAAGGTGTACAAGGAGTCCAATCAGCGCTCCTTCAAGCACCGCTCCGACTACACAGAAGGCCGGCGTGTCCGCAACAGCCGCCAGCAACGCGCCATGAACAAGAACTCCCGCTACGGCCGAAAGGAGAATGAAGCCGCCTGGCGCAGTGCCGAGGTGGACTGCCTGTACCGTCTCTTTGCTGCTGGCGTACGCGTACCCACCCCCTATGACTTCATCGATGGCGTGCTGATCATGGAGCTCATCGAGAACGGAGAGGGCAGCCCAGCCCCCCGACTCGCCGACCTGAACTTGAGCCCTGGAGAAGCGGAGTCCTTGTTGAAAATGCTCGTGCAAGAAGTGGTGCGCATGCTCTGCGCCGGCATCGTGCATGGCGACCTCTCAGACTTCAACATCTTGATCGACCCTAAAGGGCCCGTGATCATCGACCTTCCTCAAGCCGTAGACCCCGCACAGAACCAGCAAGCCCGCAGACTGCTCATTCGAGACGTCAAGAACATCACCATGTTCATGGCGCGATTCGCCCCCCGCCTGAGGCGACTCAAGTACGGTCCTGAAATGTGGGCACTCTACGAACGCGGCGAACTCACCCCCGAAACCATACTCACCGGCCAGTTCAAGCGCAGCGAACAACAAACAGACACACGCTCTGTACTCGACGAAATCCAAGACGCCGCCCGAGAAGCTGCAGCGCTTCAACAAGCTCGCGGTGGCCCCTCCAAATATGCAGCCCGGAAGGCTCAGAAGCTCCGCGACCAGGCCGCCGCCGAAGCCGCCGAGCGAGCCCGGCAGGAAAAAAGAGAGGAGCAAGCCCGCGCACGCAAAGAACAAAAGGCCGCCCAAGGAACAAACCCAGCCGCCAACGGGGACCAGCCCCGCAAACGCAGGCGCAGGCGCAGGCGCAGGCGGGGGCCCCGCAAACCAAGCCAGGATTGATGCGCCACCCGTGCTCGACAAGCCGGCACCGTAGCCCGGCTGCTGCGATATCTTGCCTCCATGCCGCTGAACAAGGCCCAAGTCATCGCCGCCATCGTCACCACACTTCAGGAGTCCCTGGATGCTGTGGAGCGCACCGCCCAGATGGCCCGAGACGAAACCACCGGCGGTGAATCCAAGGCCGAGGGGAAATACGACACCCGATCCACAGAAGCCTCCTACCTGGCTCGGGGCCAAGCCTGGCGAATCGCCGAACTCCGCCAACTCTTCGCATGGTTTGGGAATCTTGATGGAAGCGCCGCGCTCACCCCGCTGACTGCCCGAACCGGCGCACTTGTAGAGCTCGCTGGAGAACAACAGGAAACGGTGTTCCTCGCGCCCGTAGGAGGCGCTCAGGTAACCGTAGATGGACACACGGTTCGGGTCATCTCTCCCGCCTCACCGCTAGGCTCGGCCATGGCTGAGACAGAAGTCGGTGATGTGTTCGAAGTCACCACCCCCCGAGGCCGCCTGGACTACGAGGTGGTATCCATCCAATAGAAAGCCGGGCTACCTGTTGCTTTTTGCATCAGTCACTGCGCGTGCCGCCAGTTCCGCAGTAGCAAAAGCCGCCTGGAAGTTGAAGCCACCTATCGGCCCGGTCAAATCCAGGATTTCCCCAAACACATAGAGCCCGGGAGCCTTGTGTACACCCATGGTTCTCCGTTCCACCTCGTGAAGTGCCAGCCCCCCCGCGGTGACCTCCGCCTTGTCGAACCCCAGAGTGCCAGAGATGGGGATTCTCAGCCCTTTAAGTGTGTCAATGAGCCGGTGCCGTGCGGCCTTGTTGAGTTGGTTCACCTGAGGATTTTCCTCGGCCAACTCGGCCCTTCGTGCCAGCATTTCCACCACCCGCCTGGGCAAGGGAATCAATGAAGCAATCCGTGGTGAACCCGGTCGCCCCGCTGCTTCTACAAACTCGGTTCGCAACCGCTCCCAAGACAGGTCAGGAACCAGGTCCAAGCGGGCCTCTCCTGTGCCCCCTCGAGCAATGATCTCCGACAAATCCATCGCAGCCGGACCGGAAAGCCCCCTATGGGTAAACAACACGGGCCTACGCCGGCGTGCCTTTCCAATCCGAAGCTCTCCATCTACAGCCACACCGCTGAGTTCCCGAATCCAGCTCGCCGGGCTGGCCAAGGGCGCAAGCGCCGGGACGGGCTCCACCAGGTCAAGCCCCAAGTCCGTCAACCAGCCATAGCCATCGCCTGTGGTTCCCGTCTTCGGGTAACTGCGTCCTCCAGAACAGATGAGAAGACAGCGGCACATCACCCGCAGCCTCTTGGTGTGCGCCACCCATCCACCCTCAAAGGGCTCGATGGCCTGCACCGCCTGGTCGATCAAAAACCGAGCCCCTGCTGCACGGGCATCGCGCTCCATCGCATCCCGAACCTCGAGTGCCGAGTCGGATACAGGAAACACCTTCTGAAATTCGGCTTCTTCTTTGGTGGCTACTCCCAGTTGCTCGAAATGATTCCTCACCGCCTGAGGAGAGAGGGCTTTCAGCGCGGGCGTGATGAAGTTCTGGCCTGCTCCAAACTGCCGGGCAGTGTCACGAGCATCGAGTGTGGTGGTCAAATTGCAACGAGACCCCCCACTTGAGAGAACCTTGGTGCCCGTTCGCCGTGTTTTCTCGAGCACTAAGGTTTCCACACCCTGGCGTGCACAGGCCGCAGCGGCCCACAAGCCCGCAGCCCCGGCTCCAACAATGCATACCTCAACCTCAATCTCTTTCATACAAGCGCTCTCTCACGGGAGTCTCCCCACACGGAGTTCTCTTCATTCCGAGTCATCTTGGTCCACAGGCTGTGTTCGCTGCAGGTAACTGTCCTCCAAGGTGTGGCCTCGCCTCACCCCTCGAATTGCGATTCCAGTCGCGGAAAGCTGACCCGCAATAACAATCGAGCCTGTATCCAAGTCTGATTCCGTGGCGGCTTTGTGAATGAGCGTTCGCTCGACAAGGTCGAGGGAGTGCCCCGGCAATGCCTGACGGAGTCGTTCTATTTACAGTTCTCCTGGCCCCAGACTCCATGTCTCCACGCCCCCCCGTGCCGTCAGCTCTTCTACGGTGCCTTCTCCCAGGCACCGCCCCGCCTCGATCAAGACCACGTGGTCACAGATCTGTTCCAACTCAGCGAGATTGTGGCTGGAAACTACAACACTCGTCTTTCCTCCCAGCCCCTTGAGCAGTGCCCGCAAGCTCGCCGCTTCGCGCGGGTCCAGTCCGGCTGTAGGTTCATCCAGCAATACCAACTCGGGCTGGCCCAACAACGCAGAAGCCACCGATATACGGCGTCTCATGCCATGCGAAAGCGCACCCACCCTGTCTTTTCCTCGTTCGGTAAGGTTCACAGAGGCCAAGGCCCGCCTGACTGCCGCTTCCGATTCCACTCGAGACAACCCCTGAAGCTGACCCATGCCACGCAAGAATGCATGGGGCGTGAGGCGCGGGTCCAGCTGCGCATCCTGAGGCAGCACCCCAATGCGACCTTTGAACCGAAAGGCCTCAAACGGGCCTTCCCCAAGGATGTCGACCCGTCCATCCTGAAGCTTCAGGAAATCCACAACCGCTGAAAACAACGTGGTCTTACCCGCACCGTTCGGACCCACCAGCCCGCTGACAGCACCTCGAGGAAAGCGGCAGGTCAGCCCATCCAGCACCCAGGGCCCTCGGCGGGTGTAGCGCTTACGCAAGCCTTCAAGCACCAGTGCTGGAGAGCTCACAAATCCCTCCTTTGAAGGAAGAAGTAGCCCGGAACCACAAAGGCCACGCCAATCGCGCCCAGCACCATCCCACCTACAGTCCAGCCAAAGCCTGGTCCCCACAAATCACCAAGCCAGCCCTGCGGCAGCAGCAACCCCAGCAGAGTTGACCACGTCGCGTCGTCTCCAAAGTAGGCATTCAGACTGGATGCAACCCAGGTAAATACCGTCGCTATGGTGCTACCCAGACGCGCCCAGTTCACGTTCTGGACCAGACACGAGCAACTCAAACCCAACGCTACAAACGGGAGCGACCAGAGCCACAGCCGCGGAACGAAGGCCAATAGCGATGTGATCTGAAGCAGAACGGGCTGGTCGGCCATCCAGAACACGGCCACACAAAAAGGCGCCACTACGCTGAGGGTAATTGCAATGAGCACCAACAAGCACATCCCCAGGTAGCGCCCCCCCACAATCTCCAGCCTACCGGTGCGCATTGCCTCAAACCGGATGGTTCTTGCGCTGAGGTCTGGCGCCACGCCTTCGGCACCCACAGCTGCTGCCAGAAACGGCACAAGACCCATGCCCCCCCAAACCCAGGTAATGGTCATGTACGGCAACGACATGGCCCATTCAACCAATGCGGCATTCCCAATCATCCCCTCGAACATGAGGTCGAGGTCCCCTTGGTTTCGGAGGGTATCGAACATCGTCCCAGGGTTGTCCACCTGAGGCACCCCGAGGCTCTGGCTGGCAACATTTTCCATGGTTTTCAAGATCTGCCTGAACGCCACCGACATACCGGTCGCACACAGTACAAAGAGCGCACACAAGTTCAGTGCACTCCGAGTCCTGAGCGCTCGAGCACAGTGGTAGCGAGCCACCAAGAATGTGTCTCGAATGGACTGCATTGCGGTAGGGGTGGCTTTCGCCCCAGCGGACATCAGGGAGACTCTCCCAGCTCGGCAAGCACCCCCAGGAGGTGCTGGTCCACGTAGCTGAACGGGTCGATAGAAGCCTCATCCACCGACTCGCGTTGCCCCTCGTCCAGAGAGTCCCAGATTCGGTCCTCGGCATCAATCATGGTGTCCAAGGCTTCCGCTGCAAACACCATCGCATCTCGGCGGCCCGGAGTCTCACCCTCCTCAAGCATGTCTACGAGGTCTTGGGCCAGCCCCTGAAGCGACTCGTTCATGTCCGCTACCGCCACATCGAACTCGTCCAACTGAGCATCGCTGGGGTCTGCGTCCTCCACCAGGGCCGCTCGAGCCTGATTGCGACGCAACTCCACTGCCGCCTGCAGAGCTCGTATGAGCTCCTCATCGTTTGCCGCCTCTCGAAGCCCCGCTTCCGCTTCCTCACCCAGCACCTCTGCATCCTGCTCGGCCTGGTCCCAAATGGCCTCAAGCTCCGCCTCATCAAACTCCGGCTCCGGTGGGGGCGCAGACTGCATTCCCTGGAGCCCACCCCCCATCAGCACCGCAAGGTCGCGTCCGAGGGTCTGAGTTTCGCAGTCTGGATTCTCCAGGCGCTCGGAAGCTTCTGCTTTAAGCTCGGAGAGCTCCTGTGCCGGCCCCAGCCTTCCGAGCAGCACTCCGAAGAGCACCCCCAACATCCCCGCTACCACCATCCGCATGCCTGACCTCCGACTCGTTCATGGTACGGGGATTCTGCAAACACAGACACCGTCAATTGACTTTCGCATCCCCGAACAGGCCTTTCCTCTCCGTCAAGCGCTGCCCCATCAGCTATCCATGCTCCAAGTGATGCGCGGAGAGCTTGAGCGCACCAGCCTACACCGGCTCGTCGAGATCCAAATCTTCCTCGTCCAAGTAGGCAACATCCGAATCCATGTCTGTCAGATCGAGGTCCCCTAAAGGCGCGGCCGGTGGCTCCTCCGGTGGCCCGTCTTTCGCATACGCATGAGCCAAAGTGTGCAGTGCTCTCGTGTTTCGCTCTACGGCAAGCAGGGCGAGCAGAAGCCCCAGCACAGCAATGGCTCCTATGCTCATCAACATCCCGTAGAGCCCGGTGGTGCGCACAGAAGCCTTGCGATTCTTCTTGGCTTCATACTTCTCCTGACGTTCCGACATCACGCCCCGGTATTCCAACATCGCCAACTCATAGTCGTACAACACCTCGGCCAGCCGTTCGTCTTTGAGACTCGACCACACCTGAAGCGCACCCACCCGCTTTTCCTCGGGAACCCCATCCAACAGCGAGTGCAGCGAATCTGCATGAGCCGTAATGTCTTCTACGGAGCCATCTCCGAGCACATTCCACAGCATGACCAGCCCAGGAAGCTGTTCCGACTCTGAAAACAATGGAACAAACCTCTGAGTTTGAGGCGTCCACACCAAGAATCGAGCCGGGGACGCGCCTAATTTCGTCATTTCCAAGATGGCGTTGTACACCAACACCTGGGCCTCTTTCTCAAGCAGTACCGGTGGCTGTGTGTTGCCTCCATAGAGCGCCTGGAGGGACTGGTAGGCCTCGGCATAGTTTTCTACCTGGGTCTTCGCGACGTCTGAAAGCGCCTTAATTCCAAGAACCCTATGCTCGTCATCGTAGCTCAATGGCATCAGGGCCAACACACCCTCAAGGTAGGCAATGGCGCGAGGTTGCGGCAAGCTCTTGGCCGTTTCGGAGAGCTGGTGATTGATTCCACGAGCCACACGTCGGGTTTTGTACCGAAGGCAGTCTCCTTGCGCCCTTGTATCGAGAATGGCCCCACCACTGACACACTTGCGCTCGTATCGAGAGCCCCAAGGATGAGAGCCCGTCTCGAAGTATTCGCCGATACTTGAAATCAACTCCGCGTATGGGCCAGATTCGTCCTCGAGTAGCGGTTCTTCCGGGAAATCCTCCCCTTCTCCCATCTCAAGAGGACCTTCCATCGCAGCAAGTACATGTTCCGCAGTCACCGGATCTGGTGTGGCCAAACCCGGCTCTTTCGGCGCCAAACCCTTGAAGGTAGGCGTCAACCCATAGACGGCCAACAGCACACACACAACTGTTGCCAGAGCCACCACAACCGCAAGCGCGAGTTGAAGACTGCGAGAGGCGCGAAACACCAGGTTCTGTTCGAAGCGATCGGATTGCTCGTTGAGCTCGAACCTAGACATGGGCGCCTCCAGCCAGTGCCGAGACTACCAGACTCATCCCTTGAAAAATCACCTACAGGCAAAACAATCTCTTGCCTGCAAGCACACACACCGGAGACTTCCTGACTACGCCGGCTCTTCCCAGCACCCCCACCAATCCGATTTTTCCACGGTGTAACGACACAGCATCAGACCGCGGTCTCCGTGGTACTTGTGAAAGCTCAACTGACGCAGGTGTCGAGCCGTCTCCAGAGACTGGATCGCCAGGTAACAGGGGTCGTCACTCATCACGAAAACATCATCCACCACCACCAACGCATTGGGCTTGCAGTGGTCGATACAGTTGAGCAAATCGACAATGCACCCCCGATAGCTGTGCTTTCCATCGATGAACACCAGGTCGAACGGGTCCTCAGTGGTGTACTGCGGAATACTCAACGCAGAATCTCCCAGAACCAGCTCATGGCGGCCGGGAAACACATCATCCACGATCTCCTTGCAGCGAGCCACATAGTCATGCTCACCAATATCAAATGAGGTCACTGTGCAGCCCTGGCTCAGAAACAGGGCGGATCCAAAGCCCGTATTGAACCCAATCTCCAGCACACGAGTGGGGCGGCTCTTCTTGATAATCTCCGCCAACAGTGCCTGCTGGTGCTGGAAGTTGTGACTGCCACCTTCTACCGCCTGTAGGTTCAACTGCTGAAGCCTGTCGATATACGCCTGCATTTCGAATCCTGATCTATCTGTGTACCTGGACGAACTACTCCCCCGGTCAGCGTTCAAGCCCAGGCCTATTCCATAATTCAATTGAGGGTTCCGGCAGGGCTCGGCTTCGGTTTCAAGCTGGGGCATGTCCACGTTCCCGCACAAACAAAGCTTCCCATCCAATCCCCCACACAAACGATGGTAGGCTGCAAAAGCCCACTGAAGAGGAGAATCCATGGAACCCCGCAAACTGTTCTGGGCCATCGTACTCGATGGCGCACTGTTGACCGCAGGGCTCACCGGCTGCGTGAGCGGCACCGATACTGGTGAGGAGCCAAAGGTTGAGGCAGACGCGGACGCCGATGCAGACGCCGATGCAGACGCCGATGCAGACGCAGACGCAGATACAGACGCCGATGCGGACGCAGACGCAGACGCAGACGCAGACGCAGACGCAGACGCAGATGCAGATGCAGATGCAGATGCAGACGCCGATACAGACACCACCGAATGCCCGGTGGACTGTGTGGCCGACGACTACGCCATGGCCACCGGTACAGATTGGTCTGTATGTGGTGCGAGCACGACGGTCTGCTGCTGGGCCAGTGGAGTCTGTTGTGACCTCTGCTGCGAGGAGTGGGACACCAACCCATGAGCCTGTCAGAACTGCCCGAACCGGTGCGCCGGCGGGCAGCCGGAGTGTGGAAGTTCAGAGCCCAGGCCGAAGCCATCGCTGCCGGCCGTTTTCAACAGATTGCCCGAGATCTCCGCAGAACGGGTGCCCCCCAAGTGGTCATCGAGCTCTCTGAACAAGCCGCTCTGGAGGAGGCCCGACACCTTGAACTATGCATTGAGTTGATCAGAGAACTAGGAGGGAATGTCGCCCCTCCAACCATCCCCCACCTGGAAGTAGAACCCCACCTGGCCCGCCAAGAGCGAGGCCTACTCCTGCAAGTAGTGGCTACCTGCTGCATCAACGAAACCATCAGCGCCGCCATACTCGGAGAAATGCTTCGACTGGCCCGGCCGGGACGGGTCCACGACACCGTGCAGGAAATCCTAAGAGACGAAATCAATCACGGCAGAATCGGCTGGGCCCTACTCGCCCATGAAGCCGCACAAGGCTCTTTGGAGGATGTTTCCTCCAACATTACCTGGATGCTGGACGCTGCGATTACCGACGAACTCCTCTCCGGGCACGAGTTGGCAGACCCAGACGCCGAATCAGCCGACTTGGGCACCTTGCCTCGCGCCAGCCGGTTCCGTCTGTTTCACGATGCTCTGAACGACCTGGTATTTCCAGGATTCGAAGCCTTTTCCATCTCACTGGAGGAGCCTAAATCCTGGCTGGATCAGTTCGCAACACGAGGCTCGTAGAACCCCAGACACTCGCTATTCGACCAGGGCGTAGTCCAGCGTAATCACCGAAATACAGGGGTTGGGAATGTCGTCGGCCACAGACCCCAAAAGCGCATCGCACGCCCCTCCCTCACAAGTGCCTTCAACCGTTGTGGTCGCCACACTGCTTACTTCATCAAGAAGTTCACCTTCGGTGGCAGAATCCAAAGTGATGACCGCATCCATGGCAGGAAGCTCTTCAATGCCTTCGTTGTAGTCGATCACAGCAACGCCAGCGCAGGTAAAGGCCTGTCCATCCGCCACGCAATCGACCGGGTCGCTCCCCGCTGCAGTGAGCGTAAACGAGTCGCGATCCTCTCCATGGGCCAGGGTGTAGTCGGCTGTCCAATCCGAATCGATTTCCCAAGCAATCTCCAGCGCACACGCATCGCTCTCAATCACGGGGTTGGAAGCTCGCCACAGCCCTTCAGTCACCGGCGGCCCACCACAAGCGGCCAGAGACACACAAACCAGCGAAACGGAAAGAAGACGAGTCCACATGAAACACCTCAAAACAACGGTAGACAACAACCCTCGAAAACACCCTATTGGCGCTCCCAACCACGGCCACAGCTCACTCCCACTATCGAACCGCAGTACGGGGATCAATCTGTTTCATGCGGGGTTCCCTCACAGAGAATCGGCAACACCGCGGGGCTGATCACGCCGTGCAAGCTACACATCTCTGTCGGGTAGACAATGTCCTGGTCTGTGGGATTGGTCCAAGTGCACTCCGTGGTGAACACATCGCCGGCTTGTACCTGGAACTCCCCGGGCTGAAACGAGGCTGTGACTGGCCTGGGGTTTTCCCGATATTCGGGCCGCCAGTCTGTGACCTCGTAGATACGCTCGGTCACACCACCGTGTGTCCAGTCCACGGTAAAAGCATCGCCATACTGGTGCATGTGTCCAAACAACGACAAGAGTTCATAGTCTTCCGTCCAGGTGCAATCGTACTTGTGAGAGGCCGTGCTCTGGGCAGGAACATCCGGGTCTCCGAAGGATTCATAGGCGGCTATCCAGTGGGTAATCTCCTCGGCGGGCACAAACTCCAGGTTGATGGCATCGTTCACCAGCAGGGTATCGGCCGTGGGATTGATGTAGTGGGTTTCCAGCACCCAGCGCTGGCCTTCCTGTAGGCGGCCTCCATACCCTTCTGGAAGAGAGAGCCAGTCTCCGGGCTCCGATTCCTCACCTTCAATCACCACCGCCTGAAAAAGGGTGTCTGAACGAGCCTCAAAGAGGCAGGGCACGATGGAACCATCTTCCGGGTCCTCCTCGGACGCCGCCATCAACAAGCTGTGGTGGTTGTAGTCGCTCACGCTGTGTGACCACAGGGACACTACCCCCACGTCCGGGCCTCGATACGTCCCGTAAAAGCAGAAAAACACCTCGCTATATGGGGGAACCTCCAATGCTGGTGTCAGGATTTGAAGCCCATTCTCGGGAGCGTCCGGGTAGTTCTGCTGGAGGTCCCTGGGCCCGAGCGGCTCTCCTGTATCCACCGGTAGAGATGCCGTGTCTTCTGGTCGTACATCCGTCGGGCATGTCTCGGGCGCTGTCTGTTGAAAGCAGCCCATCATCCACAGAAACGTAAGCAAAATAGCGTCACCCCACCCCAGTATAGAGCAACAAGCACAAGCTGCCGCTCCATCTGCTGTTCAGGCTCCGAACTGCCTGTTTCCAGTCCCTCATAAGGAACACAACCTGCTCTCGTCAGGGGTCACTGGGATAGTGGTGGTCATGACTCGCTTCCTTGCCCTGATTGCAATCGGCTGCACTACTCTGGCCTGTGAAACCCCCGAGCCTGCAGATGCTCCGGAGCCACCGGCTTCCTCCACTACCAAGCACATTGTCCTGATCACATTGGACACCACCCGGGCCGACCACCTGGGGGCCTATGGGTATGAAAAACCCACCAGCCCAAACCTGGACATCCTGGCGCAGCAGGGAGTGGTCTTCGACATGGCCATTTCCCAGGCTGCGGTCACTCCAGTTGCCCACGCCTCGATACTGACCGGGCTTGAGCCTTACCACCACGGGCTCCGTGTGCTCCACGGCCTTGAAGGCAACGCCCTGCATGACTCCCAGGTCACCTTGGCCGAGGTCTGGGCTTCCCACGGCGGGGAGTCCGCCGCCTTTGTCAGCGCATACCCGGTGACCGAGGCCTTTGGTCTTCACCAGGGCTTTGATGTCTTCGATGCCAAGTTTCCCCAGGCCGATGGCACCGGGCTGGTCACCGAATCGGGCACGGTGAACACCGGGCTGTCTCAGCGCCGGGCTGATGCCACCACCGACGCTGCGCTCGCATGGCTCGACACCCGAACCAACCCAGAACAGCCCCTGTTTCTGTGGCTGCATTACTTCGACCCCCATGACCCCTTTGT
>JAYZDK010000073.1:0-16049 GCA_036337845.1 Myxococcota bacterium | reverse complement strand
CTTCCTCTCCAGCTACCTCTTCAAGTACGGGTGTCTCAAAGGGGTTTTCTGGCTCTTCCACTGTTGTGCCGTCTTCTTGTGCAGCAGGTTCGGTGTTGCCCAGTCCGAGAATGTCATCGTCGAGTCCGGCTCCGAGAACCCCTTCTTCCAGCTCATCGCCGGAGAGTTTCTCTGGGGTGGACCTTAGCGCGAGCGAAATCGAAGTGAACATGAACAGAATCGCTACGACCGTAGTAGCCCGAGACAGCATGCTTCCCGCGCCTCGAGGTCCGAACATCGAAGAAGAGGAACCACCGCCAAACGCGGCGCCTACATCCGAGCCCTTGGAGGGTTGGAGAAGAATGATGAGAATCAAGATGGTGCACAGGACCACGTGAAGGATCGTAATAAACAGTCCCATGGTGTCCTCCTAAGCTTGAACCGCTGTTGCGATAGCGGCGAATGAATCGGCATCGAGGGACGCGCCTCCCACGAGCGCTCCATCGATATCCGGTTGGCTCAACAATTGTGAGGCATTTCCTGCTTTTACCGAGCCTCCGTAGAGGACCCGGACCTGCTGCGACACGTATTCGGGATGGTGTTTTTGGAGCCAGCCCCGGATGGTTGCGTGTACTTCCTGAGCTTGCTCTGGGCTTGCTGTGCGGCCAGTGCCGATTGCCCACACCGGTTCATAGGCTAGGATGCACGTGGCAACCTGGTCAGATTGGAGGCCGGCAAGACCTGCTTCAAGCTGCCCACAGACCACCGTGTCTACCTGACCTGCATCGCGTTCTTCCAGGGTTTCTCCCAGGCAGAGAATGGGAACCAGGCCTGAACGGAGGGCTGCATGGACCTTTCGGCCTACCCACTCGTTGGAGTCACCGAAGACCTTTCGGCGCTCGGAATGACCTACGATCACATGGGTACATCCTGCGTTGCGAAGCATCTCTCCGGAGACCGCGCCTGTGAATGCACCGGCTGGCTCCGGGTGGAGGTCCTGACCGGCCACGAGTACTCCGGTGTGCTGGAGTCTGCGAACCACATCAACGATTGAGATCGATGGAGGGGCAACGAGAAAGTCGACCGATTCGATGTTGGAAAGCGTGGCTTTGAGACCCATGGCCAACGTGTCGGCGTCGGTGGGGCCTTTGTTCATCTTCCAGTTACCGGCAATCAGGAGTCGTCGGCTCATTGGCCCGCCCTTCGTCGGATGGCTTCCAGCCCAGGCAGGGTGCGCCCTTCTACGAGCTGTAGGGCGGCTCCGCCCCCGGTAGAAATATGGGTGAAACTCTCGCCAAGACCGAGCTTCTTCACCGCAGCGGCTGAGTCCCCGCCACCAATGACCGTGTAGGCGTCTGCATCTGCGACGGCCTGGGCGATGCCTTGTGTGCCTGCAGAGAATGCATCCACTTCGGTAACACCCATGGGCCCGTTCCAAAATACGGTAGAGGCTCTGGCGATGACGCTGCTGTACAGGTTGACAGTCTCCGGCCCGATGTCGAATCCCTTCAAGTCACCGGTGAGTTCCTTGGTGACGATGGGCTCTGAATCCAGGCTGGTGGCCGCTACATGGTCGGTTGGTAGAAATACCTTTACGCCCTTGCTTGCGCAGCGCTCAAGCAGCCGCTTGGCCAACAGGAGTTTCTCCTCCTGAACCAGCGAGGCACCTACGTCGGTTTCTTGGGACTTGATGAAGGTATATGCCATGGCTCCGCCAATGAGCAGTGCATCTACACGTCCCATCAGGGTCTCGATGACTCCGATCTTGTCGGAAACCTTGGAACCTCCCAAAATTCCCACATACGGTCGCTTCGGGTCGTCGTTGAGCTCGGCCAAGGCGGCGAGTTCTTTGTGGACGAGGGGACCTGTAGCGGCATTCTGGAAGGACTCGACCACGGAATCCACAGAGGCATGATTGCGGTGCATGACCCCAAATGCGTCGTTGACGTAAATGTCTCCCAAGCGCGCCAGGCGGCGACCGAACTCGGCCGAATTGGATGTCTCTCCGGGATTGAAACGCAAGTTTTCCACTACCAGGACAGCTCCGTTATCGAGTTCCTTGGACAGGTACTCGACGTCGTCGCCGACAGGCTGATGGGAAAACCAGACTTCGGTGTCAAGGAGGTCGGCCAAGCGGGCGGCCACTGGCTCCAAGCTCAGGCTGGGGACTTTCTGGCCCCGAGGCCTTCCGAGGTGTGAACAGATGATCAGCCGCGCCCCTCGCTCGGAGAGCGATTGAATGGTGGGTAGTGCTGCACTTATCCGCGTGTCATCGGCCACTTGCCCCTCACTAAGCGGGGTGTTCAGGTCGAGTCGCAGGAGGATGCGTTTACCTTCTACATCGAGGTCGGCGATTTGCTGGACACTCATCGACGTTCCTTCCCAAACAGAATTCGAACCAGGTCGACCAGACGATTGGAGAAACCCCACTCGTTGTCGTACCAGGACAGGAGCTTGGCCTGGTTGCTGCCACTCATCATCGTCAACTGTGTATCTACGATGGAGGAGTGGGGGTTTCCGATCAGGTCTCCGGAAACCAGGGGCTCGCAGGAGGCTTCCAGAACGCCGCGCATCTTGCCGTTGGCGGCTTGGGCCAGGGCCGCATTGATGCCCTCTGCGCTTGTGCCTTGTTCCAACTCGACGACCAGGTCCACCAGGGAGACGTTCGCTGTGGGAACTCGGATGGCCATGCCGTTGAGTTTTCCATTGAGCTCTGGCAGGACTAGGCCCACAGCCTTGGCGGCTCCGGTTGAAGTGGGAACCATGTTCAGTGCTGCTGCTCGGGCACGTCGGAAGTCTCCTTTTGCGTGCGGAGCATCCAGAAGATTCTGGTCCATGGTGTAGGAGTGGACCGTGGTCATGAGGCCTCTCACAATGCCAAACTCGTCGTTGAGAACCTTGGCTACAGGAGACAGACAGTTGGTCGTGCAGGAGGCGTTGGAGATGACGTGATGCTGTTCTGCATCCAGTGTCTCGTCGTTGACGCCTACACAAATGGTGGCATCCGCGCCGCTGGCTGGTGCAGAAATAATCACCTTGGAGGCGCCAGCGTCAATATGCTGTTGGGCCTTGTCCCGGGCCGTGAAGCGACCTGTACACTCCAGCACGACATCGACGCTACTCTCGCTCCAGGGAAGCTTGGAGGGGTCGGGTTCGGCGGAGGTGGGCACGACTTTGTCACCGATCTGGAGCCCACCCTCTACGGCGGATACCGGCACGTCAAATCGGCCGTGCACGGAGTCGTTACTCAGTAGGTGAGCTAGAAGTGGGTCTCCGGTCAAATCGTTGATGTGAACGAATTCGATTTCGGGGTCATTCCATGCGGTGCGTAGGACGCACCTTCCGATACGGCCAAAGCCATTGATTGCTACGCGAACGGACACGGGCTCTCCTGGTAATTTAAGGTGCGGGGAACGGGGGCCGTTCTAACCGTCCGGAAAACAGGTATCAAGCCTGGAAAGCTGCCCGAATGGCAAGGAATCAGCGGAAGAGGACTTTGTACTGCCCATTGTTCAGAATACTCATCTGAACACGCTGTTCTGTGCCGGACTTGCGGCCCGCGCAGTCGGTGGACTCCAAGGACCATGTCATCGTCGCTGTGGAGGCCGGCTCGGCCGGCTCCATGGTCCATGTACCTTGCTCATTGCACTCCATCGAGTCTTCTCCGATGGCCACGCTTCCAGCGGCGTGCCAGGTACCATCTGGGCGAAAGGAGAGGCTGTTGTACGTCAGAACGGCTCCACCCATGGCGTCCGATGGCTTGAAGTTCGTGATGTTCAAGCCCATCAAGGACTTGGCAAACGACTGGGACTTGGCGTCTTGTGGAATGTTGCTGTTGATGGCTGCTGCAGGCTCTGCAGCGACTTCGGGTTCGGCTTGTTTTCCACCGCAAGCGGCCAAAGTCAATAGAGCGAGAACTGTGGGCATGGCATCCTCCAGGCAGGTCTACTATCCATTTATGCTGGGTTTCGCATTCAAGCGGTGACCGCTACTTGCAAAGAGAGTTCGACAGATGAACGTGTTCGTGACCACCTGGGATGAAAAAATCGAAGGGTTGGGACTGGATGGGGGTGGGGTTCGAATCTGGGATGTGCTCTTGAGAGATGCTGTGGACTCGGCGGTGAAAGAGGCGGGTTTTCGGAGAGTGGAAGCGCCGATAGTGGGGGAGAGCACGTTGGTGGTACCAGGGGGCACCGCTGTGTTGTCGAAGGGGCTTTCTCTGCTCGCTCAAGTGGGTCGTGATTCGGGATCGGATGTTCGATTTCACTTGGGGGGGCGACTCGGCGAGTTGCTCGATGAGCTTCCAGGAGACCGCCCGGCCTTTGGATGGTTGGCGCCCGGGGGACAGGGCACGGTGGAGGACCGGCTGAGAAGTGCGCCGGTGGTGGAGGTGTCGCCGGTGGAGCGGAGAATACCTGTGCCGGTTGCAGGGCGCGTCCTGGACCTTGTGCTCTCGGACCACCTGGTGCTTCCGGTGCGGCACTGGTCACACCTGCTCTGGGGAGCTCTTCTCGGTATCGGCCCGACGGTCTGGAAACGGGCAATACTGGACCACCCATTGAGAGGCGGAGCGCGGCTGGCCTGGTCTGCCCTGTGTTCTTGGAGTTTGGACCCGCTGCGCTTAGCGCCTGCACTCAATGATTTCAGTCGAAAGTTGGTGCATGTGCATCCATCGGCGGTTGTGGAGGGCTGTGTTCTCTCCGATGGTGTTCGCATTGGGGCCGGGGCCGTGGTGCGGGGATCTATTCTGGGGCCTGGAGCTCGGGTTGAGGAACAAGCTCTCTGTGAGGGAAGCGTGTTGAGCGACGGGGCTGTTGTTCAGCGGCAGGCCATGCTGCGCTTTTCTGTGCTCGGGCCGGATGCCATGCATGGAGGGGTGACCCAGCTTTCTGTTCTGGGGTCGAGTTCCGAACTCAAACGGGGTGCCTATGGGATGGACCAGTCTTTTACAGGAGAGGTGAGGGTTCAGGCTGGCTCGGAGATTGTCGGGGTGCCCCTCTCGATGATTGGGATTTGTCTGGGGCCGAGGGCTCGAGTGGGGAGTGGGGTCTGGATAGCGCCAGGCCGTGCCGTTCCAGCGGAGTCTGTGTTGATCTCAGATCGCGTGGTAACTCGCCCGGACAGGGAGCAGCAGTAGCATGCACTGGGGAGACCCTGGTTTTTCCGGCGTGCTTTTGGGGCTGGTTTTGCTTCTGCTGACAGCCATCTGGCTACTCCTGACCCTTTCGGTACATCGCTGGGCTGCACGTTGGAGGCTGGAGCCGATGGACGAGGCGGCGGATTCTCCGGCTCCTTTGGTTTCTGTGTGTATACCCGCTCGAAATGAGGCGGGGAGAATTGGACCCTGTGTACAGGCGGTTCTGGCGCTTTCGGGGGGACTTCTTGAAGTAATCGTGGTGGATGATGGCTCGGATGATGGGACGGCCGAGGAAGCTCTTGCGGCGGGAGGAGGAGACCCGAGGCTTCGGGTTGTCGAAGGTACAGAGCCGCCGGAGGGTTGGGCGGGAAAACCCTGGGCCTGCCAGCGTGCTGCCGGGGAGGCTGTTGGTGACTACTTGCTCTTTGTCGATGCGGACGTCCGCTTGGCGCCTTGGGTGTTGTCGGCGGCTGTAAGGTGCATGCAGGAGAGAGAGCTGGGGTTGCTTTCGCTCTTTGGGGACTGGGAGTTGATTGGGTTTTGGGAGAAGGTGGTGATCCCAGTTGTGGGGTGGTTCATTCGCGGGTCGGTAGACATGGATGCCGTCAATCACCGTGCCTCTACAGTGGCGTTCGCAAATGGACAGTTCATCCTGGTCACACGGGAGTCCTATGATGCTGTAGGGGGGCACCGGGTCGTGATGGGAGAGGTGCTTGAAGACGTGAAGCTTGCGCGAGCGTTCAAACAGCGAGCTCTCGGCTGTGGGCTGTTGCACGCCCCCACAGGGTTTCGGGTGCGCCTCTATGAGTGCCTTGCTGACATTGTTGAGGGGTACACCAAGAATCTCTACGAGGGAATGAACCGAAAGCCCCTGGTGGCCTTAGGTGCTGCCTGTTTCATTTTCGTTGGCACTCTCTTGCCGTTCCTGGTGTTGTTTTTTCTACTGGGCACACAACTGCTTTGGGGCTGGCAGCTCGTGGCGCCCGGCTGGCTCTTGTGGTTCGGCCTAGTGTGTTTGTTAATACCCGTGTTCCGCTGGCGGATTGAACGGTTTGATGGGAGAGGGGGTGGATATGCGCTGACGCATCCCCTCGGCAACCTGGTCTTTGTGTGGATTCTGATGCGATCCTTGTTTCTGGTGGAAACGCATTGGAAGGGACGGGCTTTCTTTGATGGTCGAGCCCGCTAATGAAAACGCCGCCCGTAAAGGGCGGCGTAAAATGGAGCGGGAGACGAGATTTGAACTCGCGACAGCCACGTTGGCAACGTGGGGCTCTACCACTGAGCTACTCCCGCATAGTGCGGCGCGGCTTACCTATCTTCTGGGGCAGGGCTGTCAAGTATCCATGTGCTGTGCTGCGAGAACCGGGCAGTCATTGCCAGTGTTGAGGTTGGTGGGGTAGGTTTCTCATACGCCATGGTTTTGAATGGCTGTTTTTGAGGGTGCTCATGATTCGTGGTTTTTTCCTTTTGCCACTTTGTTTGATGATTGGTTGTCCTGCAGAGGTACCGATCAAGGATGACTCAGAGCCCCCGATTGATTCTGGGGTGATCCAGGTGGGGGACGAGGATCAAGATGGCGTGGCCGAGGCCGATGGGGACTGCGACGATGAAAACCCGGACATTCATCCGGGGCGGACTGAGGATTGCAATGCCATTGATGACAACTGCAATGGCCTGGTGGATGAAGGGTATGCGGACAGCGATGTGGACGGCATAGCGGACTGCCAGGATTCGGAGGAGTGCGACGGCCTGGACAACGATGGGGATGGAGACGTGGATGAGGGCTATCCGGACTCTGACTTTGATGGGGTGGCCGACTGCGTAGGCGAGGAGCGTTGTGACGGGCAGGACAATGACGGGGATGGTGAGGTCGATGAGGGCTTCGACCAGGATGAGGATGGTGTCACAAGCTGTGATGGTGATTGTGATGACACCAATGCTTTGGTTGCCCCTGGATTGGAAGAAACGCTTTCCGATGGTCTGGACAACGACTGTGATGGCAGTGTTGATGAGAGCGCGTGGCCCCTGGGTGCAGTTCAGATTGTTGAGGTGATGGTCAACCCCGGAGCTGTGCAGGATCGGCATGGAGAGTGGTTCGAGGTGTTCAACGCCTCTCAGACTGCCCTTTCGGTGAACGGGCTTGTACTAGTCAGTACGGTGGGTGGAGAGTCTCATGCGGTCCATGCCTCGGCTCCCCTGACCATCGAGCCGGGGGATTACTTTGTCTTTGGAGGGGAAGCCAATCAGAACATCAATGGGGGCGTGGTGGTGGACTACGCCTACGAGGGCATCAGTCTATCCAACGAAACCGATGAGATTCAGCTGGTGTCCGAGGGGGTCGTGGTGGCTAGTATGGCGTGGGATGATGGCGCGACCATGCCGGATCCGGATGGTGCTTCCATTACCCTCGACCCCATCGGGTATGGATCGGGTGTTGTCGCGAGCACGGACCAGTGGTGTGCGGCCCGCCAGGGTTGGGGCACTCAGACAGACAAAGGCTCACCGGGGGCGGCTAACGAGCTTTGCAGTACTTGGGACCATGATGGGGATGGCTATTCCTGGGATGAAGGAGACTGTGTCGATACGGACGCCACGATATGGCCAGGCGCTCCTGAGGTGCTGTCGACGGTCGATAATGACTGTGATGGTGAAGTGGAGACAATGCCGGTCGCGGTGGCTGGCTACGACACAACCGCGTCACTTGAACACTGCACGGAGATTTTGCTGGATGGGACCACCTCCCACGATCCGGATGGCAATTCTGTTTCCTATGATTGGGAGCTGACTTCTGCGCCATCGAATTCCAACACGACAACTGCAGATATTGATCAGCCCACAGATGGGGAGCCGTTGTTTCAGCCTGACGTCGCTGGCTCCTATGTGTTCACGCTCTCGGTCATGGATAGTAATGCCCTGTCATTTCCCGACAGCCTCAGTCTCGATATCACTACGCGTCTGGACAACGAGGAGCCGACTCCGGACAGTGGAAGCGATCAGTCTGTGTCCGTCACATCGAGCTGCACCAACTCGAACTACACCTGGACTTGTAATGACTGTGAAGAGACAGACTTCACACTGGATGGTACGAACTCCATCGACGTGGATGGTGAACGACTGACCTATGCTTGGGAGGTAATTTCTGCAGATGGAACGGCGACCATTGATGACGCGAGTTCCTCCTCTCCGACCGTGACGCTGTCGGGACCTGCTGCGGACTATGGCACGGCGAACTCGGAGACAGCGACCCTGGGGTTGCGGGTGACGGATTGCTATGGAGCGACTTCACAGGTGCTGGATGAGGTGTTGTTGACGGTGACCTGCACTGGGAACTGATCAGGGGAGGATGAGGCCCTCGGACCAGAACCTCTCCATCGTGCGTGGGTGCTCTTGTTTCCAGGCTCGCCATTGGTTGGCGTTGGATGAGTCGAGACCTGCAAACCAGAGATAACCATCGAGGATGCCGTCTCTTTCCATGCGTTCCAGAGCATCGAGTTCGGGGTTTGGGGTATCGGTGTAGCTGAGGTCGTCGTTTGTACCGCTTCGCCAAGCCTGAATCAGAGCGAGCGTGGGAGTCCGTTCTGGGGGGAACTCTTCAAGGGTGCAGGAGGCTCGGGCATTTAGCCAGGCTTCCCAGGCACGCACGGCTTTCGGAGAGAGGTCAGGGGTCGCGACCCAGCCTGATTGCGTACGGACCAGTCCCGCTTGTACCGGAATCGGCAGCAGTTGAATGGAGCGAGATCGGCAAGCCTCCAGATAGAGCACCATTGCTGTTCCGTAGATGGGGTTCTCCACGAGTGCACGGATGGCTCGGCTTCTCGCGGTATCGGCATCGCCTCGGAGAAACGCACAGCGTCCCAGCCGCGCGTGGAGAGGGGGAAGAGGGCCGAGGATGAGCAAGGCTTTTCGGAAGCAATCTTCTGCGGACTCTATTGAACCCAACAAGCTCTCGAGGTCGCCTATTGTTGTGTAGAGACGGGCTTGTTCGTCGTCAGTCATGTCTTGGGAAACAACACCTTGAGCTTCGCTCAAGGCATCGGTGTATCGCCCGTCCATAAATGCCCTGGCGATACCAGAGAACCGCTTGCTGGGGGCGGGTAGTGCGGTTTCCGGTAGTGCGTCGAAGGCACGCAGGTTGAGTGCCAGTGGATGAAAGGGGGCTCTTTGGAGCAGGACCCGTTTCAGATCCTCGAACTCGACGTTGTCCGTGGAGATGTGATGGGAACGAGCAAAGTGGATTTGCTCAACGGTGCGAGCGAGGTCTGAGATGGTGAGCTGGCTATGAGGCATGGAGAAACGGATGTAACCCGTGCTGTGAGACGGCCTGCAGAATAGGTTTTCGGGGTGAAACGCGACCAATCTACAATTGCTGGTCAACCCGTCGTGCGGGTGGTTCCCGCAAACCCCCGAAAGGGCCCTCCGGTGCTGCTACTGCACGGGATGGGCTTGGGAAGCTGGATGTGGGAGCGAGACCAGAAGATTTGGGCTGAGTTGGGTTTGGAGACGGTGGCTGTGGATCTTCCGGGGCATGGTCTCGATGCAGGTCGGGATTGTGGGTTTGATGAGATCGTGGAGGCGGCCGATGGGGTCTGCAAGGATTTGGGGAGCCCGATTGTGGTGGGCCACTCTATGGGGGGGCTGGTGGCCCAGGCGTTGTCGCAGCGAAATACGCTCTCAGCGATGGTGTTGGTCTGCTCCGTACCGCCAGGACAGGTAAACGGTGTGCCGCCACGTAGGGCGGTTCTTGCTGGGCTCAAGCAGTTGAGAAAGGTTGTTTCTGGAAACCCTATTCGATTCTCGAAGAGGGATTATCGGCGAACCGGACTCAATATGCTGGCGGGCAAGCATATGGATTCTGTCTACACCCAGATCACGGACTGGCCACTTCAAGCCAGCCTTGATCTATTGCTTCGACGTCCGCGAGTGTCGGTTCCAGCATGTCCGGTACTTGTGACCTATGGACTTCAAGATGGTGTGAGTCGACCACGGGTGTCGAGGCTGATTGGGGACCACTACGATGCCATTACCTGGCGGTTTGACGACCTGGGCCACATGCCACCACTGGAGCCTGGGGGAGAGCGGCTCGCACAGGCGATTGGCGACTGGATGTGTCGCCCCACGCGACGCAGGGTGGTGGAGGTGGATGCTTTCTCGCCTGGCGAAGGGGTAGGCGATGAGATCAGACAGTCCCGACGCCCGGCTCATAAGCCCCGGTCGCATTCGCGCTTCAGGCGCCGTCGACCAACCCGCGATTGATTCGGCCCACAAGGCCCGGCCCCTCAAAGACCAAGCCTGTGTAGAGTTCCACCGCTCTGCAGCCCATTTGCAATAGAGTCTGGGCTCGTTCGGCGGAGTCTATACCGCCGACCCCGATGACAGGCACTCGCCCTTGGGCGGCATCCAGCGCTACCTGGATTCGAGACCGGGCGAGGTCAAACAAGGGAGCGCCGGAGAGTCCGCCGGAGTTGTACTCCTGGCTGGTTTCTGTGGGGCGGGTCACGGTGGTATTGGTAGCCACAATCCCTTGAACGCCCAAGTTGATTGAGATTCGGACTGCTGCCGCGAGCGGCTCGTCTTCAAGGTCAGGTGAGAGCTTGACCCACACCGGGGTGTCTTTGGCGTGAGCCAATACAGATCCGACAATGGCCGCGAGCGATTCTTCTTCTTGAAGTGCTCGTAGTCCGGGGGTGTTGGGGGAAGAGACATTCACTACAAAGAAGTCGGCGAGGCCGGAGAGTGAGCGAGCCAAAGTGCTGTAGTCGCTGGGAGCGTCTTTGGCGGATGTGTCTTTGTTCTTGCCCAGATTGAAACCTACGGGGATGGATGGCCACTTTCCGGAGTCTCTTTGAGCGGAGAGTCGGGCTTGGATGGCTTCCACCCCAGCACTGGGAAAGCCCATTGAGTTGACCAGGGCCTGGTCGTTGACCAATCGATGTACCCGAGGCCGGGGGTTTCCTGGTTGGGGTTGAGGCGTCACGGTGCCAACTTCCACGAATCCGAATCCCAGCTTCTCCCAGAGAAGAATGGCATCGCCGTTTTTGTCGAGGCCGGCAGCGAGCCCTACAGGAGAGGGCAGGGACAGACCGGAAACCTCAGTGGCTAATGCCGGGTGTTCCGCGGCGGATTGGGCCAGGGCTCCGAGAAGACCTGGAAGAGAGGCGCCCAGCGAAATCACGCGATGGTGAGCATCCTCTGGATCCATGCGGAACAGCAGGGGGCGAGTCAGGGAGTAGGCCAGATCGAGCACGCCGCGAGGGTAACCGTCTGGTTGGGTGGCGCAACCTTATAGGACACGTCATGAGAGGAGTGTGTGTGAGGTGCGGCGTGTTGAAGTTGCTGGTTTCACTATTTTTGTGGGGTTGTGTTGGGCCCAGTCCCACGGGGGTCTTGGAGGGTGAAGTCGCGCCTCAAACCAAGGGGGGGGCGCTGGATGGCAGCACAGTGGTTGTACAGTCCGAGGGTGGCCGGCCTGCGCTTCTGGTGTTTTGGGCGAGCTGGTGTTTGCCATGCCGCGCCGAGGTGCCTCATGTCAATGCCATCGTGGAGCAGTATGGAGATCGTGTCGAGGTGATAGGCATCAACATGGGAGAGCCCGAGGCCAAGGTGCGAGAGTCCGCCCAGGCCTTGGGAATGCGATACCCCACTCTCGTGGACCCCCAGAGTGAAATTTCTTCGCTGTGGCGTGTGCGCTCCCTGCCGCTCGGGGTGGTTCTGGATGCGAATGGTCGAATCCGGTTCAGGGGGAATGGACTGCCTGGGCAACCCACTACTTTGCTGGACGGCTTGTTGGTTGCACCCTGACACGCTCAACGAGGCGTGGTATCCCTGCTGAATGAACGTTCTTGTCACAGGCGGTGCGGGCTTTATCGGTTCCCATCTGGTGGAACGGCTTCTGGAGGAGGGCCGTACGGTTACCGTTATCGATAATCTCGATGACGGCTACGACCCTGCGATCAAGCGACGCAATTTCGCCTCCATTGCCCCGCATGTGCGATTCGTGGAAGGCGATATTCGAGATTCAGAGGCTGTGAAGCGGGCGCTGGAAGGCGTGGAGGTGGTGGCACACCTGGCAGCACGGGCGGGGGTTCGACCGTCGCTGGAGGACCCATCGACCTACATTGACATCAACATACAGGGCACACAGTCGCTTCTTGATGGAATGCACCAACGGGGAGTGAGCCGCATTGTCTATGCCTCATCTTCTTCGGTCTATGGGGCGCGGCACGACGGACCGTTTCGGGAGACGGATAGCCTGGCACCCGTGTCTCCTTATGCGGCCACAAAGCTTGCAGGAGAGCTTCTTTGTCATGCGGCGGTTCGCAATCGTGGACTTCAAGCCACCTGCTTGAGGCTCTTCACAGTGTATGGGCCTCGCCAGCGCCCCGAAATGGCCATTCACCTCTTTGTTCGAAGAGCGCTCGCGGCCGAGGCGATTCACCGCTTTGGGACCGGGTTGTCACGACGGGATTACACGTTTGTATCCGACATTGTAGGTGGCATGACGGCGGCGATAGAGAGGCCACGGGACTGGGGGGTCTACAACATTGGAAATGGCCATCCCATTACTCTCAACGAGCTTCTTGAGGCTATCTCGGAGGTGTTTGATGTGGAACTCCTGGTGGAATCTGCGCCCGACCAACTCGGCGATGTACCCATCACCTGGGCCGATGTGTCCAAGGCCCGCGAGGAGTTGGGCTACAGTCCCCAAACGTCTCTTAGGTCTGGGCTGGTAGCGTTCCGGGAGTGGGTGGAATCCACCCGAGTTGCCCAGGGATAGGAGCCAGGTGCTTTGAGCTACGCTTGCGCATCCAGGCTGGGCGCGTGTTCGAAGAAGGACATCAGGTAACTACCTGCGCTCACGAGAGAGAAGAACAGTGCGAAATACATCAGGATGACTCCGCAGGCGTGCACGTCTACATGGAACAGCCAGAGAAAGTCGGTTTCGTGATGCCACAACAGAAACCCCAGTGCAGTGGCTTGAAAGGCGGTCTTGAACTTACCCAGCGTGCTTGCGGCTAGCACCAGGCCTTCAGAGACAGCGATTGTTCGCAGGGCGGTGATGGTCAGTTCTCGGCAGATCATAAGAGCGACCAGCCAGGCCGGAAGCCAGCCATGGCTCACCAGCATGACCAAGGTAGTGACTACCATCAGCTTGTCTGCGAGGGGGTCCAGAAAGGCACCGACTACGGACACCAGCCCCCACTTCCGAGCGAGATATCCATCGATGATATCGGTAATCATCGCCACCACGAAGATGGCCATCGCGGCACGAGCCATCCAGCGTCCGGGAGGCTCCCAGAGCACCCAGACCATTACAGGAACCGCAGCAATCCGCAGCAGTGTGAGTATGTTGGGGAGGTTCCAGAAATGATTCGTCTTCAAAACTTGGTTGCTCCCTACTGAATAAGGGGTTTCTGAGTGCGGAAGTGCTCGTAGTAACCCAGGACCTTCTCAACGTAATCTTGGGTTTCGGCATAGGGGGGAATCCCGCCATAGCGTTGGACTGCGCCAGGACCAGCATTGTAGGCCGCCAGTGCATAGGCCACGGTGCCGAACTTCTTGAGCTGTTCGGCCAGGTACTTGGCGCCCGCGTGAATGGACTGCCGAGGATCGAAGGGATCCTTGAGCTGAAGGTATTCCCCGGTTTTGGGCATGATCTGCATCAGTCCCTGTGCGCCGGCATGGGAGACGGCCTTGGGGTTCATGGCAGATTCTGCCAGGCAGACGGCCTTGAGGAGCTCGGGAGAGATCTTGTGGGTACGAGATGCCTGTAGAAAGAAGGTGTCGTAGCGGTCGATTCGAGGGAGGTGGCGAATCACGACTCTTGTGGTAGCGGAGAGTGAGCGCGGTTGAAACGGCTGATACTCCTTGTCTTCATCAGTTGGAGAGTCGGTGAAGCTGATGCTCCCGTCTGGATTTTCCACCATCCAGATCTCGCCAGCCTGTGCCAGTCCTACGCTGAGAAGAAAGAGAAACACGCTCATGGGGAAACCATAACCCGCAGGATTGGATTCTCGTCCACGAGACTCTCTATTCTGACTGGGCTAGACTGCTCTGGGAGGAAGGTGGTTTGCAGAGACGTTGTGACTTCCTGGTGGTTGGTTCTGGGGTGGCGGGGCTGTTTTTTGCCCTGCGTGCAGCTCGAATGGGAACGGTGCTTTTGGTCACCAAGAGAAGCGCTGAGGATTCCAACACCATGTATGCCCAGGGAGGTATTGCGGCGGTCTGGGATCCAACGGACTCACCGGAGGAGCATATTGACGACACGATTGTGGCGGGCGCGGGATTGTGCCGTCGGGAGATTGTTGAAATCGTGGTTCGTGAGGGACCTCAGCGGGTTGCTGAGCTCATTGAGTTCGGGGTGGAGTTCTCTCGATCTGCTGAGGATGATTCCAAGTACGATCTAGGTCAGGAAGGCGGTCATTCGCACAGACGGATTCTGCATGCCAAAGACATGACCGGCCAGGAGATAGTACGAGCGCTTCTGCAGGCCGTTCGTGAGAATCCAGCCATAGAGATTCTCGAACAGGCCATTGTGGTGGACTTGCTCACAGGCAGCTGGTTGGCGCGGCGCAGTGGTGCGATGCCACCTGTGCCGGACACAGTCCATGGTGCCTATGTGCTGAACCTCGAAGAGGACAGAGTAGAGACGATACAGGCTCGGCAAGTGGCCTTGTGTACTGGCGGAGCGGGAAAGGTGTATCTATTCACATCGAACCCGGACCTGGCCAGTGGGGATGGCGTCGCGATGGCGTACCGCGCCGGCGCTCGAGTTCGGAACATGGAGTTTGTGCAGTTTCATCCCACGTGTCTCTACCATCCGGACGCCGGGAGCTTTTTGATTTCCGAGGCGTGTCGGGGAGAGGGGGGCATTCTGCGGGATTCAAACGGACGAGCCTTTATGCGGAGCTATGACGAGCGGGCTGAGTTGGCCCCTCGAGACATTGTGGCCCGAGCGATCGACGGGGAGCTCAAGAAGCGTGGGGATGACTGCGTGTTCCTGGACATGACTCACCATGAACGGAGCTTTTTGGAGGGGCGGTTTCCGGCCATTTTCAAGCGGTGCTTACAACTGGGGATCGACATTTCCAAAGAGGCGATTCCAGTGGTTCCGGCGGCCCATTATTTCTGTGGTGGTGTGGCCACAGACGCGGTGGGGCGCAGCTCGATTGAAGGACTCTATGTGGTGGGAGAGTCGGCCTGCACTGGACTGCATGGAGCCAATAGGCTGGCGTCGAACTCGCTTTTGGAAGCGGTGGTTTTTGCTCATCGGGCGGTGGAGGCTGCGGCATCCCGGTTGGCGGAAACCCCGTGGGTGGACTTGCCCGAATGGGAGCACGGGGGTGCTGTGGATTTGGATGAGCTTGTTGTCATCAACCAGACCTGGGAAGAGATTCGCAGGTTCATGTGGAACTATGTGGGGATTGTGCGCACCACCCGACGGCTGCAGCGTGCTCAGCACCGTGTTCAACTGGTCCAGGAGGAGATCCGAAACTACTACTGGGATTTCAGGCTCACCGGAGACCTTCTGGAGTTGAGGAACCTGGCTACTGTGGCGGGTTTGGTGGTCGACTCGGCGCTCTTGCGGCGAGAAAGTCGAGGACTCCACTACAATTTGGACTTTCCCTCGAAGGATTCACGTTTTGTGCGGGATACTGAGATTTGGAGACGGCTATGAAGCGTACCTTGGGCATGATGGTTCTGGCTCTGCTCTTGGGTGGATGCAATGCAAAGCTCACGCGGCATGTGCAGCGCATTGACGACTTGGCGGTGAAGGTTCGGCATCAGCAGGTGCGGCCCGAGGTGGATCTGGCCGACCTGGACAGTGGAACGACGGATGAGGTCGGGGAGCGTCCGAACCAGAGACAGGCCGGTGCGAGTGTGGCCATAGATGCATTTGAGCAGGGCTTTGCGATGCGGCTCAATAGTCTGA
>JAYZDK010000072.1:0-4927 GCA_036337845.1 Myxococcota bacterium | reverse complement strand
GAAGCCGCATTGGATACCCTTACCTCGCTGCCCGAGGCCAAACTCGTTGGGGCAATTTCTCAGGAAACGCACCCTAAAATACTGGAATTATTAGTCGAAAATCGATCGGGAGATCAAGGGCTTCTGGAGCGGGTGCTGTCGATTCGCGCCATCAATGATCGTACAGCGTGCCTGGTGGCGCTCCATGCGAGAGGTGCGGTGATCGATGCAGTTGTGGCGAACCAAGAGCGGCTTTTGAGCACGCCAAAGATGTATCTACAGCTCTTGGAGAATCCGGATGCTACCGAGAGGCAGAATGAGCGAGTGAACTCGTTTCTGCGGCTCCACGGAAGCCTTCCTGAGCTTCCTCGCCCCAAGGAGCCGGAGCCGGTAGAAGCAGAGCCCGAGGCTCCAGCGGCACCCCTTCAAGTCAGCGCGTCTCAGCTGGAGGCGGAAATCGAGGCCGCTCTAGCCGGGCATGCGTCTACCGTTACCCAGCCAGTCGAGCTTGAGCCGGTGAAGCTGGAGATGTTCGATCTCGACGACATCGACTTGGATGAAGAAGAGGGGCTTGGAGACTTCGAGTTTGGTTTCGAGGACGAGCAGAAGGACTTCACCTGGGACATGCTCGAGGAGTCGGACAAAGATGAGGACGATGAGCTTAATGACAGCCTGGAGCAGCGTGTTCGGAACATGACAGTCGGGCAGAAGATCAAGCTCGCTTATGTGGGGAATGTTTCCGTTCGGAGATTGCTGATTCGCGACTCAAACAAGCTGGTCGCTGCTGCAATTGTGAAGTCGGGTCGAATGACTGAGAATGAGGTTCTCAAGGCGGCTGGAAACGCCAACCTGGGCAGCGATATTCTCCGGGAACTTTCCACCAACAAATCGGCTTTGCGGAAATACCCAATCAAAGTCGCGCTGGCCAGCAACCCGAAGACTCCGATTCCGGTGACACTGAGTCTGATTCCCCACTTGCAGAAGGGGGACCTCAAAAATCTCGCGAATAGCCGCTCGGTATCCGCGGTGGTATTTCAGGCAGCGTTACGGCTGTACCGGCAGAAGTTCGAGCGGGGCTGATCGAGGCGCCTGACCGCCAATCGACGGTGGTTCAACTCCACGGGCTGTATTGCAGTCCCAAGGCTTCAGCGACCGGCTCACTAGTGACCTGGCCACGCAGAACATTGAGTCCCTTCGCTAGGGATGGGTCTGCTCGAAGTGCAGATTCCCAGCCTTGCTCGGCAATGCGTTGTCCATATCGGATGGTGGCATTGTTAAGTGCGAACGTGGAGGTTCGGGCTACGGCTCCGGGCATATTTGCCACGGCGTAGTGAACGATCCCATCGACGATGTAGGTGGGATCGGCGTGGGTGGTGGCATGAGTAGTTTCGACACAGCCGCCTTGATCCACCGCCACATCTACAATCGCGGCGCCGGGCTTCATCAGACTCAACATCTCGCGGGTGACCAGATGGGGAGCCTTGGCTCCGGCAATCAGCACCGCGCCAATGACGAGGTCTGCTTTGGCCAGGGTATGCTCGATGTTGAACGGCGTTGAAAACAACGTTTTGATGCGTCCATGGAAGGTGTCATCAAACCAGCGCAGGCGATCCAGGCTGATGTCGATCATGGTCACATCTGCGCCCATACCGACTGCAATCTTGGCAGCGTTGAGGCCCACGATGCCACCGCCGAGGATCACAACCTGGGCGGGTGACACACCGGGGACACCGCCGAGCAAGACGCCTCGACCCTTCTGGTGCTTTTCCAAGCAGTGTGCGCCGGCCTGCACGGATAGGCGGCCTGCCACCTCAGACATCGGTGTGAGCAGGGGGAGGTTTCCACCCGGAAGCTCCACGGTTTCGTAGGCAATGCCCACCACGCCTGCGTTGAGCAGGGCTTCGGTCTGCTTGGGGTCTGGTGCCAGGTGAAGATAGGTATAGAGCACCTGTCCTTCACGGAGCAGTGGAAATTCCGCAGCAAGCGGCTCCTTTACTTTCCAAATCATGTCGGCTTCGCCGTAGACCTCCTCCGCAGAGGCTACGATCTCAGCGCCTGCCGAGAGGTACTCCTCGTTTGGGAGGCCGCTGCCTTGGCCGGCGTCCGTTTCGACAAGCACGCGATGCCCACTCGCTACGAGCGAGCGAACGCCGCTGGGAATGAGACCGATTCGATTTTCCTGGGGTTTGATTTCCCGGGGTACACCTACAATCACGATTCACCTCAGATAACCATGTGGGGGGGGCCCGAATCTACCTCGTTGGATGCATTTCCGCACCATGAAGTGCCCGAGTTATACTCAAGGGGCGAATCTCTCCCTTCCAAGACGGGTTTCGGTATAAAGACGTCTCCTACTCAGGCCGGTCAGGTTGTTCTCTTGTTCCGAGACGCCGATAAGCTCCGGGAGCTCTCCGGGGAGCTGGGGCGTAATTTCAAGGTTTTGGGCCGGGGGTTTGGAATCAAGGTGACGCAACGCGGAGAGCAGGTTGTGCTCTCAGGCGATGACCAGGAAGACTTGGAGCTTGCGGCCCGTGCGTTGCAGGAGCTCTATGACCTCATCGATGGGGGACTCCAGATTCAGCCGAGCCTGGTGCAGCAATCCTGTCGCGCACTGAGCAAGGACCCGGACACCCGATTGGCCAGCTTGTTTGGTGAGGTCATTTATGCGGGACGCCGCAACAAGCCGGTGTTCCCGAGGTCTTTAGGTCAGCGCACCTATTTTCACGCGATGCGGAATCACGACGTGGTCTTTGGTATTGGGCCTGCAGGGACGGGAAAAACCTACCTGGCAATGGCGATGGCCGTAGCCGAGCTGATGGCCGGAAACGTGAGCCGTATCGTGCTGTGTCGCCCGGCCGTCGAGGCGGGGGAAAAGCTGGGTTACCTGCCTGGCGATCTGGCCGAAAAGGTGAATCCATACTTGAGACCACTGTATGATGCTCTCTATGACATGGTTGATTTCAATCGGACAGAGCGGTTGATCGAGCGACGGGTCATCGAGGTAGCGCCGCTCGCATTTATGCGGGGCCGCACGTTGTCGGATGCTTTTGTAATATTGGATGAGGCCCAAAACACGACTGTGGAACAGATGAAGATGTTTCTTACTCGCCTGGGGGTTGGGTCGAAAGCGGTGGTCACCGGGGATGTCACGCAAATCGACCTGCCGTCCCGGCAGAGGTCAGGGCTTGTGCATGCACGAGGTGTGCTGGAGCGGCTCGAGCGCATTGGTTTCGTGGATTTTGATCACACCGATGTCGTGCGCCACAGTCTGGTGAGTGAGATCATCCAGGCCTATGCCAAAGATGCTGGCGAGGGGCGTGGATGAGCGAGGTAGAAACCGACGAGCGTGCGCGATTGAAGAACCAGGCCATCAAAGGCCTGATCCTGGTTGTGTTGAGTCTTGTGTCGGGGCTTTTGCTTTTGAACCTGCCAGGGTCGCCTGTTGAGGATCTCCAAATCGGGGAAGTGTCTCCCCGAGATTTCAGGGCTCCCACTGCTTTTGAATTCGAGGATGTGGAAACCACCGTCAGTCTGAGAGAAGCTGCGGCCCAGTCCCAGGCGCCGGTCTATGCCTACGACCCTCAAGTGGCCTCGGAATCCTACGAGCGTATTCAGTCGGCTTTTCAGACCGCCCGGGCGCACTATGCAGCGGCTTTGGTAGATGCGAGGGGGAACGGAAAGAAGGAACTCGGTGGCGAAACGGTTCGTGCGATTGGGCGCGAATTCCTGGCCACCACCGGTATCGAGCTTGCACCCGAGGCGTTGACAGCCATTGCACAGGGAGGGTTCCCCAAGGGAGTAGAGGAGTCGGCGATTCGGCTGCTCAAACAGCTTGGGTCCCGCTACATCATTGCGGATCGGTCGCTTTTGCCTCCAACGGTTCGCCCAGTTGCGGTGATTCAGTTTGGGGGAAACGCAGCGGAAGAGCATGTATTGGAAAGTTATGAGTCGATCTGGACCATGGAGCGTGCTCGGCAGGAGATTCGGGATGCGGCTGCGGAGCTGGGGGACCTGACGGACGATCCATGGATGGCGGCGGCCGCGGTGGTGGCTCGCAGTACAATTCGGCCCAACTTCTCACACGACATCAGCTTGACGAGGTTCCGGAAACAAGAGGCGTCGAGGCAGGTGACTCCTGCGATTCTTTCGGTGGCCCGAGGCACATCGATTCTCCGGGAAGGCGATGTGGTGAGTCCTCAGCAGTCTCGGATGCTCGATGCACTTCGAAATATCCAACAAGACCAGGATGTTTCCCGCCTGTTTGGCGGGTTGTTCTTGATGTGCTTGGTGTTTTATGGCGCCATTACGCGGTTTGCCGCACGGTTCATACGCAAGTTCTCCTACCAGAACCGCGAGCTGATTTCTCTAGCCGTACTCATGGCTTTGGCCTTGGCATTGACTCGATTTACGGTGGACATATCCGCGACGGCCACCTCCCGAGGAGGGATTGATCTAAGCCCGGAGCTGGCTTGGTATCTGGTGCCTATCGCCGGGCTGACCTTGCTGGTTCGCATCTTGATGAACTCAGAGACTGCATTGGTATTTGCGGTAGCGGCCTCGTGTCTCTGTGGCATGTTGATGGACGGGCAGGTGTTGTACACCACGTTTTTCGTGGTCTCATCGGTGACCGCTGCCAGCACGATTGGCATGGATAGGAACCGGCGCTCTATTCTTCATGCGGGCGTCAAGACAGGCCTGGTCAATGCACTTTTTGTGGTGCTTGTGGGATTGGCCCAGACCCAGGTACTCGACGATGCGGGTGCCACTCAAGCCCTTTTACAGCCGGTTTGGGGAGCGCTTTTCGCTCTTGCAGGTGGTTTTCTATCGGCCTTTCTCGTACTGGCCTTGCTGCCACTCTTTGAGTTGGGTGGATTTGTCACCGATCTGCAGTTGATGGAGCTGGCCAACCTCAATCATCCCTTGCTCCGGAACTTGTTGCTCAGGGCGC
>JAYZDK010000071.1:0-8994 GCA_036337845.1 Myxococcota bacterium | reverse complement strand
AAGATTGGCACGCGTTTCAACCTGCTCCGGAAAGAGACCCCCGGTTTTTCCCTGGCGGGCGTGGTTGAGTTGAAGTCTCCTGGAGGCAACGAGTCCCCGGGTAGTTTCATCGGTGGGCCGGCCACATTCCAATCCTTTGTGACCACCACAGGTGGCCACGATCTGCGCTTTGGCGTGGATGCGAAGAAGGAAGTACAGCCGTCTCGGCTTGCCATTCTCGGTGGCGTGGGCTGGGTGCACCGGTTTTCGGGCCTGGTGCAGTACGTGGTCGAAACAGACCAGCGTCAGTTCAGCGGCCGTCTCAAGGCAGGGGACCGCCTCTATGCAGCAGGCCGTGTGCTTGTGCAGGCAGGACCGGCAGCGTTTTACGCTGGCCCTCGTGTAGAGGGACACTCGGCTGTAAAGATGGGAACCACCTCGGGTGGGTCTCTGAGTCTTTCTCCCGACCGCAACCTACTGCCTGTTGAAGGTTCGGAAGGCTGGTCGGCCGATGCGGACCTGGGGGTGTTTCTGCATGTCTCGCGACACGTGGAGCTTACCGCTGGGGCATCGATCCCGATTCGTGGCGAAGACCTGATGTTCTTCCCGCTCGAAGACATTCACCCAACGCGTGGCGTCACCTATTCTGGTGCGCTCCAGTTCCACTACTAAAAGGGAGAAGACACGTCTCATGTTGCGCAATCTTCTTTCTCTGCGTTTTCTTGTTGCACTCCTCGCTGTGGGGGTGGCTGCAATCGCTTCACCGCCGGCTGAAGCGAAGTTTGCTTTCGACTACAACCACCCTGATCTCAACTGGTACACCATTGAGACGGAGCACTTCTTTGTGCACTACCCGGTCAGTAAGAAGACCCGGGAAGAGGGCAACGAGCACTACCTCACAGGCGAGTTCGCTGCGCGGAAGTCTGCTGAAGTGGCCGAGGAGATGTGGGCTCCGATCTGTGAGTTGTTCGACTACTACCTCAAAGAGAAGGTCCACATTGTGATTCTCAACCAGTCGGATGGGCTGGAAGGGTTCACGATTCCTTCCTGGGACTGGGTGGAGATCTCCGCCAACGTAGGGGGCTACTTCTGGCGGGTGCGGGGGCGAATGGAGTGGTTCTCCGACGTGATTGTGCACGAGTTTGCCCACGTGGTGTCGCTCAAGGCCAACACACCGATGTCAGAGGGTGCATTTGGGATTGAGCTTGGGGGGCTCTACAGCAATGGCAAGATCAATGCAGATGTCGGTGGATCGGTCATGCTCTCGGATGGAGCTCCGTTCTGGTGGACTGAGGGGGGCGCTGAATATTGGTCGGACGAAGCCGACTACAACTGGTGGTCGAGTTCTCGCGACCACAACATTCGAACCACTGTGCTTGAAGACAGGCTGCTGACCTATGATGAGTGGGGCACACGTGTCGAGAAGCGGGATTTTGGCGACGGAGAGCGTGGCTACCAGCAGGGATACAGCATTGCGCTGTATCTTCGCGAGCGTTTCGGCCCGGACATCTATGCCGAGTTTGCCCTGGCTTCAGGAGAGCGTTGGCGCCTGGAATGGGAAGACGTCATCAAAGAAGTGACCGGCGTAGAAGCCGAGACGCTCTACGATGACTGGGTTGCCTTTCTTCAAGAGGGCTACGGTGCAGTGAAAGCGGGAGTGGAAGCCGACGGCGAAGTGGTCGGGGGTGAGCTGCTTCACAACCGCCAGGAGTGGGAGTATCGGGACCCGGATGCCCGCGACGCTTGGCTTGAGAAGAAGCCGCGCGACCGAGAAGACGCGAAGGAGGGGACCGGTACCTGGATTACCGAGCCCCGCTACTCTGAGGAAGGAGAGCTTTATGGCGTGAATAGTCGCGGCCAGTTGAAGATCTCCTGGGCTCCCGAGGGCACCTTTCTACCCTTTTCGGGACGGGAACTCTCCGACCCCGAGATTAGCCAGAAGATGGCGGACTACAAGACCAGCGTTGGCATGGCCTTTGGCCACGGGTTTGACTTTGTGCCCGGTCAGCGGGCCGTCGTGTTTACCGGCTACGAGGACTACACCTATGCCGACAAGGGCCGGCACCTGAAGTCGCTACTGAACATCAACCCTGAGTTTGATGGGTACAATTGGAAGCAGATCTGGTACTGGGACCTCAAGGAGTACGAGCGCAGTGGCTGGTTGAAAGCGAATGGGCGGGAGTACGTCAGCCTTGACCCAGAAAGGGGGTTCGGGGGTGTGAGGAAGTTTCCCGATGGCACGATTCGTCCTGTGCCGAACACCTTGCGTGGAGTCGACCCGGCGGTCAGCCCGGATGGCTCGAAGATCGCTTATTTCGAGTACACCGACGGTACGTTGAACCTGGTGACCATCAATCTGGACGGTACGGAGAAGAAGCACCTCACGAACTATGCAGACGGGACGTGGATGCAGCGGGTGGACTGGTCGCCAGATGGCAGCCAGCTGGTCTTCCAGATGTTCCACAACTACCGCTACGACCTCTGGACCATCAATGCTGATGGCACGAACCTCTCGCCCCTGACGTGGGACGAGGTGGAAGAGTTGGATGCCCACTGGGCCAAGGATGGGCTGATCTACTTCTCGGCAGACCCCACGGGGATTTTCAACATCTTCTCCATGGACCCCGAAACCAAGAAGGTCATGCAGCTCACCAACGTGGTGAGTTCGGCCCAGCTTCCGTTTCTGACCCCCACAGGAAACCTGCTCTACGTGCAGTGGACGGCCCACGGCAACAAGCAGATGGGCTTGGCCAAGGAGGAGTTCCTCAACCGTGACGTCACCGAGATGTTCGGAAAGCCGGTGGAGAAAGAGGAGTACGAAGCGTTTGCTGCGTTTCAGGAAGACCTCTCTCACTGGGCGGAACACACGCGTAAGTACAAAGCCCGCAAGAGCTTGATGACGCCCTACTTTGTGCCCATGGTGCGCTTTGGCAACGACTCTCTGACCAACTTTGGCCTGCAGGGCGGTGGTCAGGTCTACATACAGGACTTTGTGGAAGACCATGTGCTGAGCTCGGACATCCTCCTGGGCTAAGATATCGATGCATCGATACGCTACAACTACCAGGGCTGGCACCCTACATTCGTGCTTCTTGGGCGTCATGGAGAGACCAAGTACGACTACGGCTATGCCAACGACTTGGACGAGAATCCCGAAACCACCACAGACGTGTCGATCTTCGAGGGCCGGCAGGCCCAGTCGTACAACGTGGGTTTCGCGGCCATGTTCTACCCCATCTCGGATACGCTGACGGTAATGGCGGCGGGCCAGGGGGTTGGCTACGGCTTCAAGGGCATCGGCGACACCGAGTACACGCCGTTCAAGGCGAGCTTCAATGCCTTTACCCAGTTGAGCTACAACACGGTTCGCGGTGGCTGGAGTTCGGCCAATCCACGTGGTGGACGAGCGGTTGAGCTTGCCTACACCCGTGGGTACACCGACATGCTCTACGACGCATACAACGGTGTGGATGTGGATGATGGCGAGGAGCTCGACGCGTACTCCTACAACTCCATGGAGTTTCGCTGGACCGAGCAGATTCCGATGAAGGACCGCTTCAACAAGCTCCTGAAACGGCCCCAAAGGGACCCCACTCTGCAAGTGGACCTCCAGGGTGGCTGGATTGACCGCAACGTGCAGTATGGCGATGAGTTCAAGGCCGGTGGCCGCCACCCCTACTGGTGGGGCTCCGGTGCTGTCCAGCCCAACACCCAGTTTGCTGGATATCCGTCGAGTTCACTTTCGGGTGAGACCATCGCTCTCTTGAATGTGGCCTACCGCTTTCCGGTATTCACCAAGCTCAATCGCCGTATTGGCCCGCTGTATGTCTACGACCTCTACGCACAGGTCATGGCCACCGCCGGAAACCTGTGGTCCTTCAGGCCGCCTTCGGATCCCAGCAAGTACTACAACAACCGCTACGACGACCAGATCGCATATGACCCTGCGGACATTACCCGCGAGACTCCCTTTGTGGACTACGCGTACAAGAACCACGCAAACCCGGATATTTGTGCCACTGGGAATGAGCGGGCGGATTTCATGTCGGGCTGCAACCTGCTCTATGACATTGGTGCGGAACTCCGGCTGTCGTCGGCTTTGTTCGGGAGCAACTGGAACAGCTTCTTCCGCACGGCCTACGGGTTGCAGGAGATTCGTGGCATTGGGGATGTGAATGGAGATGACATCTCCAGCAACACCGACTCCCAGATGGGAGACACCTTTTCAAACGAGACCGAGGATTACCGGCTGCGGTTCTATCTTGGCCTCGGGACGGGGTGGTAGGAGGATGCACAACATGAAGATCAAACGCCTCACCACGCTGCTCGTCGTGCTCGGCATGACGGTGGCCTGCGGACGAGAGACAGAACAAGTTGGAACCAAGCTCGCTGGTGTGGGCCGCAGTCCTGACGATATCGGCCCCGTGGGCAAGTCCTATGGCGGGCTTGTGGAATACAACTGGATCGATTTTGCAGGAGGAGGCATGAGCCTGGCCTCCTCGGGAATCGGGTTTGGATACAACGGTGGGCAGATCAGCCCGGCCGATACTCAGTTCAAGCCACCCTACGCTCTTGTGGGAGGGCTTGGCTTTATCTTTGATGCCAAGGTTCCCAGGCCGGATGCCTATCACGGGACCATTGCTGTGCCGCCGGAGGCGTTGGATTCCTGCTGGACGGACTACGAGCCGTTTGCATTCCTGTCGGCGAGCCCGGTGGATGTAGGCGCCTGGATCAAGGTGAAGACCCCAGGCCGCACCACGGAGTTCGAGATGCCTCGTTTTCCGGCAATCTACCCTCCCAATCCGGAGGATGTGAGCACGGTCTACCAGGGCTTCACCGCCTATCGGCCCGAGCCACTTACGGCTTGGGCGCCGGGCGAAGGCAACCAGGAAGGCGCTATCGACAATCGGCCTGAGTACATGGAGCAAACGGTGATTACCCCGGTGAACTTCACGCCGAATGCTCGAATGGTATTTGAGTTTCCCGGCGGTATCTCTCCGCTGGAGGCTCCGATTGGCTCCATTCCGTTGCCCAGTGGCTACGCCAGTGGAAACGAGCCCGTGTTGACGACTCCTGGTTTTCCGGATGGTGTGCTGCTCTCCTGGGATGGGGCGACCTACGACCATACCGGAGCGAAGCTCACAGACAGTGGCGAGAACGAGGCTTGCCTGCGCTACTACGCTGGAGATGCCTCTCCCGAGGATGCGTGGGATTGTGCGGAGCTTCCCGCAGTGCCTCGAGACACCAACCAGATTCCCGGGCAGATCTACACAGGTCCCTGGGATGCGGAAGATGGTGTGACCTTCAACTGGACCACCACAGAAACGCCAGAAGAGTCCGGGGGGGTGTTGCTCAACATTCGATTCCTGGGTCCTGTTGACCGCGATTCGGAGTCTTATGCCAAGGGTCTGGTGAAAGTGGAAGCAGACAGCAGCATTGAAGACAAGTGGGCAAACCAGCTCGCGAACGGTTCCGTCGAGGGAGACCTTCCCACGGGGTATCGCGGCGCCGAGGCTTGTGATTATGTGGCTGGCGAAGACGAACAGAACACGGAGTTGGGTGACGAGGTGGTATACAGCCTCGACCCCAGTTTCTTGGAAGCCGATGGCGACATGGTGGTGCCACTGCGGGGAGACCCGAACTTCAACCTGGTTGAGGTGAGCTGTCGCCTCCACGACGACGGGGAGTTCACCCTCACCAACGGGCATCTCGCCGATGCCATGGCTTATGCCACTCGCAACGCAGCAGAGGGTGCTGTATTTACCTTTGGTCGGTTCACTCAAGCAGAAGCGCCAGTGCCCGACGTGATGGACCCGAGGGGGAACCGCAAGGTGATCACCCCCGTTCTACTCAAGAGCCACGCTGTAAAGATGGGTCGGTTCTGGTTGGAGAACGAAGAGCAGGGAGGGGCGAACTGATGCGCTGCCGAACGATGATGCTTCCAGTTGTTCTTGTTTCGATGGCCTGTGGGGGCACCGAATACATTCCCTATTACGACGACCCTACTGCTGCGCCTGTCGTGGATTCCATGAAGGTTGGAGATGAGTCCGAGCAGGGCAATATCGGTGGAAACCTGGTGCTCATCAAGGGCTCAGGGTTTGGAGAAGACCCCAGTGGCGTGGTGGTCTATTTTGACTCGTTGAATGCCGAGGTGGTTGAAGTCAGCGATGACAAGCTTCGTGTTCGCACTCCGCAAGGGCCCATTCAAGGGGGCGTGGTCGATATTCGTGTCGCCACGGAAGGCGGGCTTGCAACGGCGGAGGATTTCTACACCTATGAGGTGGCTGACCTCTACGACAACGAGGTTGGCTACATCTCCACGGAAAACTACTGGCGCTCGTGCTACGGCGGTGGTGAGGATGTGGAATCCAACACGGGCGCGTCTCTGGGGTGTGATGGAATCAGCTACATCGGTCACACTGGGCTTGCCGGAAAAGGCGAGTTCTTCGACTTTGTGTTCCCCCGTGTACATACCGAATCCTACGGATTCTTGAATGGCGCGACCGATGACCCAGGTTCAGGTACGGGTTGGAAGGTAGAGATTCCGGGCCTGTTGAACGTTGCGGCGGCTGTAGAAGACCTGCGGCAGAGCATTGGGGACTTTCACCTCACCAACGATGTCTGGGAAGACAAGGTCTGGTGTGCTGACCTCGATGGTCTGGGCCAGTGGATCTACGGGGGCGGAGATGGCCAGGCTCAGAAGGTCATTGGTGGTGGGGTCAATCTGACTTCAGGGCGCACCTACGATGCTGGCGAAGAATGCATCGGGGAAACCCGAGTCGACATGAGCGTGCTGCAGTACTGCGAGGTGCCTGAATATGGTGGGGCTCGGTCCAACGAGTACGAGCCGTTCTGGCCTGTGGGCAAGAGCTTCTTTGCTGGTGCGAAGGGTGCTTTGGGCCACACACGGTCGGTGGAAATCGGCCTGGTCGCGGAAGGTGCTGGTATCGATGTGGACCTGGCGCTGCCTGAACCCCTGGTGGTGGAAGTGCACGAAGGTGTGCCCCCCGTGGCGGACACCCCCGCGATCTGGTCGCTCAGTGGGGAGTTTGATGCCTGCTTTGGCGACGATGGTGGGACGACATCTCTGAATGATGTGGCAGTTCGCTTCCAGTGGAAGCCCAGCGATCAGGAGCTCACCAATGAAGATGGCGTGGCCGGGCGAACCATGGTGCGTTTCAGTTTGACTGCGCTGTCTTTGGGCTGGATGAGTATTGATGGCTACCCGGCACGAGCGCTGATTGCTGTTCCAGACCGCCACAATGTGTTCGAGCGGGAGAATGAAGAGGGTGAGCTTGAGGAATGGAGTGAGGTGGAAGTGCCTGCGAGCGTGCTCTACCAGCTACCGAGCACAAACAGCCAGTTCTACACGGAACCTGGCGGTGGTGGTCTTGGTGGCGGGGCTACGCAGTATGCCTTCGGTGACCCTCTTCAGGTGGGCTACGGCTACTTGATGGTGTCTGGAGCTCGGGTGACCGAGTACGCCGTGCCGAGCGATACGCTGGGCGGGGATGTCATCTACAACTATGTCACCGGAGACTTCGGATTCTTCAGCTGGGAGCATCCGCTGGAGAAGGGCGGCTGCGGAGACTGCATTGACGGCGATGGCGACGGCTGGGCGGATGATGCCGACCCGGACTGCGCGGCCGGAGGCGATCGGGAGTTGGGCTACGTGGCCAACTGTGAGCTCAATGGTGCCCCGTACCCCTGTGAGTGCCACGATGGCATGGACAACGACGGCGACGGCGATGTGGATGCAGAGGACGCAGACTGCGAGAACGCCGATGACAACCAGGAGATTACCAGCCCGTGTATCAACGGGGTGGATGACGATTTGGATGGTTGGATAGACGACGAAGACCCCGAGTGCGAAGACGGCACCGGCTTTGAGACGGGCTTTACGGGCAGCGATAGCTGCAACGACGGCATTGACAACGACCTCGATGGCTTCTTTGACGGGGAAGATCGCGAGTGTGACGATGCCGATGACGAAGAGTTGGGTGCGCCCTGTTCCAATGGTCTGGACGATGACTTGGATGGTTGGTTCGATGTAGATGACCCCGATTGTGGGGACCCCGACGACACCGAGGACGGCTTTGGTACGACCGAGTGCAACGACGGGATTGATAACGATGACCACCAGGACATCGATGCCCTCGATCCTCTCTGCCAGGACAAGGGCGCAGCCCATGACAGTGAGCGTGAGGCCACTACCAAGCTCAGCTGCCGCGATGAAGAAGACAACGACGGCGATGGATTTGTCGATGTGGGTGACCCGGACTGCGAGTTTGGTAACGAGACCACCGACTACCTCGACCCGGCCGCAGATACGACGCCTGCTTGCTATGACGGCGTGGACAACGATGGCGACGCCCTGATCGACGCGGAAGACCTGGGCTGCTGGAACGAGGTGCTCTGCACGCTCGATGGGTTCCTGGACGACGAGTCTCGAGAGGCGCCCAACTGCAGCTGCGGGTTGGACGACGATGGCGACGGCTGGATTGACGGCGACGATCCCGACTGTGTGGACCCCGCTGTGGATTCCGAGCTGGGCCTTTCGGGCACCCAATGCAATGACGGCGTGGACAACGATGGGGACACCTTCATCGACTCGGCGGATGCTGGGTGTGCGGATGCGGCCGACGACGACGAATCGGACCAGTAGCGCCTGGCCCGGTGGATATTCTCAAGAAAACCACGAAAACAGCCCCGATAGTGCCGATTTTGCTTGACGTGGATGTGGGCTGGCGATAATAACGAACGGCTCGGAGGGGTTGGCACTTCTCTGGTCGTTCTGTGCCCACGATTTGAGTGGGTGTCGGTCTTTGAAAAACAGGTAATAGTTCTCGTTAATTCAAACGGGTTTGGTGCCATTGACTTTGGCTAACCAGGCGATGCTTTCGAGTGTCACCTGGAAAGAGGCGCCAGACCTGAGCAAGTAAAAGTCAGAATTTCAAACTGGAGAGTTTGATCCTGGCTCAGAGCGAACGCTAGCGGCGGGTTTAACACATGCAA
>JAYZDK010000070.1:0-5032 GCA_036337845.1 Myxococcota bacterium | reverse complement strand
ATCAGGGATATGAAGAATGATGCCGGGTTTTCCCGAATATCCAAAGTGGATTACGCTCTTTTCCACTGGGGAGAAAGCCATGGCCAACACCGTGTCCGGGCAGCGCTTGTGGAAGGGGAATGTGGGATTGTTGGCTCTTTGCGGAAGCTGGCTTGTAGGATGTGCAGAACTTGAGGCGGGGAGTTTTCTCGCCTATCAGCTCCAGAATGATGGCTCCTACCGTATTGACGCTCGGGAAATTGCATCGTTGAAAAGCCCCAAGCATATGACGGGTGAGTTGGGTCAGATTTGGAGTGGGGGGCATTTGGGGGTGGGATCTCTGGAAGGCGAGGACCTGGTGCTCAAGTATCGGCCCGGTCAACAGGTAGACGTCTTGTACACGGTGGCTGATGATGTGGCTCGGCCTTTGGACCGTTCGGGCATTGTGCTCTACAGCTTTTACGGTCATCTACAGGATGTGCGCAGCATGCTGTCCGGCGTTGGTGTGGAGCCGGCGGAGTTGTTCCCCGTGGATGTGGCGGTTGCGCCCGTGGCCCCGGATATTGGAATGACCATTATGCCTTCGGAGAATGCGGCCTATGTCAGTACGGCACATACGTTTGTGCTGTTGGATGACCTGGTAGAAAAGGAGGTTCCACTAGCGGCAAATGCCGGAATTGTGGCTCATGAATTTGGTCATGCTCTGTTCCAATGGCTGACCCTTGGGGAGTTGTATGGGGGGCAGATGGCGGGAAGTGATGCCGAACTCCGCGCAGTGGCTTCGCTCAATGAGGGGTTCGCGGACATGGTTGGTGCGCTGGTGACAGGGCAGCCGTATTTCATTGCGGCTTCACTCGATATGCCGGAACGGCGAGTCGATGGAGATTGGTCCGTTGGAGATGTGGAGTTTTTTCCGGACGACGAGGAGGCGGGAGTGGCGTTGGGTCTGCTCTATGACCCCTATGCCTTGGGCACCGTGTTCGCTTCGGTGGTGTGGGATGTTGTCCTCGTCGCTGGGGACGCGGAACTTGTTTTGCAGAGAGTGATAGAGGCGACTCGTGTATGGGGACAGCAGTGGGCGAGCGGCGAGACTCGGTCCGCCTATAGGTGGCTGGACGCGTACCTCGGCGAGATGGGAGCGGAGTACGAAGAGGTGATCTGTGAGTCTGTGGCCCGTCGTTTTGGCGACGTCTATGTGGTGACGGAATGTTCCTGACCCTGTTGTGTGCCATGTCTTGGGCTGTGGAGCCTGGTGTCGGTTTGGGGGCCCGTGGTGTGCGCGGTTCCGACGGCCTTCACCGTCTGCAACCAGCCGTTTCGGCCTGGGCTCGGCAAGATATTGGGGCGCAGGGTGTCTTTCTTCAAGGAGAATTGCTGGCAAGCTATCAGAGTGACAGGGTCGTCGGGGGACACATGAGGCAGGGGATCATCAGTCCAGCCCTAATGGTGGGCAGCAGTGCTGGACAAGAAACCCTGCGTGTTCATGCGGCTGTAGGACCGGCCGGATTTTTCTATCTTGGGGGCTTGGATTCCGATCAATGGCTGGTCCGTCCGGGCGTGCGTGCTCTGTGGGGTTTGGAATATCGATTTGGGGATGCTCTTTGGGTGGGGGGATCGATGGGTGGAGCCTTCCGCGGGGAGGGAGGAGATGTGGATGTCTTGATGAGATTGGGGCGTTGGCCATGAGGTTGGGGTTGCTGGTTGCGGCTCTCTTTGTTGCCTCGGGTTGTACCTCTGTGGCGACCATGGGTGGCGCCCGGACTATCCCCAAGGGGACTGTGCAAGTAGCCACGAGTACCTCCCTTCAGCATCGAACAAATGCATTGAGTACCGGTTTGGGGATAGCGGTTCCCCAGCAGGATTTGGCCTTCCGATACGGAAAGTCCGAGCAGGTCGATGTTGGGCTACGGTTTTACCTGCTGGGCGCTTACGCGGACTTTCGCTATCAGTTTGCACAAATAGGGGAGTGGGATGTGGCAGTGGCCCCGGGCATTGGAGGGCTTGTACTTCCAACGCCTGCGTACCAGGGCGGGGTTGTGGACCTGGTATCGCCCATACGTTTTCAGAGAGACCTGAACTCACCTTGGAACATCACCTTGTCGAGTTCCGTACGGATACGGGAAACCCTGACGAGACTAGCCTCAGGGCCGGCCTTCAGTGGGACTTCCAGTTTCATGCAGGTGTTGATGGGTGCAGGTGTCCGATTGGAGCGTCCGCTGCGGCGTGTTCATCTGGCGCTTACCGTCGACGCACTCATTCAGCCAGCCCGTGCCATCCCCCCAGCTCTCTCCGCCGGGGTGGGGTTCAGTTGGATGAGGAGCCCCGAAAAGCGCAAGCGGGCCGGGCGCATTTGGCGATGAACTGGGCTAGTCGAGATCCCGTTTGACGAGGTCTTCTTCGCTGAGTCCAAGAAAATGGCCGACTTCATGGAAAAAGGTAATGCACAGTTGCTCTATGATCTCTTCCTTTGTGGTGGCCATGCGTTCGATATTTCGGCGGTAAATGACAATCGCGCTCGGGAGGTTCGACCATGGATTGGCCGCGGCTCTATCCATGAGTGAGGCGCCTGAAAAGTACCCCAACAGGCCTGTGGCCGCTGCGGGCGGGTCGTATTGGAGCAAGACTTCCTCTGCGGGGTAGTCCTCCAAAATAATGGCGACATTCGCCAGATAATCGCGAAGCGTTGGGTGCAGAAGATGAATGGCTTCCTCGACCACCGATTCGAGTACCTCATCCTCTAGCGGAACGGGGAGGGGCCAGTCTCGAGGACTGCTTCTCCAGGCGCGAAGAAAATCCCTGTGGGCTCCTGCATAGTCGTCACGACGCTCACGAAGCGCTCCCCGGACAAAAGCGGCCTCGGGATTGTAAGGGTCTTCACGCAGGGAGCGATTGGCGGCACGCCGCGCCTCCTCCCAGCGCACCTGCTCGAACAGCATTGAGGCAAGTGCTGCCCAGGATTCGGAATGTTCTGGGTGAGAGAGGACGCAGGCGCGATAGGTGAGCTCACATTCTTCTACACGTCCCTGCAGGCGAAGCGCTTCGGCCAGAAGGTATTGAGCTTCTGCGTGCTGGGGTTCACGGTTTACAACACTGCGGCAAATCTTCTCTGCGTCCACTGGGCGGCCGTCAGCGAGAGCGCTTTCTGCGGCCTGCAGAAGGTCTACAAGCTCCTGGCTGGCTGGCTCTGCTGTCATGGGGCGCCTCTCTGTTCAGCGTCTTCGTCTGAAAGCTTGTAATCCACTGTGAGAAAGTCACCACTGAATGTGGGGGTTCGCAGCGCACGCAGCTGCCTCTTGATGCAACCCGCCACCGGTGTTCCATCCAGGTCGGGAGTTTGGAATTCCACTCCGGCCACATACCCATCGGGCGCCAGGTGAATCAAGGCCTGGAGGCCAGATGAAGGGTGGGGTGTGGCCACAGATCTCATACACTGTGCGATAGGTTGGTCGGCGGTCTGGATTGTTTTGAGAGCCGCTTCTGCCACGGCACTGGTTGGGCTTGGGGATCGCATGGAGGGCTTGGGTTGAAAGTCCAACGGCTGTTCCAACTGGAGCACCATTAGAATCTGTCGTGTAGTGCCCTCCCGGATGGATAGGGTTTGGCTCTTGGGTTTGAAGCCCTCCATCCGGGCTTCCAGTCGGAAAGACCGCCCTCGGGGAAGGTTAGGCCCCAGGTTCAACGAGGGACCTGACCCGACGTTCTTACCATCCACCCAGATAGAGTCCGCACCGGGGTCGGTCACCACCTTGAGAATGGTGGAAGACGGCTGTGATGTGGCCACTGGCGAGCCGAAGAACAATTCCAAGGGTAGCGTCCCTGTGGCCTGGCCGAGCGCAATAAGCGACAGCAGGAACATCAGGAATAAGCCAATTCGCCGCCCGGACAGCCAGCCCCGTCTTGCGTGGATGATCAAGTCTTCCCGCTCACCGTTTGCTGCCTCAAGGACAACTCTTCCCGTCCCTTTGTTGCGTTCCATTTTGGCGGGGTCCACGGTGAGGAGCAGGCGATGCCCGTCCGGCTCAAGCAGGAAGCGGTCCGTCTGAGCTTCCAGCCACGGTCGGGTCTCGGATACCGTTACCCAGATGGGAGCGGAGCCGCCGAGTTGAAGTTCCAGCCATAGACGGGCCGGACTGCGGCCGGTGTGAACACTCCGTGGCCACCTTCCGCGAACGATCATCCGCTGCCGAGGGTCACCGGGGGCACGGCGTCGAAGTTGTGAATGCCGCGTGAGTGCCGGCTGAGCGGGAGGGGTGGATGACGGCTCGGGGGGAGCGGATTCCGGCGGCCCCAGGAGCGCCAGGGCTCGGCGTTCTACTCCGGTATCGTCTTCCCACTCGGGCCCTAGGCCTACATGGTCGCGGTACGCCACGTCGTAACTAGCTCGCCGACTCGGGTGACTGAGAGTGTTCCAGGCGGCCGCGATCTGGTCGTAGAGTTGTTCCGCCTTTTCTCGGTCTCTGAGGCTGCGAGCCCAGCGATACCGGGAACGGTGCGCTGTCTCGATTTCGGCCATCGAGGCGCTGGGGCCGAGCCCTAATGTCGCGTAGTGGTCTGGGAACTCTTGGAAGGTGGATGCGGGGCCCGGGACTGGGGGAGCCGATTCGGGGGCCACACTCAAGCTCTGACGGTATTCGGCTTGTTCGTCGACAAGGAGGCGTTCGAAAAGGCTGCCATTTCGAAGTAGCCACAACGACTCATCTCGGTAGCGGGGATTTGCTTGCTGCGCCTGAGCCCAGCGCCGACGCTCACTGACTCGCCGCTGGCTTTCCTCCAGTGGCGTATCTTCGGCCAATGAGAGATATTCAAGCAGCGAGGAGTGCTCGGTGATGCGAAGGAACTGATCCACCCGGAGTTGCTCGTCGGGGGTAATCACTTCAGGACACCGTCGTTTGGGCCACGGTGTTTTTGGCCCGCGTTTGTTCATCTTCGTCCAACGCACCTGTGAGTTGGACCTGCAGAGCTTGGCATTGCCCGGTGTCCCCATCGACCAGGTCTACTTCCAGCATTTGAGTCTTGTTGTACCGGTAGACAACGTCGATGGGTGCGCCTTTGG
>JAYZDK010000069.1:0-11710 GCA_036337845.1 Myxococcota bacterium | reverse complement strand
ACTCGGATAGCACCGACCCGCTGGCTGTGTTCCCAGTGTATGGGCCGGCCACATGGACCATTATGCTCAAGGACCCCACCAGTGCTGATCCCGGAGATGACTATCACTACCGGTTGATGGCATCGGTCACCAAGGCGCCGGTCACCTGGACTCATGAGGAGTCCTACGATGCGGGAGAAACGCTGCCCTGGAACGCCGGGCAGGGAGTCATGGAGCTTCAAGAGGGCATGGTGGTGCTCGGTGGGCTGGACTACATCTTGGAGCATGACTGGTATGTCTTCCAAACCCCGCCAGACAAACACCAGATCGAAGTGGAGATTGTGGCCTTTTCAGAAGGCTCGCCTACGAATGCGACCCTGAAGCTCTACGATGAAGAGGGAGCGATGAATGGCGTTCCACTGGAGACGGTGTACACGGGTTTGACCGCCTACGACCTGGACCCGCTCTTGGATCGCAGCTCCGATGGCGACGAAACCTGGTACATGGCGGTCCGTGATCAGGATGGCTCCGCCTACGGGCCCGGATACTGGTACACCATTGAGGTTCGTGTCGTCGACTGATTGGGCGGCTATGGTGTGCGAGCCAGGAGGCGTGATGCAACTGATTTTGATTTTGGCTCTTCTTGGGGGCTGCAAGGACAAGGACAACCCGAACGAGACCGGTGTGGTCGATACCGAGGACACCGTGGATTCGGGGGATCCACCTGCGTGTACTGCGGAGGTGCTGACGGTTTCGCCCGAAGATGGTGATGTCGAGACCTATTATCGAGACAGCCTGGAAGTCACCTTTACGGAGGATGGGTCCCTTGCCGAGTTCCGATTGCTGCACCGAGACACCGAGCTTGCTCAGACCCTTTCGGTGACCTGGGGGGAGGGCAACCTCAAAGCCGCTGTTCAGCCCGATCTCCCGCTGCAGCCTTCCTCGGCCTATGACTTCATCGTGACGGTCTGTGAGCAGGAATGGTCCAGTGGGTTCACCACAACTGAGTATGGGACAGAGCTTGAGGTGGACGTGGACGCCTTGGTGGACACCGCCTCCGTCTTGTTGTTTCCCGATGTGGACTTCGTTCTGCCAGAGGGCATTGGTGTTCTGCTGGGCATGTACCTCGACATTCCCCTGCTTGTGGGGGTTCAGGCCGTGTCTGAGGATTCCATCGATCTCCTGATTGCCCAGGGCTACCTCGATAGCGTGGAAGGCTTCAAACAACGCATGAACATCCCCACCTGGTCTTTTGCTCAGGCCGACTTCAGTGAAAAACCCTGGTTCAGTGTGGCTACCGAGTCGGTGAACATCCGCTATTCGGGAATCGACATCCCGGTCACGGACTTTCGCCTGGAGGGAACCTTCTCTGCGGATGGGTCTCATTTCTCCGGAGGCATTCTGACGGGCCTGGGCGATACCCGGAACATGGGCACGCTCTTCCAGGGTGGAAGTGACAACGAGGACTATGTCTGTGGCACGTTGGCCGCCCCCATGGGGGTGGAGTGCGAGGCCTGTCCCGATGGCGAAAAGTTCTGTTTGCTTCTACGCGGTGAGAACATCACCACTCAGGCCGAACCGGGGCTCTCTTTGGTCGCAGTCGCGAGGTGATAGCGTGAGCTGGGTGACAGTGCTTCAGGGCGGTGTGCTGGTCCTTTTCTTAGGGCTGGGCGCCTTGTTTCCCAGGGTGCCTCAGGGGTTTGTCACTCGGGCCACGGTGTTGAATGTCGTCACGGGCGGCTTTCTGTTCGCGCTGCGGCTGGCTGTGGTGATGGTTGTCGGTGGCGTGGAATCTCACGGTGTGTTGGCCATGGGCTGGGCGAGTGCGCCGGCCCTCCAGTTTCTGGTGGCTTTTCTACTCTTGGATTTCGCTCGCTACGCGATTCACTATGCGGACCATCGCGTAAGCTGGCTCTGGTTTTTCCACCGGGTACACCACTCTTCGGAAACACTCGATGCGACTTCTGGGCTGCGCATGCACGCTGTGGACCTGCTCCAGCTCACCGCCATCCCCCTGGTGTTGTTCACGCTGCTCTTGGATACCCGTGGATTTGAGCCCTGGGTGATTCCCACGGCCATGGCTGTTGGGGTGGTGTTCGATGCCTACCAGCATGCGAACATTCGCATGGACATGACGCATCCAATCAATCGCCTCCTCAACAGGTGTGTGAACAACCCCCACTTTCATTGCTGGCATCACACCCGAGATGGCGTGCTGCGAGATGGAAATTACGCGAATGTACTGCTGGTCTGGGACCATCTCTTCGGCACGGTGGTGACACAGCCTGAAGTGCCTGAGGCGTATGGGCTCCCCGCGAGCCAGCGGCTGTCTGAGTCGGTGATTGATCTCCAGCTTCTGCGGTCGGCATAGGTGAACATCAAACTGGCGGCGGTGCTGGTTCTCACCACCGTGTGTTTGGTCTGGGCGCTCTGGGGGCTTGACCTCGGTGTTTTTGTGGAGGTGGTCTCGGGGGTGCGCTGGACTCAGATGGGCTTGGTGGTGGTTTGCTATATCTGCGGCCACACGATGCGAACGCTGCGCTTGAACCTGCTTCTGGAGCAGCCGGTGTCCTTCAAAGGCATGTTCTCGGTGATCTCCATTGGTTTCATGGCGATCAATGTGGTGCCGTTGCGTTGGGGGGAGTTGGTGCGGCCGTACCTGCTTCTGGAAAAGCATGAAGTGCCCTTTGGGGCATCTCTGGCGGCGGTTCTTCTGGAGCGACTCTTGGACCTTGCAGCCCTTGCGGTGTTGCTCTTGTTGTTGTCGTTTGCGGTGGACTTGCCACCCAATGGCATCCGAGTCGGGGACCTGGATGTCGTGGAGGCGGGACAGCGGTTTACGGGGATTGTCATGGCCGTCGGGGTGGTGGGGCTGGTGGGGGTGCTGTGGATGGGGTCGGCCGTGGTGGCGTTGCTTCAGCGATGGCCCGCTCCTGCGCCGGCAATAGGCGGTTTGTTGGGGAGTTTCAGAGAGGGGCTTGCCCAGCTACTCCGCAGGCCGGCTGTCGCGGCTCAGGCGGTTGTGCTCACGGTCGTGGTGTGGAGCTTTACGTTGGCTGCTGTGCGCTATGCCCTGTCGGCTTTTCCCGACCTGCCAGCAACCTGGGCGGCTTCCTTGTCCACGTGGTCGATTACCATGACCGGCCTGCTCGTGGCTCCCACGCCTGGCTTCTTTGGCACCTATGAAGCCTTTTGTAAGGCATCGCTGCTTCTCTGGGGAGTCGATGCCAATCTCGCGGCCACATTTGCAGTGGTGCTGCACATGACAATGTTCTTGTTTTCCCTGTTACTCGGTGCGATCTTCCTGGCCGTTGAGGGCTTGTCGCTGGGGCGCGTGGTCAGAGCGAGTCGTCAGAACCCCCAGGAATAGTGCCGGTAAAGAAGCTGACTTTCAGCCCTCCGTTCTCGAAGGAGGTTTCTTCCCGAATCCCGGGAACAAGGCGGCTTGCGAGAGCGCGGTTGGGGCAGACCACAGCCAGGCGCCAGCCAGGAAAGCCTGCTTGAAGCTTGCGCCCCAGGCTCTTGTAGAGGCTTTGAACCTTGCTTGGGTCGCCAATGCGTTTTCCGTACGGGGGGTTCATGATGACCAGCCCGGTTTGCTCGGTGGGTGCTGTGAACGAGCCGAGCTCGCAGTTGTCCCATCGGATCTGTGAGCTCACACCGGCTCGCTTGGCGTTCTCCCGGGCCGCGCGAATGGCTCCTGGATCGCGGTCGGCTCCCCAGATCTGTGGACGGGTGGGAGCCATGGGCTCGTGAGAGGTGGTAAGGCCGCTCCAGAAGTCGCGTGGTGTGATGGGCCAGCGAGAAAGGGGTGGCGTGAGGTGAAGGCCGGGCGGCTGGTCCATGGCCATTAGAGCGGCCTCAATCGCGAATGTACCGGAGCCGCACATCGGGTCGACTAGAGGTTCTTCGGGAGACCACAGGGCTGTATGCAGTAGAGCGGCTGCAAGGTTTTCGCGCAGGGGGGCCTTGGCGGTCGCTTTTCGGTATCCGCGTCGATGCAAGAGCCCGCTTGCATCCATGGAAATGGTGGCCTCTCGACCGATGACCCGAACCACCACCTCCTGGGTCTCCCGCTTCAGACTCGGGTCTTTAGGGCGTTGCTTGGTGGCGCCGTGGCGTGCACAGGACAGCATCTTCTTTTCCACCATGTCTCGGCGGCGAATCTTGGCGTTCTTGATTGTGGCTCGGATCTTGATGTCCTGGCCAGGCCATAGGTAGCTCGCCCAGGGGAGCTTTCGAGAGCGCTGTTCGAGCTCTTGGACAGACCCGGCCGGTACGGTGCCCAGGCGCACCAGGATTCTCGATGCTGTGCGTGAATAGAGTACGAGGCCCGCCGCATCGATGAGCTCGCCAGTGATCATTACGCCCCCGGGCACACCGGTGACCTCGCGACCGCAGAGATTTGCCACCTCCTGGCCCACGATGTCTTCGAGGCCAGGTGCTGCCACTGCGAATATTTCAAAACGGGACATAGGCTTGCCGGGATTGCACCCTTCCGATAGCCTCCGCGACATGTCTGGGCATGTTCTCATTACTGGGGCTTCTTCTGGGATTGGTCGCGCACTGGCCTTGGAGTTGGCTTCTCGGGGATACGCGGTGGGGCTGGTGGCTCGGCGCGAGCCGGACCTGGCGGCCTTGGCCGAAGAAATCCGCAGCCATGGTCATTCGGCCGCCTGGGCTGTCGGGGACGTGATGGACAAGCAAGGGTTGTTCGAGGCCATTGGCGCGTTGGAAGAGGCCTTGGGGCCCTGTGAAATCCTTGTGGCCAATGCGGGTATTGCGGGCAAGTTCGGAGTCACCAACTTGGACTTGGAACTACTGGAACGAATCACCGAGGTGAACTACTTGGGTGCGGTTCGAGCCGCGGCTGCCGTACTACCGGGCATGCGAGACCGGGGGCGTGGACAGCTCGTGGTGGTTTCGAGTGTGGCGGGTTTTCGGGGGCTTCCAGGCTCTGGAGCCTATTCGGGCTCCAAGGCGGCGGTGAGTACGATTTGGGAGGCCTTCCGTGGCGAGCTGCGCAGTGAAGGCATTGCCTGTACCACCATTCATCCGGGCTATATCGATACGCCCCTGACTCGAAAGAATCGATTCTCCATGCCGTTTCTGATGACGGTGGAGCGAGCCGCGAAAGTGATGGCGGATGGCATCCTGGCACGGCGGCGGCAGGTCAATCTACCTTGGCGCATGGTAGCGGTGATGACGCTGATACGCTGGCTTCCCGACGCACTCTACGATCGACTTATGGGGAAGATGCTTGGCCCGCTTCGAAAAGGGCCCCAAGACGACCAATCCGCCTGAGCATTGGGTAGAGTCCCAGGGCCAGAACGGGACTGTTGTTGGCGAGCCAGGTCAGAGCGGAGAATGCGATAGCCGTGTCCGGCGCCACTCCGAAGAGTCCTAAGACAGCGATAGCGGATGCGGTGGGGCCGGCGCCATAGGCTGGCGGAAGCACGATGGATGTGGCTGCGGAGAATGCGATCACTCCGCTGGTCGCGAGCAGGGGGAGGTTGGGCTCGAGTTCGATATTCGCTGCGGGTAAGAGTGCCCAGAAACAGCCCACCAGGAGCATCATCTGTACGATAGCCAGGCCCAGGTTCAGAGCGGTCTTACCCCATGAGCTCAGGCTGGAGCCCGTGTGAAACAGAGTTTGACGAATCAACTCGACCGGGCCGGCTCGGGGAGGCTCGCCTTCGGGCTGTCGCAGGCGGCGAGCAAGAATTGCCAGGGCCACTGCGGCTGCTATGGCCAACAGGCAGCCAAGGGTCAGGCCACCCATGGCTTCCCCGATACTGAACACCCCTTCGGACTCGGTAATGCTTGTCCACTGGGTGGCGCCTGTAGCGAGCACGACCAACAGGAACACGGCAAAGGCCAGGGCCTCCAGGAAGGCGGTCAGGCCCACTGCGGCCACACTCGCAGAAACGGGAAGGTTCTGTTCGGCTTTCAAGAGCCCAACCGCTACGATGTCGCCGCCGCGAATCGGAAGAAAGGAGTTCGCAAGGCCCGAGGTATATCCAATGCTGAGAATGGGCATCAGAGGGCGAGGATGGGTGGCGCAGACAGCGACCCACAGGCGTATTTCGTGCAGTGTCAGGCTGAGAGATTTGATGAGAATGGCAATACCCAACCAGCCCAAGTGGGCGTCGGCGAGATTGTGAGCCACCCGGCGTGGCTCGGCGTCGTGCAGCAGCAGGCCTACAATCACCACCGAACCCGCAAGTTGGGCCAGCGCGATCCGGCCCCGGTTCCTGGGGGCGGGCTGAACAGCTTCATGATTGGGTTCGATAGGTTCCACGCCTATCGAGCCTAACACCCGATCGCTTGGGGTTAGAATGAGCCGTATAGGAGTACTGCTAACGATGACGCGACTACTGCTGGGTTCTGTTTGTTTCCTTTCGCTTACAGCCTGTCCTCCGACTTCCACGGATGGCTTGGAGGAGACGGGGGTGGATGACTGTCTCGCGACTTGTGAGGGAACGCTTGTTGTGCAGTTTGCCGATGGGCGCAGCGAGTTTCAGGTACAGCTCACCGGAGACGCCCTGTCGACCCTCAACCTGGCCTGTCCGGACAACATTGCGGCTGGCGGGCCTGGAGAGGCCACGTGTCTGGCCGACGGGTTTTCTGTGACGGCCTGGTCGTACGTGTTTCCAGAAACACTGCAGCTCCAGGTGGATGAGGGCGACCCCATTTCACTGGAGCCGGAATGGGCAGAAGAGACTGTCTGCAGCACCACGTGCAGCTCCGCCGAGGTAGTCGTCGAGTAGACGACCCCTGCGGGGAGTAGAGTCCGAATACGCCGAGCTGGTTTAGCTGCTGGCGCCGACCAACCACACGTCGAAGACCAGGTCCGCACCGGGAGGAATCTTGCCTCCAGCGCCGCGGTCCCCGTATCCGAGGTTGGCGGGAATCCGCAGGCGAGCTTTTCCGCCTTCCTTCAGGGAGAGGATGCCTTCATCCCATCCGGGAATGACCATGCCTACACCGACGGGAAAGTCCAGAGGCTTGCCACGCTTGGAAGACGAATCAAAGAGCGAGCCATCCGAGGCCAACCACCCGTGGTAGTGCACGCTCACGTTCTTGCCCTTCGCGGGAGCAGCACCGGTGCCTTCGGCGATGGTCACGATGGTGAGCCCGGTCTCCGTAGTGCGGGTGTTGGACTCGTCGATCTCGGGAATGCCATCTTGGATGGGGTCCCAGGTATCCGAAGCATACACACCGCCAGCGGCGCCACTGCCACCCTGGGGTGCAGGAGCTTCGGCCGGAGTGGGGGCTTCCGCGGGTGCGGGGGCCTGAGCGGGGGCCTGAATGGCGTCACCGCCACAGGCAAACATCATGGAAATCAGCAGGTTCATGTCGTCCTCCAGGCAAGCGGGTTAGCCCGCATGGTAGGCAGACGCCAGCCATGGAGGCACAAGGTGTACAACATTCGCAGTGAAGAGCTGGGTCTCTGGGTAGACCTTCGGCGTATGGGGTTGTCCCCGGACGATGGCCAGGACCCGGCATTGGATAAGGCTGTGGCAGCCATGTCCGCCCTGGAGTCGGGGGAAATCGCAAATCCCGATGAAAATCGGCAGGTGGGGCACTACTGGCTGCGCAATCCAAGCCTTGCTCCCCAAGCGCTTCGGGCCGGAATTGAATCGGCGGTTGAGCAGGTGGAGTCCATTGCGTCTGAACTGCGCGCTGCGAACACGCTTGAGCACGTCGTGCTTGTAGGAATCGGCGGATCCGTTCTGGGAACACAGGTGCTTGCCGAGGCACTCTGTGAGCCGGGAGCTACACCTCAACTGTCTGTGTTGGACAACACAGACCCTGATGGTATCGATCGCGTCCTGGCAGGAGTAGATCTCGCCGCCTCTGTGGTGGTTGTGGCCTCGAAGTCCGGCGGCACAATGGAAGTGCGCAATGGACTGATTGAGCTCCAGGCCGCCTTTGAGAAGGCTGGAGTGGACTTTGCTTCTCGCGCGATTGCGGTTTCGCTGGAAGGGTCCGGGCTCTGGAATCGTTCGGTTGCTGAGAACTGGTGCGCACAGATTCCGGTATGGCCCTGGGTAGGAGGCCGGTTTTCGGTGACGAGTGCGGTGGGGCTTCTGCCTCTTGCGCTTCTGGGTGTGGACGTGAGAGCCCTCCTGGAAGGAGCCGCCACCTGTGATGAGTGGACTCGAGGCCGGGAAGACAATCCAGCGCTTGGTTTGGCCTTGGCCTGGCACCGTGCGGGCCGTGGGCGTGGTGAGAAGGCGATGGTGGTGATGCCCTACAAGGATCGCCTGGCGGTCATTCCACGTTGGATGCAGCAGATTGTGATGGAGTCCATCGGTAAAGAGGTAGACCTCAGTGGCCAGGTGGTTCACCAGGGTATGGCGGTCTATGGCAACAAGGGCAGCACCGACCAGCACTCTCTTGTTCAGCAGCTACGGGGTGGCCCGGATGATTTCTTTGCGACCTTTGTGGCGGTGCTCTCGGACCGGCAAGGGGAGAGTGTCGAGGTGGCTGATGGAATTCATTCGGGAGATTGTCTTCTGGCGATGATGCTGGGCACGCGTCGCGCACTGTCTGAAGCAGGAAAGCGCTCGTTGACCGTGGTGCTGGATACCGTCGATGCCAGGAGCATGGGGGGGGTGATTGCTTTGTTTGAGCGTGCAGTGGGGTTCTATGGAACGCTCATTGGCGTCAACGCCTACAACCAGCCCGGAGTAGAGGCCGGTAAGAGAGCCGCTGATGACATTTTGGAGCTGAGTCGTTCTCTTCGCGAGGGGCGCGTGGCGGCTTCTGGAGATGATGCCGAACTTTTGGTCGCCTACCGCGCCAAGAACAGGCCCTGAAACGCCAGTTTGTATCGAAAGGCACAGGAATGTCACAAGAACACTTTCCTGCTCCTCGTTAATTATTCAAAGCAGAAAATATCTGTCCAAGGAGCAAGAAACCGATGTCTATTATCGCTGAGTACATTTGGATTGACGGAGCTAGCCCGACCCAGAAGTTGAGGTCCAAGACCAAGATTCTGTCGGATCTCGATGGCGCTCCCCAACTGTCTGATTTCCCCGGCTGGGTTTTTGATGGCTCGTCCACTGGACAGGCTGAAGGGAACGCATCCGACTGTCTGTTGGATCCCGTGAGCTTTATCCCGGACCCGATTCGTGGAGATGGGTGCTACCTCGTTCTTTGCGAGGTTCAGAACCCCGACGGCACAGCCCATTCCAGCAATCAGCGAGCCAAGCTGCGTCGTGTACTCGATGCAGGAGCGGGTGAAACCGACTCTTGGTTCGGCTACGAGCAAGAGTACACCCTCTACCGTGGCTCAAGTCCTCTTGGGTTTCCTTCTGAGCGTCGCTACCCTGCTGCTCAGGGCCCCTACTACTGTGGCGTGGGTGCAGATGAGGTTTACGGACGCGACCTGGTTGAGGCCCACTTCATGGCGTGTTTGGATGCCGGCCTTCTTGTCACGGGTATCAACGCGGAAGTCATGCCTGGACAGTGGGAGTTTCAGGTGGGTGGCCCTGGCGGTGACGCCTTGACCGCCGGTGATCACCTCTGGTTCTCTCGCTGGATTCTCTACCGCATGGGTGAGGATATCGGTGTGTCGGCTACCCTCGATGCCAAGCCGGTTCCCGGTGATTGGAATGGTGCGGGAATGCACACCAACTTCTCGACGGCAGCGATGCGGGCAGAGGGGGGTATTGAGCACATCAATGCAGCCATTGCACGCATGTCTCAGCGGATCAATGAGCACCTTGCGGCGTATGGCTCCGGCTACGAGATGCGTCTCACGGGACACCATGAGACCTGTCGCTACGACGAGTTCAAAGCGGGCGTTTCCGATCGGACTGCCTCCATTCGGATTCCGGCACCAGTGGCCGCCAGTGGTTGTGGTTACCTGGAAGATCGTCGTCCCAACGCGAACGCCTGTCCGTACGAGGTGGCTACGGTCATGCTGCAGACGGCTTGTGGAATCGACTGAGCGAGACCGCTCTTTCGAAGCAAGAACGCCCGGGTCACCCCGGGCGTTTTCTTCTTCGGGAAACTCAATCTATTCGATGGTTCCTTTGACCTGATCTTGTGAGCCCCAGGTAATACGGAATTCTGCCCTTCGGTTCTGACTCCACGCCTGCTCGGTTGAGTCGACGGTCAGTGGACTCTCTTCTCCATAGGAAATCACAGACAGCCGTGAGGTACCGATTCCGGCGTTGACCAGGTGGTCGTACACGGCCTGGGCTCGTTTCTGGCCCAAGGCCAGGTTGTACTCGGTCGTGCCGCGCTCGTCGGCATGTCCTTGGATTTCCAACTTGATGTCCGTGTGCTGGCGGAGAAGCTCTGCGTTCACATCCAGGGCCACGCTCGCGTCATCGGTCAGGTTGGCAGAATCCAGCTCAAAGAAGGTGCGCTTCAGAGCCTCAGTCATCTGCTGGACGTGGTCGGGGGTGTTCGGCTCCGCATCGACTGTGGGTTCGGCTTCCACCTCGGCAGGTGCAGCCTCTTCGGCCGCAGGAGGAGGAGGAGCCGGCTTCTTACAAGCCGGTGCCAGAGCAAGCAGAGAGAGGGCGAGAGACAAAGAGAATCTGTACATGGTTTTCCTCGGAGCCCTGCGGGGTAACTAAGTCATTCGAGACGCGCAAAGAGAGGCCGGTATTCCCTCAAGGGGTTTGAAGACTGTTCAAGATGACCTGCATGCGTTCGTCTGGGTGCTGGGCGAGCTGCTTGAGCTCGGGCAAAGAGCGGGTGTGTTCGAGGTCGAGAGCTCTCAAGGAGCGCAAGGCGTGAAGTCGCACCTCGGCGGAGGAATCGAGCAATAGACTCCGCAGGGGTAGCACCGCGGCCTCTGCTTCAAGCCATCCGAGAACGCGTGCGGCCTGAGATCGTACTTGGGGGTCGGAGTCCTTGAGGGCTTCGATCAGGCTCTGCTCAAGAGAAGCGCCTTCTTTGTGGTAGCCCGCACTGCTTACGGCCGTGGCACGGACGCGAGCGTGAGAGTCTTCCATTCCAATCTGTATGGCGTTGAGCCCTGCTTTTTCACTGTAGCGGGCCAGGCCGGCTACAGCGGCAGAACGCACCAGTGGGCTCCGGTCGTGGCGTGCGATGTAGAGCAGGGCAGAGGGGTCGGAGTCTGGGATGCTCGCGTGAGCACCTGCAAGGGCGGAACGAATGTCTGGGCTGTCTCCTCCACGGAGCAGGCGCTCGGCAACACTCCAGGATGCTGCAGGATTGGAGAACAGTTCAGACTGAAAACGGGGTGTCCCTGCTCGTGTGGGCATGGGGGTGAGTCGGTAGATAGCTTCATTCATTTCCGGCTTCAGCCGGCTGTTGAGCTCGAGGCCGGCCTCGTGTCGCACACGCCAATTGTCGTCTTGGAGTTGTTGTTGAAGTTGCACATCCGAAAACTCGGCTTGCCCGGGCGCAGCCCAGGAAGCGGTGGTCATCAACAATAGTGAGAAGAGGGTGTTCAAAGCCGGTCCTCCAACAAGTGCATGCCTTCTTCCCACCACGCAGCGCTGGGGGCTCGTTCGACATTGGAGCCACAGTGCACCTCACCGAGTCCCATGTGGTAGACCGCCCAGTCGTCGACGAAGTGCAGCTTCAGTGCGCTGGGGAGTCGTTCCTGCATCATCTGGATGAAGGGGTCGCTGTCTTGGTCATTGGAGTTGGCTCGGATGAAGGGGTCTGGAATGAACAGGGCGGTGTTGTCGTCGGTGTCCTGGGCAATAATCAGGTTGACCATGCCGGGTACCAAGGC
>JAYZDK010000068.1:0-2769 GCA_036337845.1 Myxococcota bacterium | reverse complement strand
GTTTATGGGTGGCGACCGAGGTCAGTGCAGCGGTGGAGGGGCAGCGGTTCGAGGTGGGCTCTCGTATCGGCGGCATCGCCGCCGATGGGCTGGGAGGCGTATGGTTGAGCCTGCCGGATGAGGAAGAGCTGGTTCACATCGCCCAGGATGTGGAGTTCGAGCGTATCGAGGTCATCGATATTACCGGGCCTGTCTCCGTCGATGTTTCCTCGGAAAGGGTGTACGCGGTGCTGGATGATGGTGTGGCCGTGGTGGCGGATGGCGCTCTATACGGAGAATATAGGGTGGGCCGGGTTCGAGACCTATGGGTTCGGCCCACCCACGAAATATTGATTCTCACGGACGAGAACCTGTTGGACGTTCGGTTTGATGAGGAGTCACTCGCTGACGGAGATGCTCCGTTGGGGTTGTTCACGACCTCGTTTTTAGAGCAGCCAAGGAGCTCCAATGATGAGGTGGGGTGCGTTGAGGGTAGTTTGACTTTGGAGCGCTTGATCCAGAGGTCCTTGAGAAACCGAGAACTCATCTCAGACTTGCCAGGAACACTCGCCCTGGGAATCACGCCTCACTACGCTCGGCGTACGTTGCAGTGTGGATTGGAGGAGTTGGCCAGGCCGGCCTGGGAGGGAGATCGCATCGAGCCGGGTGTCTTGTACCACCAGCTTCCCGGTGAGGATTGTGCGAAAGAACAAGACTGCTACGACGAGTTCTTGGAGGGGCAGTGGGAGTCACTCGACCTCCTGGGGGTTTCGCCGTCTTTTGCCAGTGGAATGTCCAGTCATGCGGATGTGGGGCTGGACTGGATCTCGGGGCTTGTCCGGACGGGTTTGTCCGAACGCTATTTGTTTTTCGGAGCGTCGGTGTTGCCTCAGATTAGCCATGATGGCGATCCTCGTTCCAAGCAGCCTTGGCCCATGGAGACCAGTGAACTCAGTCAGCCCTTTGCTGCGGACAGTCTGGATTCATTCTTGGATCGCGATGCTGAGGGGGCAGTGTCCTTTTACCCAGGAGATTCCCGGGCTGCGTTCAGTCTGGCTGGATGTGCGGGCTTGTTGGTGAGGGAGTGCCATGCTGTCGGTTTGGGTGGCGGACAGCAGTTGGACCCTCGGGACACGCGGGTGTTGGACTTGTGGCTTCACAGAGCGCTTGCGGTCCGCAGCGAAGAGGGGCCCTCTACCTGGAGTTTTCATCTGCCTGATGTGAACACCTATGACTACACCGTGCGGTGTACACGGGAAGAAGGGGTGTGGACTGGGGAGTCGTGTATGGGGGGTGCGCTTCAGGATTGGCTCTTTGATGTGCACGCCAGGTTTGTTCTTTCGGGCATCGTGAACTGGCAATTGCCGTCGCAGGTGGTCCAACCGGATTAGATTCCTTTCCATGAGTGATTCAATCTTGATCGGGCCGGCTGCTTCGCTGGACGAACCCAATGGTCGATACTTCGAGAGGTTCGGTATCGGGCCGGAAGTGTTGCGACGTGTGATGTCGGCTGCGCTGTCACGAGGGGCTTCGGACTGTGACCTTTACTTTGAACATTCCCACAGCACCTCGGTGGGGCTTACCGATGGCAAGGTGAATCGCGCGTCGACCCAGGTGGACCTGGGAATGGGCGTGAGGGCTCGCTGTGGAGATGAGGTGGGCTATGCCTATACCGAAGACCTCTCGGTGCAGTCGATGCTTTCGGCCGCAGCAACCGCTGCGGAGATTGCCGCGGCTAAACAGCAGCGGGACCCCGTGGACCTTCAGGTCCTGGGCTTGCCCCAGTACTACCCTGTGCAGCGGCGCTGGGAGACTGTGGGAGTAGCGGAGCGGGTTCCACTGGTTCGTTCTTGGGAAGAAGATGCATTTTCACTGGATCCGCGTATCGAGAAAGTGCAGGCCTATGTGGCGGACAGTGAACGGGTGGTGATGGTCGTACGACCGGATGGAAGACTGGCGCAGGACTATCAACCCATGTGCCGTGGGTTTGTGGTGTGCACTGCCCAGGACAATGGAGTGCGAGAATCCGCGAGCTACAACCTGGCCTCTCGCGCTGGCTTGGAGTTTTTCTCTGATAAGGAGCGAACAGACCGCATGGTTCGCAAGGCTGTGGAACGAACGCTCTTCCTGCTGACTGCAGGTCGACCTCCGGCTGGCGAGCTTCCCGTGGTGATGGCGCCAGGGGCCTCCGGCATCCTCTTGCACGAGGCCATCGGCCATGGGCTGGAGGCAGACTTCAATCGCAAAGGAGTGTCTATTTTCGCCGAATCTGTCGGCAAGAGTGTGGCGCCTGACTTTGTGACGGTCGTAGACGATGGAACGATTGAGAGTGCCCGAGGGGCCATCAACGTGGATGATGAAGGCAATGCCACGGAGCGTACGGTGCTGGTGCAGGATGGTGTGCTTCAGGGCTTTCTCCAAGACGAAATCTCGGCGGCTCATTTCGGCGTGGCAGCCACGGGGTCGGGGCGCAGAGAGTCTTTCCGGCATGCTCCGATGCCGCGGATGCGGTCCACCTATATGGAGTCGGGCCCCCACGACCCCGAAGACATCATCCGGTCGGTCAAGAAGGGCATCTACTGCAGCTCGTTCTCTAATGGACAAGTCCAGATTGGAGCCGGGGACTTCGCGTTCTATATGAAGCAGGGCTACCTCATCGAAGATGGGAAACTCACCCAACCCATCAAGGACGCCAACATCATTGGCAATGGTCCGGACGCGCTGGCTCGGGTGGAGATGGTAGGCAATGATTTGCAGCTGGATGAGGGGGGCTGGACCTGCGGCAAGGAA
>JAYZDK010000067.1:0-7292 GCA_036337845.1 Myxococcota bacterium | reverse complement strand
AAACTGAAACGGCTCATCTCCCGAACGCGCAAGGACTTTGGCCTCCAGGTGCAGCGACTGCTCTTCGCCGGCTGCGACTTCAAAGGACTCAACTCCATAGTTGTAGAAACCCCTTGGCAAGAGGCCTTCATAGTCCATTTCATCCTCAACAATCGCCTGCGCAAACTCGATTGACTTTCGTTGATCGGGAATGAACGGCATCACCTGCGCACTGAGTTTCGGTCGCGGTAGAAGCGTCTTGTCCGCCGACAGTTTCACACGGCCATAGGTGCCATCGATCTGGGCGAGCCAGCTCTCTGCCTCCTCATCGCTTGAGCCCTCCAAAGCGCTCACAAGCCGGTCCCGGCACGCAGTCATATTGCCGACCCCCCGCGCAGCCTGGGCACCCAGCCGCCATTCTTCTGCGGTCAATACCTCACCACGGTCCTGAAGTGCTACTAGCTCAAGAAAGTCCTTCTCCACCCCCTCCCAGGTATTGCGCGCAGCCAATGCTCTCATTTCTTCGGTCAGCCGGGCATGTTCGGCCGCCTCCAACTCTCCAGCCATGGCGGCCCGAGGCTGACAAAACACCCCGACTACCATCGCCATCCAAAGAGATCGCTTCCAAATGCTGGTCATTTTGACTCCCCGCTTTCGCGTCGGTTCGAATTCGCGTGGTGATGGCAGGCTACCCGATGCCCACCATCCTCCACCACCCCAAGCTCCGGTCTATCTTGCTCACACCGAGCTTTGATGGAATCCAGAGCCAAGGGACACTCCGGAGAAAAGGGGCACCCAGACTCAGCAAGCTCCCCACCAGGCACCGGAAAAGACCACGGATCAAACAGCATCTGCGCATACGGATGTCGAGGATCAGCATTTTGCAGATTGATCTCTTCAATGACCTTCCCGGCCAACATCACATAGGTGCGGTCCGCCCACCGGCGAGCCGCCTCCATATCGTGGGTCACCAGAATACAAGCCGCTCCCTCCGGTAGGTTTCCTACGAGATCTTCAAGCACAGCGGCGCGCCGGTCGGGTTCCAAACCCGATGTGGGCTCGTCTGCGACCACCAGCTTTGGCGACAAAGCCAGCACCCGCGCCAAGGTGACGCGACGCTGTTCTCCCCCTGACATTTGACGCGGCAGCGCATGTGCCCGCCCGCCAAGCCCCAGTCGGTCCAGCATCTCCCGTGCCTGCCGGAAGGCTGTCGCTTTGTCGAGCCCTCGGAGCACGCGCAGAGTCTCTACAACGTGTTCGATGGCATTCTGCTGAGGGTCCAACGCACTCATGGCGTCCTGTGGAATGTACTGGTACTGCACCCGATATGGCAGTCGTTCAGGCTCGGAGAGGTTGTCCCAGCGATTCCCCTCAATATGAATCTCACCCCCAGTTGGAGCCTCAAGGCCCAGCACCATGCGGGCCAGCGTGGTCTTGCCCGAGCCCGACTGGCCCACTAGCGCAATCACTTCTCCTTCCTCAATCGTAAGGTCCACGCCTCGAACTGCCCGAACCTCCTGTCGGGGCGACCATGGAAAGAGCCCCGGCCGCACAAACGTCTTTTCCAGGCCTCGGAGATCGACAACCACGCTCATGTGCCCACCTCCATACGGGTGTAGACCACCTCCGCTCCAATCCGATCCACGGTTTCCTGCTGATGAGAAATGAGGAGCAACCCACAACCACGTTGCTGACACACCTGAAGCAGCAGCTCTGTCACCCCTCGTGTCAGTACCGGATCGAGCCCCGTTTCTGGTTCATCTGCAATGACGAGACGGGGCTGACAGGCGACCGCCACCGCCAAGGCTGCACGCTGGCACATTCCCCCGGAAAGCTCTGCGGGGAGCGCTTTTGCCGTCGACACATCCAAGCCCACTTCCGCCAAGACTTCACGGATGGCCCGAGCCGGGTCGCTCGGTGCCTCGTCACGTCGAGAAAGCGCAATCTCCAATTGCCGGCCCAAGGTGCGCCCTGGATTGAGCGCTGAAGATGCCAACTGAGGTGAGTAGGCCATGTAAGAACCCCGGAGCCCGGCGCTACTCTTCAGCAGCCTGGCCTGCGCCCTATTTCCCCCCTCAGACACACCAGCAAACCAATCTTGGTCCCCCAACACCGGGTATTTCAGACTTCCGCTGACTAGGTGTAGCCCCGGATCGAGCTGCCCCATGACCGCACGTGCCGTGAGGGTCTTGCCCGAGCCTGAGGGGCCCATCAGGGCTGTCACCGCACCACTGCGAACCTCAATGTTCACGCCCTCCACCAACATCCGTGTAGCGCTGCGAATCGCCAGGTCACTGAGCTGCAAGAGGATTTCGCTCATCGGGACCTCACTGCAGAAGTGGCCGCCACTGCGACAGCCACCACAAGCCCGATCAAGCCCAAACCCAACAGGAGCGCATGCAGACTGTCTTCTCCAAGCGTCCAGCGGTAGCCCATGTAGAGGATCTCGGCCCAGGAATGGTGAGAGGCCGGGTGCGTGAACGAAGCCTGTTGTGGAGGCATGGTGGCCAGGTAGGACAAAGCCACTTCAAGAAAGGTGACCTGCATAAAGGTCTCTACGCCATGCCGAACCAATACAGGCCGAAGATTCAGGCCCACCAGGTGGTAGAGAAAGATGCGTCTGCGAGAAAAACCATGGGCCCGCAGGGCTTCCACAAAACGAGAGCCCCCCAGACGTGACGCCACTGCCGACGCTTCATCCATCGCGCCAGGTGCAGCCAACAACGCCCAGGTCAACGCGATCGGGTACAAGCCCGGCGGCGCATCCGTGGCCTGAGCCCCCCCCGTCAGTACAAGAGCCACAACCAACACGACCAGTAGCCGCGGCAACGCGCCAATGATTTCACCTACCGCCTGGGCGACGGCGGAAGTCCGGCCGTAACCAGCGCAGGAGAGCAACCCCCCGCCGGTGGCAATCAGCATCACCAACAGAGCCGCCAAGAGGCTCGGGAGAGCAATGATTTCTGCGCCCTGCAGAGCATAATCCAGCAGGGGTTTTCCTCGACCATCCGTTCCAAGCGGCGGTACATCTGCCGGACCGAGGTATCGAGCCGAGAGGTCGGCGGGCGGCAAGTAGTCAGGAGCCAACATCCCACCCACCACCAGCAACAGCAGCGCTCCGAGGGAAATCAAGGCGGCAAGCTTGCGGTTCATGCAGCCTCCACCTGAGGCGCCCTACGAACCAGCAGCGCACAAACAAGCTCCACAAGAGCCTGGGCCAACAACACACCGGCGGACATCAATGAGAAGAAAAATGCAGTGGCAACAACCACCACAAAATCCTGCTGGAGGGCGCCGCGCCAGAGCAGGTCTCCCAGACCATCAATCTCCAACACAACCTCGACCACCACAGCTCCTGAGAGCAGGTGCACCACCCGTGCCCGCAGTTGACCAGCTAGGGCAGGCAACATGTTCGGCAACACATTCGAAAGGACACCCTCCCCACGAAGTACCGCTATCTGAGCGTATCGCTGCTTTCTCTCGGACTGCACCAGTCCATGCACACCATTGACCGTCGAGTAGAGCGCAGCATCCGAAAGCCCCAGCACCAACGCGCCCAGCATCAGCCGGAGCCCCAACGCCCCTGTTCCATCCCCAATCCAACCCAAGGTAATCGCAGCCGACGCCGACAACGCCATCACCAGGCTCGGCACCAGACCCACCCACTGAAACACCACATGCAAACGTCGTGGAAGCATGCCCGTGAGCGCCCCCAAGGCCCCGATCGCATTGAGAAGACCCGCTCCCGCCACAAGAAGAAGTGTCGGAACAATAGACTCGGCCACCCTCTCAGCCACCATCGCTCCCGGTTCCAAGCGCCAGGAGCGCCCGAAATCCCCCGCCATGGCAGCCTCCATCCAGCTCGCAAAGAAGTGCCAAGGGCCCTGGTCGAGATTCCATCGAGCCGCCAACGCATCGGTGTTTGGACAGAGTTCGGGCGGACAGATGATCGAGGCCGGGTCACCTGGCAACGCCCAGATGAGGTAGACAATGATGCAAGGCACCGAAAGAGGCAGCAACAACGCCACCACCAGGCGTACAAGCGTACGGACCCACCAAAGGCTCACGGGGTTATCACCCCCGACTCAGGGCTTGTACTTCCATGAATCGAGCTCGGTCCAATAGTAGAAAGGAGAGATGGTGTTGCCCCGGACGTTTGAGCGCCAGGCGGACTTGGTGTCCAACTTCCACAAAAACAGGTAAGGCAACTCTTCCGCCAGCTTTTCATGAAGCTTGTGGTACGCGTCCTGAGCCTGGGTATCGAGTCGGGCCTTTTCAAAATCCTGAAGAAGGGCATCCACCTCGGGATTAGAAAACCCGAATATGTTTCTCGCACCTCCACCCTGCTTGTCACGGGTGTGAAACAACGGGTTCACATCTTCAACAAGACCGAAAGACCACTTACCCACAAGCAAGTCGTAGTCCTGAGCATTGCCGGTAAGAACAAGTCGATTCCAATCGTCGATCCCGATCTTGTATTCCTGGCGCCCAAAACCGGCCGCCTCAAGCTGATTACCAATGTAGGACAACAAGTCCGGCGCTTCGAGATCGAGAGACGCCTTGATACCAATCTTCAGTGTGACCGGCTCGCCGTTCTGATGCCAGCGGCTCCCCACCTGCTCAAATCCCGCCTCAAGAAGTAAAGTTTCCGCCGTGTCACGGTCGGACACCGGACGCACTGGAACCGACCGGTTGTAATACGGAGAAGACTGAACAAACGGACCGGAGATGAACTCACAGGGCGAGTTCTGCTCATTGGGCTTCACGCCAATCGTAAACTCTCGCAACTCCGTGCGATTGAGCAGCATGTCGAGAGCCTGACGACTGCGCTTGTCCTTGAGGTACACCTTGTTCTGGTTGACGGCCACGAACCACCAGGAGCGCAGGTCATAGGACTTCAGCGCCAGATTGTCCGAGGCAGCAACATCCGCCCGATACCCAGGAGGCACAGCGATGATGCCCTGAACCCCATCGTTTTGGAGCGTACGCACTTGCACCAGTGGGTCACTTCCCTCCTGCAAGCTCATGGTGGGAATCGACAGCTTGTGATGTAGATTGGGTGCACTGTTGAAAGTGACGCCACGGCGCCCCCGAGCACCCTTGGCCGGACCCGTCCCCTGGGGATGTGCTGCGAATTCGTGATCCGGCTGTATCGCCGTGTTGCCATTGAAGCTGTGTACCGGAAGCACATAGATGGCGAGGCGTTCCAACGGGTTGTGGAAGATCTTGGTGAACTGGACCAACGCCACGTTCTTGCTTTCTGATTTACAGCCCCGGAAGATCGCGCGCTGTTTTTCCCCGAGAACACTCGGCGTGTCAGGATTCAACAGTGCATCAATGGTGAAGCAAACATCGTCCGCCCCAAACGGTGCACCGTCATGCCACTTCACACCCTTTTTCAACGTCAGCCGTACGGCCTTCCCACCTTCCGCTACTGCCCATGATTCCACCAGGCGCGACGTGAGTTCATTGGTAATGGGCGAATGGAAATAGAGACGATCAAAAATCATCTCGTGCACCCGGCTATCCACCATGGACCGGGCAAAAAGCGGATTCAAAGTGCTCGGGAGAGTCTCCTCGTAAAAAGACATCGGACGCGTCTGAGCACAAAGCAGAGCGCTCCCTGCAACAGCCATCGCAAAGAACAGGTGTCTTGCCCGTCTACGCATTCTTGACTTTCCTAGTGCATGGGTATTCCCACCCCTGCGTCACGACTGACACGGAGGTACAACGAATCCAAAGCATACCGGGCTCCATCCATTCCTGGGGCGCGATTTGACTGTCCATGAAAGAGCTCCTTACCCCGATGGGGGTTTCGATTTCCAACATCCCAGGCGGCCATGTCTACCAGAAACAGGGGCTCTGAGGCTACTCCGGTCGCCACATCCAACGCGTTGATACGCAGCAGACCGGCGGTTCGGGCGTCATCCAGGGCTTCTGCGATTCGGATTCCCATGTTCAACACACCCAGGCGGCTATAGGCAGCAAAATCGCGATGATCTACTTTGGCCATACCCGCCGCCTCGTCCATCGCAGACACCAGTTGATCGGGAAGGTCTGCGGCGCGCCGGAACACACACTCAACGTCCAAAGAGGGTTCCACAAAGCACTTCGACAACACTCCCGCGTAGATTGAGGCGCCCCGTTTGGTCTCGAGCAGGGTCTGTACCTCCTCCAAACCAGACACCCCCGCATCCAGGCTGCGAACGACATTCAAGTCCTCAGAAGAGGACCAGATAGACAGAAACCGAGCCTCCAAAGGAAGCTCAATCGGGTCAACGCCACGCGCCTCTCCTGGAAGCCGCCATGGATCCAAAAGGGCGGCTGTCAGCGTCTCTCCTCCCGCCATGATCGCAGCGGCCTCATGCCAGGCAGCTAGCTGCAGCAACTGCGTAGGGTCTCCCGCCTTCAAGGCTGTGTCTCCCGTTGGAATCACGTAGTGAGGCGCCTCCACGGCATCCGGCATTCCACCCACTTGAGGCACAGAAAGGGGGAACAAATCGGCGTGCTCAGAGAGAGACAAGAGCCCTCCACCCGCATCCAGGCGCTCCTTCCAAGCAATATCAGCCCGTGAGAGAGCTGAAAGCGTGGAGCCGCCGCTCTTACCCAAATGCTTGCCGGCTGCATCCGCGTCCCCCAACAGAACGTGAGCCACCCCCAACAAATAGTCCACCTCAGGAGGATCGCCCTCGCGGCGCTGGTCTTCCCCCCAGGTAAGTACAATGGCTCTCGCCTGTGCGAGGGCCGTAAGCCGATACAAAGCAGACAGTTCCGTGTGCATTCGAGCCGTAGGTACTCCAGGGTCCCCAAAACGCGCCATAGCAGTCGAATAGTCCCTGCCGTGGTAGGCCTGCCAGCCCTCGTGTCGCACGAGTGGAGCCAGGATTCCGGGCGCGGCAACTTCCACCATCCAGGTCGTTGCTACCGCCGAGGAGGAGACCACTTGAACAGCCGACTTTTCCTCGGCGTCATCGTTTCCGCCCACGCATCCCAGCCAGATTGCCAGAAGAATCATCTGCCCCCCCTACTCACAGAAATCGCGACTACCCGCAGCGGACTCGCACATCGCCATCGCCGCTCGGCTGTCCTGTCCTGACGCCCTGACATAGTCCAACCATTCCTTGGCAAAGGTCTTTGCCTGTCCACGCGCCTTGGATTCCTTGCCCTTCAAGTCATCGCGGTTCGCTGCTGCATTGATCAAATCCCGATTGGCCTGTTCCCAGATCCGGGAAGCCGCTTGGGCTCTCAATCGATAGAGATCGGTCACTCTCTTCTTGAATGTACTTCCAGACCAGCGGGACTTGTTCTCCAAC
>JAYZDK010000066.1:0-4797 GCA_036337845.1 Myxococcota bacterium | reverse complement strand
TGCTCGTGGTGCAGGTGATTCTCGGCGGTCTCACCGTGCTCAAATTGCTCGCGTATTGGACAGTGACTCTGCACTTGATCTTCGGCAATCTGTTCTGCCTTATTCTACTGACGATGACCCTGCGCTGTCGGGAAGTCATCACCCCGGTAGGCCTCACCAGCGCCCCATCAACCACCAGTCGTTGGCTCGTGTTCTTGGGCGCCATTGTTCTCTTCGCACAGATGGTAATAGGCGGGCTCGTGAGCTCCAATCATGCAGGAGTCGCTTGTCTACAGTGGCCCACCTGCCAGGGCGATGTCTGGTTCCCCACATTTTCCGGGCTTATCGGACTCCACATCGTTCACAGGCTTATCGCCTATACGCTCTCACTCATCACGCTCGCAATAGCGATCAGCGCACGCTCGAATGCACGCCTGAGAAAACCGGCCTTCATCGCCGTAGCCTGCGTCGTAATCCAGGTGGTCTTGGGTGTCCTGAACGTGGTTTGGTATCTCCCGGTGGAGATTACTGCGCTCCACTCCGCCTTTGCGGCAGCGTTGGTCTTGGTCTACACCGTGCTGTTTAGAGAAGCACTTCGCGATCATTCTCAGCAAGATACCGACCTGAATCGTGCTATGGGTGCTGCCTGATGGCTGCTCCAACTGTTTCCATGGCCTCGGGACTCCGCGAGACCCTCGGCATGTACTACGAGATGTCGCGTCCTCGCGTACTGTTCTTGGTGATCTTCACGGGCCTGCCCACGTTGATCATGGGGCAGCAAGTCCACCCAAGCTGGTCGCTGGCCGCTTGGGTGATTCTGGGGACAGCTCTCTCAGGTGCCGCCTGCAGCGTGCTCAACGCCTACCTGGAGCGGGACATCGACGCACGGATGGCCCGCACTGAAAACCGCCCACTACCCGCAGCCGCGCTCAAGCCGAAGAGCGCACTGCGATTTGGCTGGTTTCTCTCGATTGTATCCACAATCTTGCTGTACCTCTGCGGAGGCTGGCTTCCCGCACTCGTAGGTGCAGGCAGCATTCTGTTCTACGTGTTTGTCTACACACTGGGGCTGAAAAGACGCACCCCCCAGAACATTGTGATTGGGGGAGCCGCTGGCGCCACCGCGCCTCTGATCGCTGACGCCGCAGTCGATGGCGTGTTGGGGCCCGCCGGCATCATTCTGTTTTTACTGATCTTCGTCTGGACCCCTCCGCACTTCTGGGCCATCGCACTCTTCCGAAAAGAGGAGTACGCGAACGCAGAGCTCCCCATGATGCCGTTGGTGGTGGGCGATCAAGGCACTCGCTGGCGCAGCCTTGGGTACACCCTCAGCATGATTCCTGTGAGCCTCGCGCTTGTCTGGCCATTTGAGATCCTACGAGGCATCTATGCCACGGCCGCCTGCCTCAGCGGCATATGGTTCCTGCGCTGGAATATCCTGGCTATCCGCGCACAGGATTACGATGTGGACTACCGCATGTTCCGTGCATCCATCGTGTATTTGTTCATCGTGTTTGGGGCGATGCTCGCCGACATCATGGTCTACGACTGGTTCGGGCTGCTCTAGCCATGGACTGGCTCTGGCCCATCTACAAAGAGCACATCACCCGGCAATGTGAACGCAGTTCCGAGGGTGCAGAAGAAACCTCTCTGCAAATGAGCTTTTTTGCCTCTCTCGGCAACAGTACAGCCACACTATTTGTCATGGAGCCCGTCGGAGACACCATACGGTTTATGGGCCTTGGGCGTTGGCGGCTCGGTGAAGTACCCGAGCTCCTCTCCGACCCCAACGCTTTCATAGCCGAGCGGTTTGGGGGCGGTAAATACAAGATCAACTTCCATGATGGACTGCATTTCGTCGGCACCCACAACTTCCGAACATGGGGAGATGAACTCTGGCGCACCATGGAAGAAGTGGAGTTTGACGAATGAACGCTCTCTACCGCGTACATGCCGTAATGATCAGTCTGGCCACAGTCTTCTGCGCTGGGTTCGGCGTCTGGAGCTTCCGCAACGAAGACCAGGGCAGTCCAATCATGGGTGGGTTCTTCGCTATCGCCAGCGTGGCGCTTGGCATTTACCTGGTCCGGTTTATGCGGGACAAGCAGCGTCAAGTCGAGAAGTGACCTCCCTCGTTGGCAGCGCCGCCAGGTAATCACTGGCCGATTCAGCAGTGGCCCTCGCCAGCGCCGTGCACTGATTTACACCCACTCCGACAAGGGAGTTGCCCGCCAGCAACAAACCCGGCAACGAAAGGAGCGCCCTCTGCGCATCTGCGACACGCGACTCGTGACCAATCTCGTATTGAGGAATGCCGATTCGATGCCGAAAACAGGCTCCAAACCGCGGTGCGACGGTGATGCCTAGCACCTGGTGCAAGTGTTGGCGTGCCGCCATCAACAGGTCCTCATCCCCCGTAGAACAGACCTCGGGATCCCGAACCCCCCCCATGAACACCCGCATCAGAACATGCCCCTCAGGAGCCCGCAGCCCGGGAAGCATGCTGGATGACCACATCACCCCGAGCACCCGGCCGCCCTCCGTGGAAGGCACCAGATAGCCAAATCCATCCAGTGGGTGAGGCACATCGCTCGCGTGATACCCGAGCCCCACCACTGAGACCGGTGCAGATGGGACCCCCGCACACACCCCAGCCAGGTCTGCATGCAAAGGCGCCAGGAAGCCCGCTCCAGCAGAAGCCGGCACAGCCGAAACCACCACATCCGCTGAAATCGTTCTTGGCCGAGAACCACCGACCTCAACCGTCCAGCCCCCCGCGTGTCTCTCCAAACGTTGTACCGGGCTCTCAAGCTCCAGGCTATCCCCCAGGTTCTTAGCCAAAGCATCCACCAATCGACTCATTCCCCCTTGAAAGGTCACCATCCGCCGCAGCCCGACCCCACTAGGACTCACACTCCCCTGCCCTGCATTCTGTTCTCTCGATCGCACAAGCGCCTGCAAGAGGCTCTTACCCCTCTGCTCCGCACCCGTGAGTTGAGGCAGAGAGGCGGACGCTGACAAACGCTCAGGGTCTCCGGCATAGATCCCAGCTACCACGGGGTCCAGCAGCCGACTGGCCGCTTCGCTACCCAGCCTGCGCCGTGCAAAGTCCGCCACAGTCTCTTCCATGTCCAGAGGCGCCGGAGGCACCAAAGGCTCCATGAACACACGGGCTCGTGCCCGGATCGAAAGAAGGTCACTGGACAGAAAACTCGAGAGGGTGTCCGGAAAGCGCCGGAGTCGGCCATTGAGAAGAATGTAGCGGCGCCGCACCCCTTCTTCAGCGGTTACCAGCTCGTCCGACAGACCCAGCGAGTCCGCCAACTCCAGAGTGGATGGGTCCCTATTGAGAAAAGCAGCAGGCCCGGACTCGCACGTCCAACCGTCTGCTTTGACGGTCCAGATATTGCCACCAGCCTTTCCGGAGCTCTCCAGCACACTGACATTCACTCCGGGACACGCACGCTGGATTTCCCAGGCGCAAGCCAAACCCGAAATGCCACCACCAATAACCACGGCTGAGGCCACCGAAGCTCCCACTCTATTTGCCTCGGGACAACCCCGAATGTGCCCGGTGGTCTTAGTTTCGATGACCCCTCACGTCAAGCGTTTGAAGCCTCCCCGATACGATACACCCTTGCAAAGGCTATACGGGCTGGGTAAATGACCGTGTTCAAAAGATGCCCAGATGGGCTTTCGAATCTACAGGAAAGTCAAATGAACCGCTTTATTGCCCCCGTTGCTCTCTCTTTTGCTCTCACTGCCTGTGGCGGTGGAGAAGAAGCCCCTGCCCCCGCTGCCCCCGCTGCACCGGCTGCCGCCGCACCCGCACCCGCTCCAGCTGGTGGCTATGAGGAGCAAGATGCCGTAGCCGACGCCGGAAACATCACTGGCACAATCAGCTACAGTGGCGACAAGACCGACGAAGTGCTCGCGATTACCCAAGACACCGAGGTTTGCGCACACGATCACCCCGAACGTCCCGCAGGTGCTCTCCTTCTCAACGAAGGCAAGCTCCAAAATGCCGTGGTCTACCTTGAAGGCGTCAAAGCCGGCAAGAAGTGGGATTCCAGCAGCGTAGCCATCGACAACGTGGACTGTGCATTCGCACCCCGCATCAGCCTGGGCCGAAAGGGCGGCGACGTCGTGGCCAAGAACAGTGACCCCGTCACCCACAACACCAACATGACCCTCACCCAGGGCTCCAAGACCATCATGAACAGCTCCCTGAAGAAGGATGGCGAGCAGTCCAAGAAACTCAAGAAGTCTGGGCTGGTCGAAGTACGGTGTGACCTCCATGACTGGATGAAGGGTGCGCTCTTTGTAGCGGATAGCCCCTACGCTGCCGTCACAGGCGAGGACGGAGCCTTCTCCCTGAGCGAGGTACCCGCCGGTGACTACACCGTGAAGGTGTGGCACGAAGTGCTCGGAGAGAAGGAAGCTAGCGTCACCGTGACTGCTGGCGCTGATGCAACCAGCGAAATCGTCTTCGAGTAAGACACCATGCGGCGCAGGCTACTGACCACAGATGGTTTCATCCAGGTGGGCTTTTGGGCCCAACTGGTGCTGCTTGCGCTCGTGGACTGGGGATCCCTGGCATCCTTTGCCAGGGAAACCCCGCCCTGGTACCACGTGGTGGGCTTCTGCGTGATGAACACGCTGCTGCTTTACGCCACTTGGGTCATGTGGGGTTGGATTCGCCAGCAACGCTCCGGTGGCAGTGGACAGTAACGAACCACAGCCCGGGCCTTCGAAAGAAGGGCTGCGCCTTATATACATTGGAATTGCAGCCTTTCTGGCGACCTGCGTAGTGTTGTT
>JAYZDK010000065.1:0-41179 GCA_036337845.1 Myxococcota bacterium | reverse complement strand
CCCCCGAATTTCAATCGAAGGGCATCCAAGGTGACGGAGACGGCGGTTGGGTGGTGAGCAAAATCATCCACCACGGCGACCTCGCCAGGAGTGCCGCGCACCTCCTGCCTGCGACGGATTCCTTGGAAGGATGAAAACCCCTGGGCGATGACCTGGGGGTCCAAGCCTTCCCGAACCAATGCAGCGACGGCAGCGACCTGGTTCCACAGGTTGTGTTCGCCCACCAAGGAGGTATCCGCTTCCAGCACCGTCGTGTCGTTTCGTCGAACGCAGAAGCGCATGGTGCCTGTGTCGTGATTCACAGAGAGGATTTCCCCACTCCATTCCATTCCTGGCCCGTACTTCCAGACGGTGCATGCAGCCCCTTAGGCCACGGCACGGACGTTGGGGTCGTCCCAGCGTGCAATGAGAAGACCTTCCTCAGGCAGGCTCTCCACCAGGGCGGTAAAGCTCTCTTTGACATGGTCCAGGTCTCGATAGATGTCTGCGTGATCGAACTCTACAGAGGTCAGAATTGCGGTGTTTGCTCGGTAATGTAGGAACTTGGGCCGCTTGTCGAAAAAGGCGGTGTCGTATTCGTCTCCTTCGATAATGAAGAGCTTGCCTGCTCCTTGGTGTGCGCTGCGTTCCAGGCCGAGTACGACGCCTCCAACCAGCCATCCAGGCTCCAGGTTGGCCGCTTGTGCGAGCCATGTCGTGATGGCTGTGGTGGTGGTCTTTCCGTGGGTGCCGGCGACGACAATGCTGCGGGCCTCGTTGAGCACGAGTTCCCCGAGGAGGTGCGGAAAAGAACAGTAGGGCAGGTCCTTTTCTACAAGTGCTGTGGCCTCGTCATAGACAGCCCTCACGACATTGCCCACCACGACCAGGTCGGGATTGTGGTCCAGGTTCTCGGCGTTGAAGCCCTCCATCACCTCGATACCCAGAGAGGCGAGAAAATCTCCCATCGGAGGATAGGCTGCGGTGTCTGAACCGGTCACCTGGTAGCCGGCATCGATCAGCATGCCCGCTAGAGAGCCCATAGCGGTGCCGCAGATACCCATGATGTGAATGGTTTCCAGTGGTTCTACGAGTCCTGAATCAATCTTTGCCATGCCCGATCTCACACTCCCAGGTTTGCCAGCAACCGGCGGGTTCGCCTGGCGCGGTCTTCAGGAAGACTTTCCAGGTGATTTGCCAGGTGCAATACATCGTCAGGTTCGTCCACGTCGTACCAGGGCTCGAGCACCTCGACCACCAGATTCTTGCGCTGCGCTCTCTGAAGCAGCAGGGCAAACACCTCATCGGTGGACCAGGGTATGCCCTCAAACCAGTCGGGACATGCGGTGTTCCAGCCAATTGTCCAGCAGCCACCATCTCTTGTGGGGCCCAAAACCAGGTCGGCTTCACTCCTTGCGGCCTGGGTAATCCAAGCAGGCGGCAGTGTTGGAGCATCACAGCCAAGCGCGAACCCTCGTGAGCCGATGGCCTGTGCAATTCGGTTGCCCAGGCTGCCACTAGCCTGTGTCTGGATGGGAGCGGTGAGAGCTTGAACCCAGGGATGGGAACGCTCTCCAGCTACTACCCACTGGTAGGTCACGCCCGCCTGTTCGCAGAGCTCGGCGACGTCTTCGGCCATGGCCACGTGCAATGCTGTGGCCCCCTCTGCTCCCAAGGTTTTACTCAAACGGGTCTTGACCTCTCCTGCAATGGGTACTTTGGCCATGATGGATGCAGCATTCATCGGTATCGCCATACCGCCCAGAGGATCTTTCCACCGGCACGGATACTGCCTTTCAGAGTGCCGGAGATCTTGGATTGTCCGGTTCTGGGCCTGTATTTTACGGGAATTTCCAGTACACGCAGGTGCTGTTGCACAGCACGCATTTGCATTTCTACATTCCAGCCCCAGGTGGGGTCCGACATGTGTAAGGACTCGATGGCATTCCACCGTATGGCGCGAAACGGTCCCATGTCGCGGTATCGGTGACCGGTCTGCCAGGCGATCAGTCGGGTGGCCAGTGCGTTGCCAAACCGTTGCTGAGGCATCAGAGCGCCAGGCATAGCCAGTTGGGTGCGATCGCCCATGACCAGGTCGGCTCGGTTTTCCACAATGGGTGCCAGCAGAAGTGATAGTTCTTCGGGGTGGTCGGAGTAGTCGGCATCGAGGAACACCACGATGTCTGGGGGACTGTCGCGCAGGTGCGCCAGACCGGCAAGACAAGCACTCCCATAGCCGCGGCGGTTCTCGTGGATGACCTGGGCCCCGAGATCTCTGGCGACCTCAGCGGTATCATCGGTGCTTCCGTTGTCGACTACCAGACAACTCAGAGAGCCACTCGGAGGCTTCAGGGTGCTCAAGGCGTTGAGCACCAGTGGAAGGGATTGGGCCTCATTGAGGGCGGGGATGATGATCGCAGTGTTCAGAATGACTCCAAGAGCGTGATGGGAACACGGGGGGTTATGACTTGGACAGCAGGTCCTGTACTGCGTTTCTGAGGCTCTTGGGCTGAAAGGGTTTTTGCAGCACGGTATGTGCCGGGTCGTTCACGAACTCTCTCGACTTGTTGTTGACGGCACCACCGGTGAGAAACAGGAACAGAGGAATGTCCTGTGGTTGGGCCTCCATTAGCTTCTCGTAGAGGTCCATACCGCTGAGGTCTGGCATCATGAGGTCACAGATCACCAGGTCGAACTTCTCCTCCAGGATGCGCTTCATCGCGATGGTTCCACCGCCGGCTCCGCTGACCTGGTGATAGGGGAGCAGGATGTCCGATACCAGGTCGACAATGGCCGGTTCGTCATCGACGATGAGAATATTGGCCTTGATATCCAGTCGGGGTGCACTGAGGGGCGTGTCTTGCGGGGGCGGAGGCCGTTCGTTTGTGGCTTTGAGTTTGACCCGGAACAGGGAGCCTTCTCCCACTGTGGACTCGACCTCGATCTCTCCCCCCATGTTGTGAAGGAGGTTTCGAGACACCCAGAGTCCAAGACCGGTGCCGACTCCCACGGGTTTGGTGGTGTAGTAGGGGTCGAATATGCGGTCGAGTTGCTCGGTGGGAATACCACTTCCGGTGTCGCGAACCTCTACGACGATGTGTTCTTTGGTCTCGTAGGAGTCGATATAGATTTGGAGATTCTGGTCTTCTGGGAGTGACTCGCTTGCATTGATGATCAGGTTGAGGAACACCTGGCCCAGCCTGGACTTGTTGGCCAGGGCTGAACGTGTCTGCTCATGGCTGGTATTCAGCTTGCCTCGGTGCCTCACCGTGTTCAGCGCAATCCCGATTGTGGAGTCGAGTACCTCTTGGACATCGACGGGTAGTATGGGCTCGTCATCGGAACGAGATAGCGTTTTGAGGTCTTGAATTGTGCGCTGAACTCGACCAGCCCCCTCGGATGCGATGTGTAGACACTGATTGGCTTTTTGGAGATTGGCCTCAAGATCTGTGCTGTCGAGGTGGGCAATCCGGTTTGAGGCTTCCTCGAGATTGGCCAGAACATAGGTCAGGGGGTTGTTGATTTCGTGAGCCACGCCGGCAGCCAGCGATCCGATAGCCGCCATTCGGTCTGCGACCTGCAGGCTGGCCTGGAGTTCTTTTCGTTCGGTGTTGTCACGTATGGCGAGCAGGTGTCTGTTTGAACTGCCGACAAGGGGCTCGAACAAGACCTCGATGTAGACCGGATGGCGGTTGGGCCTGCGTCCCACCAGCTCTTGAATACACTGCTCAGATGAGGAGAGTATGTCCTCGGTCTGTTGCTGCTGTTCTTCGGACATGAAAGAGCTGAGGCGCTGCCCAAGCATGCCTTTGGTCTCAAGACCGAACAGGGCGCTGAAGCCAGAGTTGGCTTCCTGAATGATGCCTTCCTCTACCGTTGCGATTCCATCGAATGTGGCCTCGAGTAAGCGTCGCTGCCGTGCTTCTCGTTCCTCCAAATCCTGGGCTCGATCCCGTTCAAGTTGGGCTCTGTAGTGCTGTGTGACGAGGATGATGGCGGAGGCGAACAGAAGATAATTGATCGATGTATACACAAGAACGACGTCGCTTGGGTCTACGACCGTAGCAATCAACAACAGGCCCACGACGCTGAGCGCGACGATGATTGCGGTGTCCTTCATCTCCAGTAGAAGCGCGGCAGCCAAGACCACAATCAAGGAGTTGCGAAAGCGGGATTCGGAGTCCACATCCGTCATCATGCTGAACAGGATGAGAGCCTCGGTACCCAACAGATAGGTAAAGGTGCCGGCTCGCCAGATTCCCTTTCGGGCCATGTAATAGGGAAATACGGTGAATGGCCCAATACACAGCATCACCACTTTGAAGACCGGTAGGTAGCTGGGCTGCAGCATCACCCGCACAGAGAGCGCAAAGATGGCAATCGGGAATGTGATGACCAGGATCGAGGCCAGCATGCGAGACTTGCGGCGCTCGGCTGCGCTCAGGTTGGATGCGGTCGGTTCGATGAGGCTGGCCCAGACTCCGCGCGGTCGATCCTCAGGTTGTGCCTGGGCTTCGGGGGTGTCGAGGCTCTTTGGGGTGTTCGTAGACATGTTGCGATTGGTTAACCGAATACCCGGCGGGCACGTGCTTTCCGGGTTCTGTGGGTGAGCCTGATGAGATATGGTGATGTTCGATGGAGAGGCTGTGACACACTTGAAGTGGAATTGTCGTTGGGCCTTACTGGCTTTTCTAGGATCGCTGGCTGTGCCCACGGCGCACGCTGGAAGCGTTGATAACCCTGCTCCCCTCGTTGACTTTTCTGGACTACCGGCCAGTGCGTGGGATCAGTCTCTCGATCCCCAGGGCAAGCCTCACCCTGTTCTGGCGCGGTTGGTAGCCGATCGAGATGCGGTTCGGCCGGGTGAGTCGTTTCGGCTCGGGGTGCAGCTCCAGCAGAAGACAAACTGGCATACCTACTGGAAGTCTCCAGGGGATATCGGGTTGCGGACCCAGATTCAGTGGTCTCTTCCTTCAGGTGCGGAGGCGAGCGATTTTGAGTTCCCGGTGCCGGAGCGGTTCGACCAGGAAGGCATCATCTCCTACGGCTATGACGGCCAGGCATTCTTCTTTTCAGAAGTCACCCTGTCTGAGGCTACACCGGGGACCCAAGTGGAGCTTGGAGCGGAGGTGGACTGGCTGGTGTGTGAGGTGGCCTGTATCCCGGGACGTGCGGAGCTTACGCTTCCGATTGACAACGTGGGACCGCAGGGGGCATCGGAGCCAAACGCGTACTCGGAGCTGTTCGATCATTTCGAGGCGCGGCATCCGTCTCACCCGGTGAGCATCAAAGAATTCAACGTGGAGCATGCTCTTTCGGATTCAGCCGTTCATCCCGGAGATGAGTTCCAGTTGGCCATTGTGCTCTCCCCAACCACCGACGCTCCGCTGCAGTTTTCGGTCGATGCGGGAACCTGGCCGGCCTTCACACCCATCGTCTCGGACTCCTGGATGCCCATGGATGCGCGCGTGGATGCCACGGAGGGAGGAGGACTGAAGGTTCTTCTGTCGGGCATGGCCTACGAGTTGGAAGAGCTTCCGGAAGGCGAGCATGTGGGCGGTCTCCTCCAGCTACAGGTGGGCGAGAAGCGGATCGCTACGGAAGTGGTAGTGCCGCTTCCCTTTGTGGCGCTCGGCACCGAGACCGTGGCCTCTCAGTCGCCCCTTCTCAGTGCGGGTGCAGGGGATGTGCCTGCTGAGGGCCCTCCTTCGGAACCACTGGAAAACGCAGAGTCCACTCCTTCGCCTGGCTCGGACATTGGGCTCTTGAAGATGCTTGGCCTGGCGTTCCTTGGGGGCATGCTGCTCAATGTCATGCCTTGTGTGCTTCCGGTCTTGTCGCTGAAGCTCTACAGTCTTGTGGAACAATCGGATGTAAGTCAGGCTGAGCGGCGTGTGGCTGGACTCGCCTACACTGCTGGGATTGTCTTGTCCTTCTGGGCCCTTGCAGGGGTTTTGATCGGACTGCGTTCCAGCTTGGGATTGGGGCTGGGCTGGGGCTTCCAGTTTCAATATCCTCCGTACGTGCTGGCCTTGGCGACGGTTGTGTTTGTGTTTGGGCTCTCCTTGTTCGGGGTGTTTGAGGTCCCCGCGATTGGCGCAAACAAAGCCAACGATGCTTCTCAGGGGGAGGGTGCTGTGGGCTATTTGCTCACGGGCGCATTTGCGACGCTTCTGGCCACGCCATGTAGTGCACCGTTTCTTGGAACGGGCATGGGGCTCGCGTTCAGTCTTCCGGCCTGGGGCATTCTGCTGGCGTTTTCTGCGGCTGGTTTGGGTCTTGCGGCCCCCTTTCTTCTGGTGGCCTTTGTTCCGGCTTTGTTCCGGTTTTTACCCAAACCGGGCGCCTGGATGGAGAGCTTCAAGCAGCTGCTGGGATTTACCTTGATGGCGACCACCGTTTGGCTGGTCGACGTATTTATGGCGCAGACGGGTCGAGAAGGCGGCACGGGGCTGCTGGCCTTCTTCGTGTTCGTTGGCTTGGGAGCTTGGATTTTCGGTCGCTGGGGTGGTCTGGGTCGCACTGGCAGGCAGCAGGGTTCGGCCTTGGCTGTGGCGGTTGTGATCTCGGCACTGGCAGGCCGGGCCTTCTTGGTGATGGAGCCCGCAGAGTCGGCCGTTGTGGGTTCAGAGCTCTCTGTGGACCTGGATTTCACGGAGGAGATTCCCTGGCAGGCGTTCAGTGAAGAACGAGTGGCCAGCCTGGCCGGTCGTACGGTCTTCATCGACTTCACGGCGGATTGGTGTTTGACATGCAAGGTAAACGAGAAGCAGGTTCTCAATACCGAGACTGTGCGCACAGCCATGGCGGAGCTTGGGGTGGTTCCCTTGATGGCGGACTGGACGCGCCGAGATGAGGTGATTTCCGAGTGGTTGCAGCGCTTTGGCCGAGCGGGGGTTCCTTTTTACCTGGTCCTCCCGGCGGATCCGGAGGCAGCGCCCATAGCGCTTCCCGAGGTGATTACCCCCGGCTCTGTTGTGGATGCCCTGCGTGCTGGAGCTGGAAAAGGGTGAGTGGGGGACGATTTGTGCGCTGCCTTGCACACGACGGGGCGATTCGGGTCTTGGCCGTGATGGCTCCTGAGGCGGCTCAGGAGGTTCGGGAACGGCACAGTCTGGGGGATGGGGCCGCGATGCTGGCGGCCCAGGGGATGGTGGCTTCACTGCTCCTGTCTGCCCACATCAAGGGCGATGAGCGTATCTTGCTGGAAATAGCGGGTTTGAAGCCTGCCTTTACGTTCAGTGGGGAGGCCCACTCCGACGGTGCGGTTCGGGCGCGGTTCAGTCCGGCCGACCTGGAGCCTGCCGCATCGCTTCAAGGCCGTTTGGTTGCCATCAAGTGGGACTCGATGAAAGAGGTCTACCGCGGGGTTGCGGAGGTCAATCATGATTCTTTGGAGGGGGCGCTGCAGGAATACCTGGTTCAGTCTCAACAGACCCGTGGCCGAGTCCGTATTGGCGTGGTGCTGGGCGATGATGGGCAGGTTGCGATGGCGGCTGGCTTATTGGTTGAGCTGATTCCGGACCGAATGGAACCCGAACAATTCGAGGCTCTGGTTGAGCCGCTTCAGGAAGCGGATTTGGCAGAGGTCATGACGGCTTTTGCGTTTGGATCCTTGCTGGGTTCCAACGTGGAGCTTCTCGAGGCCCGGGAGGTACGGTTTCAGTGCTCTTGCAGTATTGAGCGGGTGGAAGCCACGTTGCGAGCGCTGGGTGCTGCGGAGCTCCGAGAAATGGAAGCCGAGGACAAGGGGGCGGAGGTCACCTGTCATTTCTGCGGTTCCACCTACCAGGTGGACCAGGCTCGTTTACTGTCGCTGGCTAGCGAACTGGAAGCCTGAGTCTTCTTTAGAGGTGTTCGGCGAGGTTCAGGTGGTGAACGATGAGCTCTCCCGAGTCGTCGAGGCCCAGCATGTCCATGGCGGTGTTCTTCCGCTTGATGAGCCTCCAATGGCGCATGGGCAGGCCCAGGGCATGGAGAAGTACCACCGAGAGCACCATCTGGTGGGTGACGATGAGCAGGGGAGGGCCGGGTTTGTGATGAATGCGTAGGCTCTGCAGGGCAGATACGGCGCGTTCTTGACAGGTGTTGAGGCTTTCACCTCCAGGAGTGTGCAGCCCGTCGGGATCTGTATGCCACTGCTGGAAAAAGGCAGCATGCTTCTGGGCCACGTCCTCGAAGCGTTGTCCTTCCAGTTCGCCCTGGTCCAGCTCCGCTATCCCTTCAAGAACCGTTGGGCTTCCAATGGCGGATGCAGTCTGTTTTGCTCGTTGCAGTTCGGATGCGTACAGACCGGACAGTTCCAGGTTCTGCACCGCCATCGCCAGGTTTTGAGCTTCCTGAAGGCCTTGTTCGTCTAATGGTGGGTCCGATTTGCCGACAAAACGCCGCTCCAAATTGTGCCGGGTACGGCCGTGGCGCGCCAAAATTAGGGGGATCTGCCCTTTCTTTGCGATGTCTTGCCAGAGTTTGGTTGCATTTCGGGACATACTGAGTCGACCTAACCGGCGTGGTTGGGATCTCCGAATCTGGAAATCTCATCTCTCGTGGGGAGCACACATCATGGGCACTAGAAAATCGGGATTTGATCCTTTATCCAGTCTGTTCGAGTCGTCTGGCTCTTCCTTTATGGACGACACGACTTCCGGATCGTTTCGTCTTCAGTTGAATCCGGAGACTTTGTCTATGGATGAGTCCAACCCGGAAGATGTTCCATCGGAGACCCAATCGTCCGATGATCTCGACAAGGCACAGCTTGCTCGAGAGCTGGCCAAGGCCGCGATGGCGCGAGCGCAGGAACAGCAAACAGAACCCGAGGCCCCCCCAGCCGAGAAAGGACACCTGGCAGCTCGTGCAACGCGGCCGGTCTCTGCGCTTGATGCGGCCCGACAGGCCGCGGAGAGCGAACGGCAGAACCGAGAGGCTGCTCAGGCTAAGCGAGCCAACCAACTCCCCAGGCGTGTCGAGAAGATGCTGTCCAGAAAGCTGTCTGGAGTGAAGAAGCTGGAAGTGATCAATGCGCTGGCCATGGACGATCGCCAGGTACTCAAAGCCCTTTGGAAAGCGCATCGCACACGCATGGCAGAGCACGGTGTGTTGGGAATGGTGGTCGCTGCCACGAGTGTTCTGCGAGCACTGGATGCCGTTCCCCCCGGACAACTGGTCGCCGCGATCGCCAGAACCGAGAAATCGGAGTACCTCGTTTGGCTGGATATTGGTTCGGAAGCCACGATTGCGGCGTTTCCGGATGCAAAGACCTGGATTACTCGGAGTGGCTAAGGGTGGCCATTGGGCCCCAGGGCCCATGCCGCCAGCGACTCAACACCAACAAGCTCCAAAGACGCCGCCGGTGGTCTCGAGTTCCATTTTGGTGTTCTCGTATCAGCGAGGAAATCGCCTGAGCCTCTAACAGGCCCTCCAGGCGAGCCGGGAGGTCGTCAAGGAGAGAAGTGCTAGGGCCGGCCAACCAAGGCCCTAAGGGCGTGCCAAAGCCCTTCTTGGGGCGATTAAGGAGGGATGGGGGCAACAGGTCTGCTACCGCTCTTCTGAGCAGCGCTTTGGTTTGTGTGCTTTTGAGGTGAGCGCTTGTTGGCATTCGGGCTGCGAGTTCGACCAGGTTGTGGTCGAGGAACGGGGATCGCACTTCCAGGCTGTGAGCCATGGAAGCCCGGTCAACTTTCTGCAGGACTCCTTCGGCGAGGTAGAGGCGCTGATCGAGAAACATGGCGTTGGCCACAGGATCCAGCGAGGTCGAGAGCTCAGCGGCCCATCGATCTGCTGCTGCCCAAGGTTGGGCGGGCCGCCCGGTGAGTGTGGGGAGCTCTTCCGGGAGAAAGGCTCCGAGCCATACCTGGTTTCGCCGGTGAAATGGATGGCTGAGGCCTTCGCTGAATCGACGGGCCAGGTAGGGAGTGGAGAGGTTTTTTGTAGAGGCGGGAAGCCGTTTGCTCAGTGCCTGGAGGATGCCTCGGCCAGGTTGGGCCGCCCGGGCAATACGATGGGCGATGTAGGTTTGATACCCGGCGAAATGTTCATCGGCTCCGTCTCCAGACAGGGCGACCTTGAAACCGGCTTCTCCCACGTGTCGAGCCAGTTGCCACATGGAGGGGAGTGAGCCATCTCCGATGGGTTCACACAGAGAGGTCCCGATGTGTTCGAGTACCCCCTCAAGCTGGTCTGAGCGAAAGGAGATTTCCGTGTGGTTGGAGCCGATGTGTTTGGCTGCCTCGGCTGCGGGACCGGACTCGTCGAAACTTGGTTCGTCAAAGACCATGGAGAACGTCCGCAAGGGCTCCTCGGATCGACGGGCGGCCATGGCGGCGACGGCCGTAGAATCGATTCCCCCGGAGAGCAGGTAGGCGACGGGTACCTCCGCTCTCATGCGTTCCAGAACGGCCATTTCCAGAGAAGCACGGATTCGTTCGGCCGCATGCTCAGGGTGGTACACATCGAGCTCGGCTCCCGGAATGGGTGGAGACCACCAACGGCTTGTTTTCCAGCCGTTGCGGTCGGCGATGAGCTGTGTGCCCGCTTCTAGTTTGTAAATCCCTTCATAGATCGTGTTGGGGGCCGGCACGTACTCAAAGCACAAAAACTCTTCCAGGGCTGAAGGGTTCAGCGTGCGCTGTACTTCAGGATGAACGAGCAAGCCTTTGATCTCTGATGCAAAGAGCAGTGTCGAATCTGCGAGGAAGGTGTAGTAGAGCGGCTTCTGGCCGAGACGATCGCGCACCAATCTCAGGCACCGGGTCTTTACATCATAGACTGCCATCCCGAACATCCCGTTGAGGCGAGCAAGGGAGGACTCGGGGAACTCTGCCAGTAGGTGGGCGGCAACCTCGGTGTCGGTCGCGGTCGCAAACCGGGCGCCTCTGCCTATTTGCTCTCGTCGAAGCGGAACGTGGTTGTAGATTTCACCGTTGAGGGCCACCCAGGTTTTCTGGTGGCTCTCTGAGAGTGGGTTTTCGCCGCCTTCGACATCTACGATGGCCAACCTTCGTGCGCAGATCATCCCATCTGCCACCTCGATGCTGCGAGCGGAATCAGGACCCCGATGACTCAGGGCGGCACCCATGCCCTCCACGTGCCGGGTATCAGGGGGCTGGTCAAATCGGAAGGCTCCCGCAATGCCGCACAAGGTCTACTCTCCGGACTGGGGCGGATCTTGAGTTTCTACGTTGCGCAAGGAACGGATTCGGTAGGGAGCTTTGTCTCGAATGTCGAAATGCATCCGGATCAGCACCTCGGCGATGACGCCCAGCGTAATCTCTACGACCCCGAATATGGCCAGCATCGGGGCGACGGTGGTCATGCAAGCGGCGAGCACTGGCTGGTTGAGTGGACCCCAGAGGGCCGCCGCTATCAGGCCCGCTGCAATACCGGCGAGTACGAGCACAAAGCCTACGAAACCGAAGAAATAGATTGGCGTGACGTAGAAATCACGCAGGAACTTCAATGTGGTCAGATCGAGGAGCACCTTGGGGATACGCATCAACCCGTATTTGCTCTCGCCGCGCACCCTGGGATGATGTTTGACTTCGACCTCGACCAGCCTTGCGCCGGCCCAGGTGACGTAGATGGGAATGAACCGGTGCATTTCGCCGTACAACGGGATGTCTTCGATGAACTCCCGTCGATACGCCCGCAGGGTGCAGCCATAGTCGTGTAGGTAGACCTTGGAGAGGCGAGAGATGAGACTGTTGGCAATGCGAGAAGGCAGGGTGCGTGTCAGCCAGGCATCTTTTCGGTCTCGTCTCCAGCCGCAGGCGACGTCATAGCCCTCATCGAGCTTTTTGAGGAGCGCTGGAATGTCACTTGGATCGTTCTGAAGGTCGGCATCCAAGGTGACCAGGATGTTGTGTTGGGAATGACGAATGCCGGCGGTCAGCGCGGCGGTCTGACCGTAGTTCCGGACGAACCGAACGTTCTTGACGCGCTCGTCTTGTTCGCAGAGAACGTCAATCTCTTTGTCGGAGCCATCTGTGGAGCCGTCGTCTACCAGCACCAGTTCAAAGGGCAGGCCTTCCATGGCCTCGACAATGGCCTGGTACAGGGGGGTTAGGTTGCCGGACTCATTGAAGACCGGCACGACGATGGAAACGGGTTCGTTCACTCGGCTGGAGTCTCCGCGCTCGAGGGTGTTGGATTTGCCAGGGCATCACTGTGGTCGGTCCCGGGGGTCATGTCCCCGAGATCGGGCTCGTCCAGGAGAACCAGGGATAGGTCGGCGAGGTCTTCGGTTCCGATTTCTATGGACATCATGGCTGCTGGGTCTGTGGCGGAGGGGCCGTTATCGTCTGTATCGAGGAAGGATATCAGGCGTGCTGAGCCGAGGTTCTTAGGGGCCACCAATGAAAACTGGGTGGGTGCCTCGAATTCTTCATGATGCATCAGTGAAGGGGGCTGGTTTGCCGCAATGGTGAGTACCTGTAGCAGCACGGTACCCGTTTTATCGCCTGCATAGCTCAGGGTGCCGGACAAGGTAAGACCTTCTTCTGCATCTACGCTGAACTGCGTGGACTTGGGGTCTGGAACCTCTCCAGCGACGCCTGGGGGCTGTGCGGAAGGATCGCCGGGCACTTGTTCGGTTTGAACGGCAGGCGAGCCATCGGGCAGGTTGTCGGGAGATTCCGGGCAACCGGCCAGCAACAGAAGAAATCCCATCATCACTGTCATGCGCATATGTTGGCCTCCCAGAACAGGCCGTATCTCGGATGGGCTACCACCGCCGAGTCCGGGCTGTCAACGAAGGTTGTGGAGTGGGCTTCATCGCTTGACTGCCAAGGTTGGCAGGGGTAGGTGTCCAACACCCCGTGTTTGGCGAGTAGTAAGTTTATGGCTGTCACCTTGCGAGCATATGCGTTCTTGGACGCCCTTCAGCCCCAGTTGGCTGCCTTTACGGGAACGACCTGTAGGGGGTTTCTTCCTTTGGCGGGTCAAGCGTCTCTATGGGTAGAAACCGCGCCCGGTATGATTATCAACCGAGTGACGGATGTGGCGCTGAAATCCACCAGTTCTGTCCCGGCAGTCCAGGTCGTTGAGCGTGCATTCGGTTTGCTTGAAGTCCATCATGATGAGCAGGGAGAAGTCCTCTCTGCAGGCAAGGCCATTCTCGACTTTCTTGAGCTTGAGGAGTCGCAGCGGGTCAAGCCCCGTGTGGTCTCGAACACCGTGATTCGGGCGATCGAGGCCTACCAGGCCCAGCTGATCAATCGGAATCGCCAGGGCATGATGATTATTCCAGGCGAGAGCCTCTTCATCCTCGAGACGGAGCCGGCCGCGTATGCGGTGCTGGCTGCAAACGAGGCGGAGAAGGCCGCTGACGTGAACCTTGTAAATCTTCGCCCGTTCGGGGCGTTCGGACGACTCTGGATGGCCGGGAGTGAGTCTGAGATTGATTCGGCTGCAGCGGCTGCGGTGGCGGCTGTCGAATCCTTGACCGGTCAGGAAGTTTCAAAAAAGTAGAAGGAGTCTCTCATGGCTGATGCCCTGGGTATGATCGAAACCAAAGGCTTTGTAGGAATGGTGGAAGCATCGGATGCGATGCTGAAGGCCGCTCGTGTGGAGTTGGTAGGCTACGAGAAGATTGGTGGTGGCTATGTCACCGCGGTCGTTCGTGGCGATGTAGCCGCTGTCAAAGCAGCAACCGAAGCAGGCGCGAGACAAGCGCAGCGTGTCGGTGAGCTTGTGAGTGTGCACATCATTCCGCGTCCACACGCCAACGTCGACGAGGTTCTTCCTCTGGGTCGGCAGGCCGCCAGAAAAGGCAAGTAGCAACCCTGGTTGTCTACACCCAACTGGGTGAGCTTGTTCTGGAGGACTCATGAAGCTCGGAAGGATCGTGGGCACTGTCGTGTCCACCCGAAAGGACCCGAAGATCGAGGGGCTTAGGCTCTACCTCGTGCAGGATCTTTCCCTCAAGCTGGAGGGCAAGGATTCCTTCGTGGTTGCCGCAGATGTCAGGGGGGCTGGCGTTGGAGAGGTGGTGCTGTATGCATCGGGCTCTTCGGCGCGGCAGACCGAACAGACCAACAACAAGCCGGTCGATGCGGTGGTCATGGCCATTGTGGATTCGATGGACATGGGTGAGGAGAAGCTCTACAACAAGATGCCTCCCTATCCAGCTGACGAGGCGGGTATGTGATGGAGCGCGAGCAAGTCTCAGACCTTGTGGAGCGTGTGCTCGCTCGGATTCAGGCAGGTGAGATGCCTGCGAAAATGGAGATGCCTGCACGGCCGCGTGGTGTGTTTGAAACGGTTTCCGAGGCGGTAGATGCCGCCCGGACTGCGCAACAGATTCTGATCAATCAGCCTCTGGAAAAGCGCCGTGAGATCATTGCCAACATTCGTCGCCGTTGTGCCGAGGATGTGAACACGTTGGCCACCATGGCTCATGAAGAGACTGGATTGGGGCGTGTCGAAGACAAGATCAAGAAGAACCTCTTGGTCATTCACAAGACTCCGGGTCCCGAGATTCTGGAGCCAGTGGCTTGGACGGGTGATGCTGGCCTCGCTTTGATGGAGCGGGCCCCCTATGGGGTAATTGGCTCGATTACACCGTGTACCAACCCCACAGAAACCATCATTTGCAATGGAATCGGCATGGTGGCCGGGGGCAACACCGCGGTGTTCAACACCCACCCGTTGGCCCGTCGTACCTCGGCTTACTGTATCGACCTCATCAACCGCGCCTCGATCGAGGTGGGCGGCCCCGACAACTTGATGTGTTGTGTGGAGAAGCCCACGATTGCCTCTGCCGGTGAGCTGATGAAGTACCCGGGGGTGAGACTGATTGTGGTCACCGGTGGCGGAGAGGTGGTTCGAGCCGCCATGAACTCCGGAAAGAAGTGCATTGCGGCCGGTCCGGGTAACCCGCCGGTGGTGGTCGATGAAACGGCCGATATTGCTGCGGCTGCGCGAGGTATCGTGGCTGGGGCGAGCTTTGACAACAACATCATCTGCACCGATGAGAAGCTGGTGTTGGCCGTGGACAAGATTGCAGACCCGCTCATCGAATCGATGCAAGCCAACGGTTCTGTTCTGCTTCGCAACCACCAGATCAGACGCCTGGAGAAGTTGCTACTGACCCCCGACCGTGAGCACATTGACCGGAGCTGGGTTGGACGAGACGCGGGCAAGATGCTGCGTGAGATCGATGTTCCTTTCGAGGGAGACCCTCGACTGATCATCGCTGAAGTGCCGTTTGAGCATCCCTTCATCCAGTTGGAGATGTTGATGCCTGTGATTGGCATCACGCGTGTGCGGGATGTGCATGAGGGCATCGACCAGGCTGTTGAAGCAGAACACGGATACGGCCATACCGCGTCTATGTGGTCGAAGAACCTGGATGCGCTTCACCGGATGGCGAGAGTCATCAACTGCTCTATCTTTATCAAGAACGCCTCCAATTATGCGGGCCTGGGCTTTGGGGGGGAGGGCTTCACGTCGTTTACCATCGCATCGCCAACAGGCGAGGGGCTCACCACGGCACGAGACTTCACGCGGGTCAGGCGCTGCACGCTGGCAGGCTACTTCCGGATTGTTTGATGGGCCAAGACGCCCTCGCACTGGTTGAGTTGACCTCGGTCGCACGTGGCTACCGAGTGGTGGATGCCCTGGTCAAGAAGGCGCCGGTTCAAGTTCTGGAGGCCAACCTCGTGGAGCCGGGAGTGTTCCGCGTCTTGTTCACAGGTGGGGTTGCTGAGGTCGAGCTGGCTTTTGAGGAAGCGATGTCGGTGGCTGGGGACAGCCTCAGGGATCGGATGTTCCTGCCGTTGGTGCACGAGGCTGTTGTTCCGGCGCTTGGAGGTCAGCAGCACTGTGAAGGTGTGGACGCGCTTGGAATCCTTGAGGGGCGGATGATCTCTTCCACCCTGGAGGCCTGTGACCGAGCCCTCAAGGACGCCCGAGTGGAGTTGGCTGGAATCCGCATTACACCCGCACTTGGGGGCAAGGCGTTTTTCGTGGTTCATGGACCGCAGCATGATGTGGAAGCTGCCATTTCGGCGGCCACCGGGATACTCATGGAACGTGGCAACCTTGTGCGCTCGGAACTTATTCCGAGACCCCATGAGGATTTCATGCGCCTCGTCTTGAGGCCTGCTCCCTTCCAGGTGGAGTCCTGATGCAGCTTGCGAAAGTTCTCGGTACGGTGGTGGCGACCCAAAAGCATGCAGCACTTGAGGGGGTTCGGCTGCTGTTGATTCAACCCCACGACCACCATGGATTTCCCATGGGGCCGGCCTTGGTGGCTGCAGACGCTCTGCAAGCCGGTGAGGGCGATACGGTGGAGTGGGTTACCGGTCGGGAGGCCGCTCTGACCTTGCCAGACACCTTCACACCGGTGGATGTGGCTGTGGTGACCATTGTGGACCATTACTTTGGCGACGATGAAGCCGGAGGCATTCGACAATGATCTTGTGCCGCGTGCTCGGAAACTCGGTTTCCACGGTCAAGCATCCCTGCTACGAGGGCCACAAGGTGCTTGTGGTGCAGCCGGTAGCCAGTGACGGTGAATCGGCGCTGGGGGCAAGCTTTGTCTCGGTAGATGCCGTGCAGGCGGGTATCGGAGACCTGGTGTTGTGTGCTCGGGAAGGCAATACGGCTCGCCAGATTTTAGGCAACGATGAGGACCCGTTTCACTCGGTGGTGCTCGCGGTGGTCGACATGATCGATCGGGGTGGCGAGCTTACGCGCGGCCCCGGCCCCAAGTCGGAGCACTCCTAGGCGATGGAAGAGAAACTTCGAGCGGAACTTGTGGATGTTTCTCACGCCCTCCATGCCAGAGGGTGGGTTGCCAACCACGATGGAAACCTGACGGCGCGTCTTGGGGAAGGTCGCTTTCTGGCTACGCCTACGGCGGTTTCCAAAGCCCAGGTTCGCCCGGAGAACCTCATCGTGGTCGATGATTCCGGAGCAGTGGTGGCTGGAACTCGGAAGAGTTTTTCGGAGATCAAGCTTCATCTGGCGGCGTATCGAGCGCGACCCGATGTGGCTTGTGTGGTGCATGCCCATCCTCCGACAGCTACGGGGTTTGCGGTGGCTGGGGTTGAGCTTGGAGCACCCTTTATGGCTGAACCTGTGGTTTCACTGGGACCAAAGATTCCTCTGGTTCCTTTTGGAATGCCTGGGGAGCCGGCCTTGGATGATGCCCTTGCCCTGGCGCTTAAGAGCGCGGATGTGGTGATGCTGGCCAATCATGGTGTGTTGGCGGTAGGGCCGGATCTGGAAACCTGTATGCTTCGAATCGAGCTCTTGGAACACATCTCCAAGATCGCCTTGGTAGCGCGGCAGCTTGGTGGGCCTGTGCTGCTGCCGACCGCGCTGGTGGAACAACTCACCGAGAAACACAACACGGTGTTTCCCAAGAAGGATTCTCCGAGTCCTGTACGGTCCAGTGTGACCTCTTCGGAGTCGGCAAGTGCGCTTGTGGCCAGTGCTCTCGAACGATTGAGATAGGCGATTGGCGCTTGATTTGAGGTGCTGCCTCGAGTCGACCTACTCTACGGTGCACTGAGGGGAGATGTTCTTCACTGTGGCATCTCCGATTCCCCGGACTCTTTGGAGGTCGGTACAGGCGGAGAAAGCACCGTTTGCCTGCCGGTATTCGATAATCGCTGCGGCCTTGGACGGGCCAACTCCCGGTAGTGTGGTGAGGTCGGTTTGGCTCGCGGTGTTGATATTGATGACCTGCCCTGTGGAGGCTGAGCTTGAGGCCGAGGGCTTACTGGGAGCCGTGGTGGATACAGTGCTCTCTCCCGAGAACACCACCAGAGAAGAGATGTTCTGGAGTGTGGCGGGTCCAATACCGGGGACGGAATCGAGCTGAGATAGGCTCTCAAAGGGGCCGTTGTCTGTGCGGTATTGCATGATCGCGGCAGCTTTGGAGGGGCCGATCCCTGGAAGAGATTCCAGTTCGCTGGAGCTGGCGGTGTTCACATTGACGTCTGCTATGGCCACTGGTGAGAGAGCCAAAAGCAACAGAGCGGCCGCAAGAAATGCGCGAAAGATAGCCATAATCAAGTCCGTGTGGTGGAACACCCTATCATGCTGGGACTGCCGATTCGTCAGCGAGACGTAAGTCTATGCAGGAGTCTTCGGAGCCAGCCCTGTTTGGGGGGCTCGGGGGCGGCTTGAGGACCCCCGACGGAGGTTTCTTCTTCCATGGGCACTTCAGAGTCTGTGGCTGGAGCCGCTTCTGGAGGAGTTCTAGGGCTTAGGGGGGCATCCGTGGGCAGCCCATCGACCACGCTCAGGCCGGAACCCGTGGACAGCACAGTGATGTGTCCTGTCTGGTCTGTACGGTAGATTTGGGTCTTCGAGTTTTCCAGGCGTTTCAACGCATCATTATGTGGGTGTCCGTAGCGGTTGTTTCGGCCCGCGGAGATGATGGCGATTTCGGGTTGGACGGCTTGAAGGAATTCCATTGATGTGGAGTGCCGCGAGCCGTGATGGGCGACCTTGAGCACTTCACAGGATTCAATCTTGTGCCTCAGGAGCATGTCTTCCGTAGGCTCTTCGGAATCTCCGGTCAGAAGCATGCAGTCTTCCCCATGTGTGATCCGCAGCACCACCGAGTTGGAGTTCAGGTCCGACCGGGTTCCGCTGAGGCGAGCCCCCGGCCATATGACACGGATCTGAATGTCGTCTTCGAACTTGAACACCTCACCGGCCTTGACCGCGCGATGCTGTACGTCCAAGGCCTCAAGGCTCCCCATGAGCTTCTTATAGGTCTGGGTGGAGTGGGTGAGGCCGGAGTCGAGGTATTGCTCGACCTCGAACTTTTCGAGGACAGACCTCATACCGCCAATATGGTCGGCATGAGGGTGGGTGCTGAACACCAGGTCGAGTTCCTCCACTCCCAAGCGCTCGAGGGTCTGTGCGACACCGCTGCTGGAAATACCCGCATCCACCAGGATGTGGTGATTATCCGGAGTTTCAAGCAGAATGGAGTCGCCTTGGCCCACGTCGAGAATATGCATCTGCAGGTTACCGGCGTGCGCGACGGCGAAACCGAGTCCCCACAGGACGAATGCGCTCGCCACTATTCGGCTCGATCGAACCAGATGTTTCGGTTGGTGAAGTCGTAGCAGGCCACGTAACGGGAGCTACCATCGGTCACCGTGTCGATGTGAAAGCCCAAGGCAGCCTCTTCTCCAGCGAGTGTTTTTGTTTCCCAGCCGCTGTCGCTGTCGGGACTTTCAAGTGCTTGTCTCAGATCGTTGTTGTAGCCGTCGAAGTAATACACCCCTGGGGTGCCGCCATCGAAGAACAGTCGGGCATCTGCGCCCATCTCAGCGCCGCTATCCACTACCGAGATTGTCCAGGGGCTGCTTGTTGTACTTCGTGCCAGTCGCAGGTCTCCGTTGTCCACATCCTGGTAGGCAATCAGAAGCTCATCCCCGAGCATGGCGAGGTCCGGCCAGGCACCGACGTTTCCACTGCCCGCCTCATCGGTGCCGTCGTCCACGACCTCGATCGTCCAGTTGCCACTGTTGCCGCTGGCCAGCTTCAGTTTGCCTTGAGCGGCGTCGTAGTAGGCAATGTACTCGGTGCCTTCGTGGATCATCAGCCGCGCAAACCTACCGACATCGGGGTCCAGGTCTTCCGGGGTGTGGGCGGAGCCGTCGTCCACCACTTCAGCCGAGAAGCTGCTGCCGTTGAAATACGAAATCCGAAGTTGTGCGTCGAGCACATCGTAGAACGCGATGACCGGCTCATCCGATTCGTTGAGTGCCATGGAGCTGAACCAGCCGACATCGGAGGTGGGTCCACTGCCAGTGCCTGCAATGCCGGTCTCCCATTCTCCTTCGGAAGACCGCAGGGCGTACCGCAGGGAACCATTGGAGGCATCGTAATAGGAGATCCACGCCTGGTTCTTCCCGTCTACAGCCAGGGATGTGTACAGGCCGCGGTCACCCGGGTCCAAGCCATTTTCAGCCGGAAAGCCATCTACGGCTTCTGTCTTCCAGCGGATGTCTCCGTCGTCCGACCACGTGCCGATAGCAAAGCCCAAACCACCTTTGGAGTTGTCGTAGAAGGACACCGCAGGACTTCCATCGGACATGAGGTCCATGGACAGCCACTGCCCCACGTCGTTGGGGTCTTCTTGCGGTTCATTGGGACGAACGCGAACGTCGTCATCTCGGCAGCCACAACCCATAAGCAGTGTGCTACATGTCACGCCGGTAATGAGGGTGTAGAGTAGCCGCGCCGGCATGAAACGTCCCCTGAAGCTGCATTGGAGCGTACCCGGACCCACTATGTGTGTCAACGCGGGAACGGCCTCTCTGACCACGAAGAAATGCAAACCAGTGGCATGATCCAGGTATGTGCTGGTGGTTGTTTATCTGGTTCGGGATTTCGCATGCCTTTGAGAAGGGGCTGCTCTGCACCGAGGACATGATCTACGTAGAAGGGGGCAGCGGTGTGTTGGGCCAGCTGCGGCCCGCACATGGTGAAGACCAGGTCAGCCCGTTGAAAGTGGAAGTAGAAGACTTCTGCATTGGCAGGTTTCCGCTGCCGGGGAGACCTGGAGACCACTGGCCGGAGGATGGGCTGGCGACAGCCACTGTGGGAGATTGGGAGCAGCTCTTGCAGGCCTACGGAATGCGATTCTGCTCGGTCGAGGAGCTGGTCTGGGCCAGTGCTTCCGGAGAGAGAAACCTGCCCTATGCCAGTGGAATGCAACCGCCAGAGGACTGTGAGCCAATCTTTTCCTGGCCGGACATGAAGGCGTTGGGGCATTTCGAGTCGTGTGTAAGCCCGTGGGGGCTGCGCGATCTGAACGTCACCTCAAGCTGGGCTGTGTCCTCGGAGCAGGTGGACGAGGCCCGCAACGCGTCTCGTCGCGCCCCGTATGTGGTCGTCGGAGGCACCAATCGAAACGACACCTACTATGCTCCGACCAACTTCGGGCATCACATACATGCACAGGAAGATGCCGCGTTCTTTGATGATCAACTGCGGGTTTGCTCAGACCTCTTGAGCGTTGATGCCGGGGCATGGGCCCTGTTTCAGGAAGCCATGGAGTCTCAAGGCAGCTTCAGTGGAGCCCTGTTTTGGTGGGAGGTCTTCGGGGTGGGGGCTAGCGCGTCTTCGGTGCTCGACTACCACCGGCCCTACATCCGGGGCGACTAGAACGCTGGAAACACTGGTAGTCTTGCACCAGGCACAGAGGAGGCGAGTCCATGCGTTTGTTCCTGGTTTTGATTGTTTTTGTAGGTTGTCGGGAAGGTACAGACAAAGGGAACCTCAACGGCCGTGATTCGGGAGGAAGCGCGGTAGTGGATGCGGACCTGGATGGGTATCCAGAGTCTGTGGATTGTGATGATGACGATCCCGACGTGCATCCGGGTGCAGAGGAGCATTGCGACGGGGTGGATGAGGACTGCGACTCGTTGGTAGATGAAGAGCCGGTTGACGGCAGCACCTGGTATGCCGACGCAGATGGGGATGGCCATGGTGGGAGCGACTTCTCTCAAGTCTCCTGCGAACAGCCAGATGGCTACGTGGACAGCGATTTGGACTGTGACGACCTTGAGGCACTGGTCTACCCCGATGCTCCGGAGTCCTGCGATGGCTTGGACAATGACTGCGATGGGGCTGTGGATGAGGACGCGATTGATGAAGGCACCTTCTACATCGACATTGACGGCGATGGGTATGGGAGCGCGGTCTTCTCCGAGGTGGCCTGCACGGCCTCTTCGGGCTTTGCCGACAATGCGCTGGATTGCGATGACGCCGACTCGGCCATCCATCCTGGTGCGATTGAAGCCGACTGCTCCGACCCGGTGGACTACAACTGCGATGGGTCGGTTGGCTTTGAGGATTCAGATGCCGATGGCTATGCGGCTTGTGAGGATTGTGATGACTCCGACCCGGCTGTTTCTCCAGATGCATCGGAGACCTGTGATGGCGTGGATGAAGACTGCGATGGGGAGATCGACAACGACGCCTCGGATGCCACGACCTTGTACGCCGACTCCGATGGAGATGGCTTTGGAGGCCAGCAGTTCGTGATTCAGAGCTGCGATGACGTGAGCGGCTATGTCGCCGATGGCAGTGACTGCGACGACGTGGATGCCAATAGCTATCCGGGAGGCTCGGAAATCTGCGATGGCTTGGACAACGACTGTGACGGCACAGCGGATGAGGGGGTGCTCTACTCCTGGTACCAGGATGTAGATGGCGATGGCTATGGCGACAGCAGTGCTGCCACGGTGGAGGCTTGTAGTGCACCTCCCGGCTACACCGCGAACTCCGATGACTGTGATGACTCCAATGCCCAGGCCAATCCAGGCTCCTACGAAATCTGTGATGGCGTGGACAACGACTGTGATGGGCAGTCCGATGAGGCCGGAGCGCTCGGAGAGTCGACCTTCTACGCAGACTCAGATGCTGACGGGTATGGAGATGCTGCGAGCACGGTGTCTGCATGCGAGGCGCCTACGTCGTATGTGAGCGACTCGGGGGACTGTGACGATGCGTCGGCGAGCATCAGTCCGGCGGCGACGGAAACCTGCGATGGAGTGGACAACAACTGTGATGGGGCTGTGGACGAGGCCACTGCAGCAGATACCAGCACCTACTACCAGGACTTGGATGGGGACGGGTTTGGTTCGGCGACTGTCACCACGGAAGCCTGTTCAAGCCGTTCTGGGTATGTCCAGGACAACACCGACTGCAATGACCTGGATTCCAACAGCAACCCGCAGGGAGTCGAGGTCTGTGACGCAGCAAATACGGACGAGGACTGTGATGGGTTCTCAGATGATGCCGACCCGGAGGGGGCTGGTGGAACGACTCTCTACTATTTGGACGTCGATGGCGATGGTTATGGGGACCAGACCGACTCAGGCACCGGGTATTGTGACGCCCCCGGGGGCTACAGCACGGACAACACCGACTGCGATGATTCGGCCTCTGGTGCTACCGTAAACCCGGGTGCCACGGAGACCTGGTACGACGGGGTCGATTCGGATTGTGGGGGAGGCAGTGATTACGATGCCGATGGCGATGGGTACGACAGCAACCAGCACTCCGGCGAAGACTGCGACGACGCGAATGCCAGCTCCACCATTCTTTCCACGGATGCTGATTGCGATGGAACGCTGAGTGCTGATGACTGCGATGACTCGGATGACACGTCTACCACGGTAGCCGCAGACGCCGACTGCGATGGAACGATCACCGCCGAAGACTGTGATGACGGTGACTCCGCGTCTACCACGGTGGCGACAGACGGGGACTGCGATGGAATCCTCACTGCGTCGGATTGTGATGATACCGATCCCGGCGTGTCAGCACTGGGTTCGAGCCAGGATTGCCCGGGCTCCGACTGCGAAGCGATTCTCAACCAGGGCATCAACACAGATGGAAACTATTGGATCAACCCGGATAATGGATCTGCATTCGAAACCTATTGCGACATGAACACCAGCGGTGGTGGATGGACGCTCGCTATCCGAGGCACGCTGGATACGAGCTACAACGCCTCGAAAGACTCGGCTTTGACCGACAGCAATGGATTCATGTATGCCTTCGACACGCAGGATTTCTCCGACGTGCTCGTGAAGTTCAGTGCACACGACGCGTCCACTGACTGGGTTCGCTTTGACGGCGTGGGCAGTGGATCCCAGACCCTCGATGACAAGATCCAGAACTGCTGTAATTCACAGTCTAACAATGTGAACTACAACGCTGCTCCCCCTCACGCAGCATCTGCTCGCAGTAGCTCTCTCTCCGGGGTGAACGAGGTGGACTATCTCTCGCTCAAGCAATCTGAGACTGCCGGTCCCAATGATGGCATGTTCTTCGTGCTCTCCAACGACCGCTGCTATACCAACAGCAACCATCGCAGTGTGGGGGCAGACTGTGTAGGTGCCATGCTCGCTTGGGGGGCGGGCTTCTACAGTTGGAGCAATTGGGAGAGCTACACCGGCTGGGACACCGGCTGCTATCGAGCGGGCTATCGGGATGGCTCGGACAGCAGTTGCACCTCAACGGGTGCGGTGTTCGTGCGTTGATATTTGGTAGGGCTTGGTCAGGGCAGCTCAAGCTTTCTACCGTCGAGGTAGAGGTGCACCTCGGCGCCCTCGTGGGTGACGTGTGCGTCGAAGGGCGCCTGGGAGTGCACCACCGCACCGATAAGTGATTCTCCGTTGGAGGAGCCTGATTCGGACCAGTCTCCGATCGATAGGGTGGCCTCTCCCCGGAAGCGGAGGATGACGAGGTGGGTGCCCGCGGGCAGGCTGCCTGTTTGGGAGCCGGACGTTTCGACGCGGGGATAGCAGGCCTCGAAGCTCTCCGGGGCGTGGTTCATGGGGTAGTGCGCGTAGGCGAGGTGTTCTTCAGGGGGCAGGTGTTCACGAATACAGGCGTGACGGGCTGGGTCGCCGAGTACGCCGGTGAGCACATTGGCGCTCAAGAGTACCCGTCCGGGTGCCGCCACTTCCGGGTCGACTTGCCCACCGGGGTTCTCCTCAAGCCACTGGGTTGCGATGTGTTGGCCTTGGCCCCAGTCCAGATTGGAGTCCGCCAGTCGTTTCCAGGCCTCGGTTCGGTCCAGCAAGGTCTCGTTTTGATAGGAGAGGAGCCAGGGCCACCAGCTCAGGCCGGAGAACACCGTCCAGGCCGCTCCAGCGGCGAGCCACCGGGGAGAAAGCCTTGCAGTCCACATGGCCAGAAATGGCACGATGGGAAGCAGGTAGCGCACGCCGAGCTGGAAGTTGAAGGCCAGGGAGAACCAGGCCAGCAGAAAGACTGGGGGGATGACCCACGCAGCTTGGAGGTCCCGTTTTTGAGTGCCACGCAAGAGGCCCACAAGCCCGAGCAAGAGCAGGGGGATGGGGAGCTTCCAAGCCAGCGCCTGGAAGAAATACGACTTTCGGCCCATTGGGCTCATGGACTCATCGAGCCAGATGTTTCCATGCCCCATGTCATCATCTGATTTCACCCAGTCCAGCCCTTCTATCCAGGCGCGCGGAACTGGCAGGGGCAGGGTGCTCTCGGAGATTGGAGAGAACATTTCCGATCGCCACTGGATCTCTGCTGGGTTTGTTCCGGTGCCTTGAAACCCGTATGCCAGATTCAGGGAGAGCAAGGCGGCAAGAATGGCTGCCCACACATGTCTTAGTGGTCGCCAGGTGCGTATGCGGAAGCATGTGGCCGCCGCAATCAGCAGGTGAATGGGTACCAGGAAGACAGCCGTGAACTTGGCGGCTTGGGCCAGCCCGAACACCACTCCGGCGATGATGTGGTTTCTGCGGGTGGGTTTCTCCAGGGCGCGAGCCCAGGTAAAACAAGAAACCACCATGAAGAACATGCAGGGGGCATCGGTGGTCACCATGCCGGCATGTGCCATGAGGTTTGGGTCCAGGGCTACAAGAGTGGCTGCGCCAAGAGCGGCCCAGGCCGTGTAATGGCGGCGCACCCAGACAAAGACCAGGACTGTGGTGCCCAACAGCCAGATGACCTGAGGCATCCGAGCCAGAAACCAAGAGCCCCGGTTGTTTTCGGCCCCGCTGATGATCCAGGGCAGAGCATTAAACACCGTCACGGGCATCTTGGAGTTGTCGAACCGGCTGAAGTCACCGGTTCGAAGGATCTGCAGGCCCATCTGCAGATGCTGGGGCTCGTCATAGGTGGACGATAGATGCCATGTCGCGCTCCACACCACAGCGGTGCAGACCATCAACAGCACAATCAGCAGGCGATTGGGATCCCGCATGTACCGACCATAGTCCGAATCAGTCAGGCGCCTTGGGTGGGACGCCACTCGGCATCGCGTAGGAACCGCCCATGCAGGTACTCTCGCTCAATGACCTCGGCCATTTCCTCGGCATCCCGGAAGCGCTCCCAGTCCACGCGAATGACGGGCACGGAGCGAGAAATATCCTCGATGAAGGAGGTGTACTCCCGGTGCAGGCTCACGAGGTAGTCCATGGAGATCCCGGACTCCACATCTCTGGAGCGCATTTGGATTCGCTCCATGGAACTCTCGGGCGAGAGGTCCAGGTAGACAATCACGTTGGGCCGGCACATGAAGTTGCTCATGTGTCGGAAGAGCTGCAGGTAGTTGCGATAGTCGCGCTCCTCCATCAGGTCCTGGTCGACCAGGGTCTTGGCGAAGACGGCGTCTTCGTAGATGGTGCGGTCCTGCACTCCACCGCCGCCCCGCCAGATGATCTCCTGGTGCTGTTGGAAGCGTCGATTCAACAGATAAATCTGTGTAGCAAAGGCATAGCGGGCGGTGTCCTCGTAGAAGTCGGCGAGGTACTCGTTGTCTTGAACGGGTTCGTAGTAGACGGGGAGTCCGAGGTGTTCTCCGAGCGCGGTGGCTAATGTGGTCTTGCCAGCACCGATGAGTCCGGCAATGCCGATGAACAACTCTTGTAGGTGGGTATTGGTCGACATGTTCTGCTCCTGGGCAGCCAGGAATAACCCGCTTCCGCTACGCTTTCGTCATGCCGTTGTTTGCCCTACCCCCTGAACATATTTTTCCCGACCCGGAGTTGGCTCGGGAAGATGGCCTCTTGGCGGTTGGAGGAGATCTACATCCCGGTCGATTACTACTAGCCTATGCTCAGGGAATCTTCCCTTGGTACAGCGAGGGGCCGCCGATTCTCTGGCATTCTCCGGACCCAAGATTTGTCTTGATGTTGGACGATTTTGAGATTCCCCGGAGCTTGCGAAAAGTGGTGCGAAAGCAGTTTTTTGAGGTTCGGGCAGATACGGCTTTTGAGGCGGTCATAGATGCATGCGCCGAGGTGAATCGGCCGGACCAGGATGGAACGTGGATTACCTCGGAGATGCGTTCGGCCTACGTCACGCTGCACGAGCTTGGCTTTGCCCACTCGGTGGAGAGCTGGCGAGATGGGGAGCTTGTGGGAGGGCTCTATGGGGTGTCTTTGGGGGACGTGTTCTTTGGGGAGTCCATGTTTGCCCTGGCCAACGATGCTTCTAAGGTGGCGCTGGTGCATCTGGTGCATCAGCTCAGGCTGTGGAATTGCGACTTGTTGGATTCACAAGTGCATACCGAGCACCTCGCACGTTTTGGCGGGCGGGAGATCCCACGCCGAGACTACCTGGAGCTGCTTCGCCCGAGGTTGAACCGGCCGTCGCGTCGTGGTTCATGGTCGTTGGAGCCTTTGGAGGATGCCACTTGAGGCGCTTGAGCCCGACTGCTGCAGCCTCCTTCTTGGATGGCGTGGGCACGATTGTCGCGACCGGTGGCACCTTGGAGATGGCGTTTTCGACTTTCGAGAAGTCTGCGCGGAGTCGTCATGAGCAAGAGCTTGCAGCGCTCCTCAAGCAAGTGGTTCTGCGCGGAGAGGGGTTGGCGGCGGCTGGAGAGCTCCTGGACAGGGCGGTGGCACCGGGAGTGGGGTTGGTGCTGATCTCAGCGGAGCAGTCGGGACGCATAGACACCGCAACGACTCGCCTGGCGGACTTGATGCGAACTCAGGCTTCGAATCGCCGCGCTTTCGTCTTTTCGATAGGACAGCTGGTCTTTGGGCTGACCGTTGCGAGCGTGGTACCGAGCCCCTTTCAGTTCGTCGCTTGGATTATCGGAGCGTCTCTGTTGGTACTGGGGGGCTTGCTCGTAATGGAGCGGCGTCGTGGATGGGGGGTGTCCCAGCAGGTATGGAAGCTCCCATGGGTGGGGCGACTGTTGCAGGGCCAGGCGGTCATACGCATTTTTACCGTTCTGGGGCTTGGCATTGAGGCGGGCCGTTCGCTGTCCAGCCTTCTTGGAGAGTGTGCACAAGGAGAACCCAACCAGGCGGCCGCGGCTGCGTGTGAGCAGGCCTCTCGTTCTATCGATGCCGGCTCCACTCTGTATGAGGCGCTTTCAGAGAGTCTCGTTCTTGAACAAGCCGAGGTGGCACAGTTGACTCAGGCCGAGACGATGGGGCGGGTGCCTGCTGCTCTCCATCGGATTGTGGAAGACCGGCTGGGGGCGCTTCAGAAGAGGCTGCGCAAGGCAGGCTTCATTCTCATCATTCTTCCCTACATCCTGTTCGTGGTGCCTTTTGTTGTGTTGATCTTCTTCTTTTCGTTCCAGTAGTCTCGTGGATGAGGCTCGAAGAGATCGGAGTTCGCCAAGGATAATTGTCTGGTGCGGGTTCGCGAGGAAAGAAGGCCTGGGGTGATGGCGTGATCGAATGCCTGTTCTAGGAGATGGTTGTGAATCGTTTGGGGAAATGGCTCCGCTCTCATGGGGAGGTCAAGAGGCACACAGCGGCTCGCACGTTGATTCCGGTGGTGTCTGCTGAAACGTACGTGAGTAGCTCTGGTTGGCCGTACCTCTCGGAGCCTGCCTATTTGCACCTGCGTGACCACGTGCCCCAGCTTTTTTCCCATGGACACCTGGCTTGGGAGGGCATGGAACACCTGGAAAGACTGGTGGGCGGTTCCTCAGGTTTTCCTGATTTGGAGCTTCATCATTTTCAGGCGAGCTCCAATGTGGTGAAGCAGGTGCTCAGGACTGCTGCAATCACGGCCCCGCCGTCTTTGTGGTTGGCGCGACACGTGCTGTCCCAACTGGTGGAATCGGGCTTTGCGGAACGTCTGCTGAATCAGGAGGCCATTTGTCCTTCGAACGAACAGGGTATCCGAGGCCCCGAGCTTGAGATGGACCTCACCTTTCTCTCCATTCTCGGACTGGTGCAGCGCAGTCAGGGTGTGTTTTCGCTGGAAGAGAATGCGGTGCGGGCGTTCGAACTTCCTGCCCTGCCGAACGGGCTCCCGGTCGCCATGGCGGAGGTCTGGAGGCGAGTCTTTGAAGGGGGGGCCATTTCCGAGCCGGAAGAACTGGCGGTGGAATGGGTGTTATCGCCGCCCAAGCCATTGCCACCTATGGAGAGGTCCCAGTGGAACCCCAATGTGGAAGAGATTGAGTTGGGTCATCGATTGTTGCCGCTGGTGCTCGGATTGGCCTCCGCTCAGAGAATTCCCCGGATACTTGAACGCGGAGAGCTTCATGAGGAAGCACTGGGGGGAGGGCGTGAGTTTCGGGCTGGACTGCAGGGGCTTTTCCGCGCAGGGGGGCTCTTGGAAGTCGAAAGTACCACCTTGACTCCCCTGGGGGTTCGGGTGCTTGAGCGGGGGCCGGGGCCCTTTGGGATTATCGAGGCCTATCATCCCTATATGAGTCAGTTGGGTAGAATTCTGGAGCAGGGGCGGGGAGCGGTTCATGTGGCTCGAGGCAGTAATGTGGCAGCGAGTCAGCGAGCGAATCGGGCGTCTTTTTCGCATGCCAACGACAGGCTGGATGCATTTTGTCAGGACACTGGCTGGAGCTATGGGGTGTTTATTGAGCACGCCCTGGGTCGTGGGGAAGCCACTCGGCAGCGCTACGAACGAGACGGTGATTCGCTGAACTACCTCGGAGCGGACTTGGAGGATGAAGCCATCGATGCAGCGTGTGAGCAGCAGCGGCTGGGGCGACTACCGCCGAAGATGGAGTTTGTTCGCAACGCGGATATTGGAGATGCAAGAGCGCTACTTGAACCACTTTCCCGATGTGCCCGCTCGGGCGAGGGGGTGGTGATGGTGGTTGGTAATGGATTCCACGAGATCCGAGACCAGGGGGATGAAGCCATGATTCAGGTGTTGAAGTCCTACTGTGAGGCTGGCATTGTTCTTTTGTTTACCGAGGAGACAGCGCTTTCCATAGAGGACCAGAAATCCACGGCATGGAACACCTACCACCCGGCCTTTCGATACGTTCATGAGAAGTCCGGTCAGGGACTGAGACCGACCTTGGAGCCCGGCACGCCTCGGGACGACGACCCCATGCCCATGAGTTGGACGGAGTGTGCGCGTCGTGCGGGCTATACCCTTCTGGATGCCTATACTCGCCGAGGGCGTACGATCTATCCCTGCCCGCAGGAATCTGGACGAAATCCTTCGACTTCTGTGATCTACTTTTTTGTGCCCACGACCTTGGCGGGCAAACTGGGCCTTGTTTCGTGATTCGCTGTCCTTGGTGCCGGGGTGAGACACAGCTGGGTACAACTTGTTCTGGCTGTGGTGGTGAGATGTTGGACCCCTCTTTAGAGGGGCCTGGAGAGGCACCGCACCCTCCGGTTCGAGATTTGCCGGCTGGGTTCAGGCGGCGGCTGCGGTTCCTCCAAAACCCCTATGTGTTGGTTGGGTTTTGTTGCGGCACCTCGGGCAAGCTTGTGACGGCAGGTTCCGTTTTGTTGGGGGGGTTCAAGGGCCTCTCCTGGCTGGTGGGTGTGGCGGGAATGGTGGGGTTGGCCTTGATGATTATTGGGCCCTCGCTGTGGGGAATAGGGCTCCGTTGGTCTGAGAAGCAGATTGGTCTTCTTCGTCATGGGCTGGTGGCTTCTGGGCGGATCACCTCAATCGGAAAGACCGACAAGCGGGGCAGGCCCTACTGGGTGGAGTACGACTACGAGGTGGGTGGCCAGCGGCATCGGGGTCGACTGATGGGCCTGGATGCGTGGGTGGAAGCCCTGGGGATAGGGCGCTCGGTGCATGTGGTCTATAGGAAGAAGAAGCCACACCAGAGCACGATCTGGCCGCTGTTGGGCCGAGAGCCAGCACGATTTTCTTTGTCGAAGCTACGAGAGTTACGAAAGAAAGCTGTAGAGCCGTGAGGTCATGGGCTAGTCCCAGCCTCGTGATCGGAAGAGCCCGAATGAGCTGGTGTATCCGTGCAGTTGGGTTTGGCCGTGAACTGGGCCGATTTCACCATTGCAGAAGAAGCCGCCGAGGGGGACCTCTCCGATGAGTGACTGGAAGGTTCGGGAGTCGTGATTTGGAACGCCGTAGAACTGCCGGCCTCGCCCCAGACATGAAAACAGCAGCGCACCGGAAGGTGGGGTTCGGTGTTGGCGCACCTGGTAGTTCCCCAGGTGCCGGTGGAGGTCCTCGGAGGAGGTTTCCGCGTCTCGGATGTGGAACTGAACGGTCTGGCCGGTTTCGACGATTGCGCCTACGGCTACGACGTTGTGCTGCCGGTCGATGCCCAGGATGTTTCGTACCAGGAAATCGCCGTGCTCGGCCTGGATTCCATTGATGGCGATTCCCAGGTGAGGGGATTGAGAGAACAGAGCTTGCTCTCTTTCGTTGAGATTGCGCACGATCTCATCGAGTGCGGGCAGTGCTGGGCGCCCATCAAGCTCGAAGAGTACGTTCTGGTCGCTCCGGCTCACGAGCATGGGCTGTCCAATCGGGCGGCAGCCTTGTGCGACCACGGTGTCCATACAGACATCTCCCCACAGCGCAATCCCAACGGCTCCTTCGAGTTGGCATACCTCGTTCAGAAATAGATGGTGGCCTCCGGGCTGCTGAGAACCGCTGGCCAGACCCCCTACCTTTGTACAATCGGGAAAGGCCTCGTCCAGGCTTTCGGTGAGCTGCTGGGCTGGGCAGGAAAACGGTTCGGGAAGCAAGATGAAGCAGGGCTGTTGATCGGGGTGAACGCCTAAGAAGTCGTGCCATCTCGCTGGATTCGCGGCGAGAGCGTCGAGGTCTGCTGCATCGACATGGAAGGGTATGAGTTCCACGTCCGGTAGACGTGCTGCGGTCAGAGAAAACGCCGGAGTGTCTTCCATCTCCTGGGCGGCCCCGATGATTCCACCGCCTGTGCAACCGACCACAATGGCGTCGGGAAAGGCGGACTTGAGTATTTCCGGTAGGTCGAAACAACGTTCGGAGTGGTGCGGGGAGGCGAATGCGACGAGTAGATCTACCTGATCTCCCAACACATCTTGGACAGCCTCGATGGCCTCTTCGAGGGCGTCTCGAAGGTCCGGTTCCTGGGAGATGGCGGACGTCCATTTCATGAACACCATTCTACCAAAGCAGGCTTGTGGCAGATCGATTAGCCAGAGCTATGCGTATTGTTTCCTGGAATGTAAATGGCCTCCGGGCTTGTGTGAAAAAGGGGTTTCTCGACTTCGTTGCGCAGGATGCACCCGACATCCTGTGTTTGCAGGAAACCCGACTCAAACTGGAACAAGTGCCTCCAGGCGTGCATGAGCTTGAGGGCTATTCCAGTTGGTGGCATCCGGCTCAACGACCCGGGTATTCCGGCGTGGGCATACTTTCTCGGCAGGAGCCTGTTTCGGTGTCCTTGGGTTTTGGGGAGAAGCGTTTTTCCGACGAAGGCAGAACCCTCGTGGCCGACTTTGGAAGTTTTCTGTTGGTCAACGGGTACTTTCCCAATGGCGGTAAGGGGCCGGAGAGGTTGGCTTACAAGCTCGACTATTACGAGGCGCTGTTGGATTGGGTTGGCCAGCGTCGTGCGGAGGGGCGCTCGGTTGTGATTACCGGCGATCTCAACACTGCCCATATGGAGCGAGACCTGGCAAGGCCCAAGCAGAACCGAAAGGTGTCTGGCTTTATGGACTGTGAGCGGGAGTGGATGGACCGCTATACAGAATCAGGCCTGGTGGATACCTTTCGCTTGTTCGAGGAGGACAACGGCCACTACACCTGGTGGTCGCAGCGCTTTGGGGTGCGCGAGCGCAATGTAGGTTGGCGCATCGACTACTTTCTGGTGAGTGAGGACTTGAAGTCCAGGGTTGCGAGGGCCTCCATTCTTTCGGATGTCATGGGATCGGACCACTGCCCAATTGTGCTTGAACTCGACGATGCCTAATCGAGCCGGGGCCAGGCCTCAGAGCTTTCAAATGAGTTGAGTTGCGCGATGAAGTGATTCAGGTCGACTCCGCGATAGGGCATGTCTTCGGCGGCGAGTACCTCGGAGAGCTTCTCGATGGAAACCAGCCGCAGTCGTGCGGCGGCCTCATGATGCCCCATATGTGTTTTGAGCAAATAGGCTGCGGACTGAATCAGCCCTTGTAGCAGTAGGAAAAAGGGGTCCTCCCGAGGGACCGAATGCCAAATGGCTTCCCAGCATTCATGAGCCTCCCAGTAGTAGCGGTGGTCAAAGAGGTCGAGCCCTCGGAGCCAGAGTCGATCCGCGTGCCAGTCCACTGCAGGGTCCCAAGGGGCCTCCGTTGGAGCCGACCCATCGGTGTACATGTGGCCATCGGGGTGTCGGAAGGGGTGGGGGTTGACGCCGGGGACAAATCGATAGGGAGGAAGGTCCCAGTCCGCCACGCGTTGAGGAGGGGGTGGATGGGGGGCTGGAATAGTCGTCGACATGTCTGGTTCAATCCTGCCACGAGATGGTTTCTCTTGTGGACAGTGGCCTTCTTCGCGGATAGTCTCCGCCATATCGGACCGAACCGGTCCTGTATTCTGGGCACACCATGATTCGCATGAAAAAACTGACCGATTACGGCATCGTAATCCTGGCTCATTTTGCGCGAGAGGATCGTGAGGTTCAGCATACCGCTCGCAGTGTGTGCGAGGCGACCCGCCTTCCCCAGCCCACGGTGTCCAAGCTGCTGAAGCTTCTTACTCGGCGCGGGCTTCTCGTCTCTCAGCGGGGTGCGAACGGTGGCTACAGCCTCGCTGTAGAGCCAGAATCTGTGACTGTGGCCTCCATTATCGAGGCATTGGAAGGCCCGATTGGAATTACCGAGTGCAGCCTGGAAGAGGGGGCGGGCTGCGAAGAGGTGGGCCATTGCCAGCTCTCGGCTCACTGGCCCCATATCAATCTTGCGGTTCGAACAGCGTTGGTTGCAATCACGTTGTCGGATATTAGCCGCTCGTTCTCTCAAGACTACGGGGTCCAGGGCGAACGACCCGTCTCCGTAGCACAGGACTGATCATGTCGAATACCGTTGTAAAAGACCATCTCAAGAAGGGCTACGAACACGGTTTTGTGACGCCTATCGAGTCGGACCAGGCTCCTCCAGGTCTCAATGAAGACATTGTGCGGTTCATCTCGGCCAAGAAAGAAGAACCCCAGTGGCTTCTGGATTGGAGACTGAAAGCCTTTGAGGTCTGGAAGAAGATGGCCGAGCCCAACTGGGCTTTTGTGGACTACCCGCCCATCGATTTTCAGTCGATCATCTATTACTCGGCGCCCAAGTCTCCGGACGATGCCCCCAAGAGCCTGGATGAAGTCGATCCGGAGCTCCTGGCGACCTACGAGAAGCTTGGCATTCCGCTGCATGAGCGGGCCGCTCTTGCAGGGGTTGCCGTTGATGCGGTGTTCGACAGCGTCTCGGTAGCCACCACCTTCAAGGACACCCTGGCAGAAGCCGGCGTGATCTTTGGTTCGTTCTCTGAGGCGGTTCGTGAACACCCGGAGCTGGTGCGCAAGTATTTGGGGTCCGTCGTTCCGATTTACGACAACTTCTACGCGGCACTGAACTCGGCGGTGTTCTCAGATGGGTCTTTCTGCTTCATTCCCAAGGGTGTGAAGTGCCCCATGGAGCTGTCCACCTACTTCCGGATCAACGCGCAGAACACCGGGCAGTTCGAGCGGACTTTGATCGTGGCGGAAGAGGGCGCGTCGGTGTCCTACCTTGAGGGTTGTACCGCACCGATGCGTGATGAGAACCAACTGCATGCAGCGGTTGTGGAGTTGGTGGCTCTCGACGATGCCGACATCAAGTACTCCACCGTTCAGAACTGGTATCCGGGTGATGAGAACGGGGTCGGCGGCATCTACAACTTTGTCACCAAGCGTGGTGAGTGCCGAGGACCGCGCTCCAAGATCTGCTGGACCCAGGTGGAAACCGGTAGTGCGATTACCTGGAAGTACCCCAGTGTGGTGCTCAAGGGAGATGACTCCATTGGGGAGTTCTACTCGGTGGCGGTGACCAATAATCACCAGCAGGCTGATACCGGAACCAAGATGGTGCACCTGGGGACCAATACCACCAGCACGATTGTCTCCAAGGGGATCTCGGCAGGGGTTTCAAACCAGTCTTACCGCGGGCTGGTGAAGGTCAACCCCAAGGCACGCAACGCTCGAAATCACACCCAGTGTGACTCCCTGCTGATGGGGGACACCTGTGGCGCCCATACCTTCCCCTACATTGAGGTCCAGAACCCGACGGCGACTGTGGAACATGAGGCCACGACATCCCGGGTGAGCGAGGACCAGGTGTTCTACTGTCGCCAGCGCGGCATGTCCGAGGAAGACGCTGTCAACCTCATCGTCAATGGATTCTGCAAGGAGGTCTTCCGGCAGCTCCCCATGGAGTTTGCCGTGGAGGCTCAGAAGCTCCTGGAAGTCAGTCTCGAGGGCGCTGTCGGATAGCCGGTAGTCGCTTTTTCTCCAACCTGTCTAATCGAGAACGTTTTCATGATTCAGATCAAGAACCTACATGTGTCCGTGGAGGACACTCCTATTCTTCGTGGGCTCGACCTCAACATCGGGGCCGGTGAAGTCCATGCCATCATGGGGCCAAATGGCTCTGGGAAGAGCACGCTGGCCCATGTGCTGGCCGGTCGGGATGGCTACACCGTCACCGATGGTGAGGTGCTGTTCGAGGGGCGAGATGTGCTGGCAATGAGCGTAGAAGAGCGCGCTTGCGAGGGGATCTTCCTGGCCTTTCAATACCCCGTGGAGCTTCCTGGGGTGGGCAACACCTACTTTCTGAAGACTGCGCTGAATGCTCGGCGGAAGCACCAGGGGCTCCCAGAGCTCGATGCGTTCGACTTCCTGTCGTTGATCAACGACAAGATGGAGTTGCTGGAGATGGATGCTTCCTTCAAGCAGCGCATGGTGAATGTGGGTTTCTCCGGTGGTGAGAAGAAGCGCAATGAAGTGCTTCAGCTTGTCATGTTGGACCCGAAGCTGGCCTTGTTGGATGAGACGGACTCGGGCTTGGACATCGATGCCTTGCAGGTGGTGGCCAAGGGAGTCAACTCCATGCGGGACGCCAACCGTTCTGTGGTGGTGGTCACCCACTATCAGCGCTTGCTCGACTACATCGTTCCGGATGTGGTGCATGTCTTGAAGGATGGTCGCATCGTCAAGACGGGAGACAAGACACTGGCCTTGGAACTCGAAGAGCGTGGTTACGCGGAGTTTGGCGCAGCATGATGGAACGTCTACAAAGACTGGTGGATACCCATTCCGTCGGAGTTGAATCCGAGCGGCTTGTGGGGGTGCGGGCGCAAGGCCGCGAACAGTTTGAAGCGTTGGGGTTTCCCACGACTCGACTGGAGGACTGGAAATATACGAGCACGCGCCAGCTGCGTGAAGGCGAGTATGTACACGATCAGGCTCCGTTTACCGCCGACCGTTTGGAGGTGGCGTCCAAGGCAATTGAAGGCTTGGAGCTCCCAGAAGCGGCCTTGAGGCTGGTGCTGATCAATGGGCGCCTGGTGGACTCGCTGTCCACTCTCGGAGAGCTGCAAGACGGCGTGCGACTGCTCCCGCTGGGAGATGCGCTTCAAGAAGATGGCCATGAGCTGGGTCGCTTGGTGGATACCGAGAACCAGGCGTTTACTGCGCTGAATCAGGCGTTCCTGCAGGACGGGCTGTTTCTTCCTGTCGCCGATGGCGTGGTGTTGAACGGAATGGTTCAGCTGGTGCACATCTCGGAGCCCTCGGAACAGGCCATCGTGGCGCATCCTCGTCACCTGATTGTGCTGGGCCGTAATGCCCGAGCAAGCTTGTTGCAGGTTGAGTTGGGCGGCGATGGAGTCACCTGGAGCAATGGGGTGACCGAGATCGAGCTTGCCGATGGGGCTGGGCTTGAACACCAACTCTGGCAGCTTGCTGGTGTGGGTGCACACCAGGTGAATCGCATCGAGGTACGCCAGGAACGCAACAGTCACTATGGCGTACACACGATGACCCTGGGCAGCGGCTGGGTTCGCAACGATCTTGGGGTGGGTCTGGATGGGCCGGGTGCGGAATGCCACCTCAAAGGGCTCTACCTTCTGGGCGATGGTCAGCATGCGGACAACCACACGACCATTCACCACAGGGCTTCGCACTGCATTAGCCGTGAGCTCTATAAAGGAGTGCTGGCCGGTCGTTCTCGCGGGGTGTTCAATGGCCGGGTCGTGGTCTACAAGGATGCCCAGAAGAGCGACTCCGACCAGGGGAATCACAACCTCCTGCTTTCGGATTCGGCTCGGGTGGATACCAAGCCACAGCTGGAGATCTTTGCAGACGATGTGAAGGCAGCACACGGTACGACCGTGGGGCAGCTCGACTCAGAAGCGTTGTTCTATATGCGGAGCCGGGGGATCCCCCGAGACCAGGCCATGCGGATTCTCACAGGCGCCTTTGCCCGAGAGATTGTGGACGGCATTGAGGATGAATCTCTTCGTGAGTTTGCGGTCCGATTGGTCAATGCCCAACTGCTTGCGTTGCAGAAGGTGTCAGGCGAATGAGTACCGCTCTACACAGCACCGCGTTTGACGTGGAGCGCGTGCGACGAGACTTTCCGTGTTTGCAGCAGCAAGTGCATGGCAAGCCGTTGATCTACCTGGACAATGCGGCCACGACCCAGGTGCCCCGCTCGGTCATCAGCACGCTTTCGTCCTTCCACATCCATGATCGGGCGAACATTCACCGGGGAGTGCATCTGCTCTCTCAACGATCCACTGCGGCCTATGATGCGGTTCGAGGGGTTGTTCGGGAGTTCATCAATGCGCCCGAGGAACGCGAGATTGTCTTTGTCCGAGGGACCACTGAGGCCTTGAACCTGTTGGCCAACACGCTGGGAACCTCTCGGCTTGAGGCTGGAGACGAGGTGCTGATCACGGGCATGGAGCACCACTCCAATATTGTTCCTTGGCAGCTTGTGTGTGCTGCTCGAGGTGCCCATCTCAAGGTGATTCCGATCACCGATGAAGGCGAGCTGGACATGGCCGCCTTTGAGGCCTTGTTGTCGGACCGCACGAAGATCCTCTCCATGGTTCATGTCTCCAACGCGCTGGGTACCATCAATCCTGTGAAGGAAATGATCCGCGCGGCTCGGGAGAAGGGGGCCGTGACCATTCTTGATGGCGCACAAGCCATCGCCCACATGCCTGTGGATGTCGTTGACTTAGGCTGTGACTTCTACGCGTTTTCGGGCCACAAGCTGTTTGGCCCGACCGGTGTGGGGGTGCTCTGGGGACGCGCGGAGATCTTGAACGCTCTTCCACCCTGGCAGGGTGGGGGCGACATGATCCGGTCTGTGACCTTCGAGGAGACCACCTACGCAGATATCCCTGCTCGATTTGAAGCGGGCACTCCCAATATTGCGGGCGTGATTGGCCTGGGGGCGGCCATTGAATACCTACAGTCCGTTGGCCTGGATGCGGTTTCAGCGTACGAGGCAGAGCTGCTTGAATATGGCACCAAGGCACTCCAGGGTGTGGCGGGCCTCCGGCTTGTCGGCACGGCACGGGAGAAGGCGAGCGTGCTGTCCTTCGTGCTCGATGGCGTGCACCCTCACGATATTGGCACCATTCTCGACATGGAAGGTGTGGCGATACGAACGGGACACCACTGTGCTCAGCCGGTCATGGACAGGTTGGGGGTGCCCGCGACGGCTCGAGCGTCCTTGTCGTTCTACAACACTCATGCGGACATTGATGCCTTGGTGACTGCGCTGGGTGTGGTCAAGGAGATGATGGGTCGATGAGTGAACTTAGAGAGCTCTACCAGGAAGTAATTCTCGATCACAATCGACAGCCGCGGAACTTCGGTCCTCTGGACGGTTCGAACTGTGAGGCCCATGGAGACAATCCTCTCTGTGGAGACACGATCGATGTCTTTCTTCAAGTGGAGGAAGGCGTTGTGCAGCGGGCGGGGTTTGAAGGCTCGGGGTGTGCTATCTCGACGGCATCGGCCTCTCTGATGACCGAGGCGTTGACCGGGTTGTCGGTGACGGGAGCGAACGCGCTCATGGAGGGGTTTCTCTCGCTGGTGAAGGGAGAGTCGAGCAGCAGTGGCGAGAGCCTGGGCAAGCTCGCGGTCTTTGAGGGGGTTCGAGAATTTCCAATGCGAGTGAAGTGTGCGACCTTGTGCTGGCACACTGCTCGCGCGGCCTGGTCCGAAGATTCGGTACCAGTGACCACAGAGTAGGGGTAGACATGGGACTACGAGATCGAGTCAAGCGCGGTGCTCGCCGAGCCATAGAGCGCTTCAGTGAGTCGGGTGGTACGGTAAGCCGGCCGCCGGTATATCGCTCGGAAGCCGAATCCAAGGCATCAGCCGAGGCCGCCAATGGTGCTTCTGCTGAGGTACAAGAAATCCCGGAACATATTGTTACGGCGATTCGAGAGCCCACTGAAGAAGTGGAGGCTCCTGAGGTGGAGGTAGCTCCAGCTCCAGTGGCTGAAGAGGAAGAAGAGGTTTTTGATGGGGAGCCAGTGGATGAGGAGACTGCGGCTCGCATCCACGAAGACGTGATTGGCGCCATCAAAACGGTGTTCGACCCGGAGATTCCTGTCAATATCTATGAGTTGGGTTTGATCTACGAGGTTGCGGTACGTCCGGGCTCGGTGGTGACCGTTCGCATGACGCTCACTTCACCGAACTGTCCGGCTGCGCAGTCCCTCCCAGAAGAGGTCAAGCAGAAGTCGGCCGCAGTGGAAGGAGTCAATGAGGCCCGGGTCAAGGTCGTGTGGGAGCCCACATGGGGACCACAGCTAATGAGTGAGGCAGCTCAGTTGGAACTGAACCTGATGTAGCAGTTTGCCCGTTATGGCGGGTAGAATCTAGATTCTGGAACTTGAAGGGGAAGATGTCATGTCGGTTGAAACGACCACCACGAAGAACACACACCTGGTGAACATCACCGAAGGTGCTGGCGTGCAAGTCCGCAAGCTTCTGGGGGACGAAGGCAACCCGGCTCTGGGACTGCGTCTGGGCATCAAGGGTGGAGGATGCTCTGGATTGTCCTATGTGCTGGACTTCACCGAGCAACGGGAAGGGGACACGGTGATTGAGGAGGATGGCTTTCGAGTCTTCCTGGATCGAAAGAGCACGATTTATCTGTCTGGCATTACCTTGGACCACCAGGGTGGATTGGAAGGTAAGGGTTTTGTGTTTCAGAACCCCATGGCCACCAACACCTGTGGCTGTGGGGAGAGCTTCTCTCTCTGACACTCGGGCGTTCTGTGAACACTGGCGTTTATGAGCTTGCGCGGGCGGCGCGCGAACAGGGCCTCTGTGGACTGCTTGGAGATACCGAGGGGTTGAACGGGCTGGCTCGGTTCGGGGCGATCCGCATCGAGGGTCGCGATGCGAGCTCGTTCCTGCATTCTCAGCTGACCAATGAGGTGAAGGAACTTGAGGTGGGCCAGGGCAATCTCAATGCCCGGGTGAAACGAACGGGGCATCTAGTGGAGAGCTTCTCTCTGCATCGCCTCCCGGACCAGGGTGATGCGGGGGTGTTCCTGTTGCTCGGAGAGCTCGATGGGGTTCGCCGAATTGCCGAGGATCTCGACGCCTACCTCTTTGCGGACGAGGTGGAGATTTCAGAGGAATCAGGAGTGTGGTTGGCGCTGCAGGGCGGGCCGGGGGAGTCCATTCTTGAAGGAGCCCTCGGAGAGGAAACAGCCTGGTCGACACTTTCGGAGTACACGGTGGTGGAGTGTCCAGGGGCTCGTGTGGTCGTTCGTAGCCTCACGGGCGATCGGGGCTATCTGGTTGGATTGGATGCTCCAGACCCCACCGAGTTCCTGAAAGAGGCGGGTGCGGCGGGCCTACAGGTGCTGCAGGGTGCGGAGCTCTCCGACGTGCTGGAGACTCTGCGGCTGGAGGCAGGCCAGATACGGGTTGGGGCGGACTGTGATGGCCGGGCTCGGCTTCTCCCGGAAACCGGGCTGGAGCAGCATGCCGTGAGCTACACCAAAGGCTGCTACCTCGGCCAGGAGGTCATTGCTCGAGTCCGGACCTATGGGTCTGTGCCCTATGCACTGAGAGGTTTGGTACTGGAGGTAAAAGGTTCGGAAACCGGAGAGGAGGCGTTGAGCTGTCTTCCAGCCCCCGGAGAGGACCTACTCGTGGAAGGCCAGGTTGTGGGAGCCGTGGGTGCTCGGGTGCGCTCTCCCGTGCTCGAGTCGCCGATAGCGCTGGCGTATTTGAATCGGGCTTCGCGGACTCCGGGGCAGGAGCTCCAGCTTGACTGTGGTGTGACCGTCACTGTGGCGCTTTTACCGTTCTACCGAGCACCAGATGCCGAGGCTCGTGTCGCCTTTCTCTATGACCGGGCCATTCGGGTATTTGCTGGGGGGGATGAGCCGGGAGCCTTGGCTTTGTTGGCGGATGCACTTCGCCTGGAACCTACGTTCGCAGATGCCTATGAGCTGATTGGAGTGATCCTGGGTCGGTCGGGTCGCT
>JAYZDK010000064.1:0-8791 GCA_036337845.1 Myxococcota bacterium | reverse complement strand
CCGAGGTCGCCGGAAGAACTCTTCTGGAGAGCCCGCTGAGTTCATTTGGGGCAGGTATAGAAACCGAGGGCATATTCGTACCACATCCCCAAACGGGCTGGGCCCTGCCCCCCTCTCGACAATTTCGGTTTGCCGGCCAGCCGGTAATCACCAACACTCTGGGTCTTCGAGGGCCCGAACCTGTTCCCGATGACAGCACCCGCATTGTTGTGGTTGGAGATTCCACCCCATTCGGTCATGGCGTATCAGGACCAGACTCCTTCCCAAGCCTTTTGGAGAAGCGTTTATCGGAAACCCAACCTGTCCAAGTACAAAACGCAGGCGTCCCCGGCTTCACTTGCCCTCAATCCTCCCTACAACTCGACCGCATCGCAACACACTTTCAACCGGACATATTGGTCCTGTACCAGATGAATACCGATGCCACGCGGGTCGAAAGCCAAGATAAAGTTGCTCTCATCGGCCTCTCCCCTCTTCTCCTTGAAACTGGCCTGGGCCGACTCTCAATCGCCGCGGCGGCGGCCTATCGCCCTCAACGACCCCGAGAGCGTGTCTCGCTTTCTCGTTACAAGAAATGCCTGGAAGAGATGTTGGTCCAACAAGCCAACCGACAAGCGCAGTCACTACTGGTGGTTCCGGTGTCCCGATTTGATTTTGGGAAGCCCGCCGGCTTTGAGCACCCCGGAATGGGAGCACTCGCAGATTACCGGGCTGCAGTTCGTGAGCTGGCTGAAAAACATCACGTTCCGATTCTGGACATGCCCATCACGGTACAGCGACTCAAACTGAGCGCAAACGAGCACCTATTGGATGAGGTACACCCCACCAAGACCGGACACACATTCATTGCCGACGCCATTGCAGATCTACTGCAAAATGAGATCTGAGGACTTCAGCTCCGACACAACAAATTCGCCGAGGAGTGCATTTCCACTGCGGGTCATGTGGTTCATATCCAGCAACATTTCTTCATCGCTATAGGAGCGCTGAAGAGACGCCGCATCGAAGAAATAGACATGATCCAACTCATCAGCCAAAGCCAACTCCATTTCCCAGTAGGGATCAAAGTACTTTCGCCGATCCAGTGAAGACAGCACCCGTTCGTCTCGTGACAATATTTGTGACAACAATACAAGGCTGACGTTTCTGGAGGCACAAGCCTGTGCGATGCGCTCCAGGTTGATTCGCGCGTCTTCCACCGGGACACCGCTCGGGTAGCCTTGCACCCGCCGCTGGCCCCCGGTAACTCCGACACTCGCCACACGGGACATCGCCCCCGCCTCACCCCTATTGCGTATGGCGAGCGCCAAGCCTGTCACCACCCTGGATTGGTTCGACCAGGTGCGCAGCACTCGTTCTATAGAGCTCCGCTCTTGGACCGCCTGCTCCCGCTCGGCTCGGGTTTGGGGGTGTTCGGCCGTCAATAGGTCATTCATACCCACATACAGCACCAGAATGTCGGCGTCGCTCTCCTCCAACATGGAGTCTACAGTCCTGGAGATCGTATGCGTGTCTCGGTGAGTGTTTCCATAGTTCCAGGTTTCCACCCGCAGCGTTTCCCCACAGAGACGTTCCTGGGCCTGCACAGGAAAGAACCACTCCGGGTGCCTGGCAAACTCAAAGGCACCGCCGGTGGCCGAACCCCCGGCATAGGCCATTCGCAGCGTGTCTCCACCGTTAGACGGACCACAAGCCCCTGACCAACTCGGCTTTGCCTGCCTCCAGTCTTCTCCTTTGTCCTCGCTCTCCCCTCGCAGTACTGCAGCGTCCCACCAGTCGTTGACTGGTCCGGAGCGGACAGCCAACTCCAGTCCCACAGGACACCCAAGGAGCGCGAGAAGCGCAAAATCAGCTCCCACACGAGCGTGTCCCTTCCTGAGGTTCGACACAGAAGCAAATACGACCCCCGCTCTCCATAAGGCCGACAACAAAAACCCCTGAGACCAACCCAAAATTGCCACCGCAAGAAAGCCTGGGGCTTCCACACCAACCCCGCGGACCTCATCCAGCCCGGCCCTGCGCAAAAACCATGCAGGAGCCAGCAGCCAGGCGACTCCCAGCGCCATGCCCCAGGCATTGCCCAGCTCACCCCGCGTGGCGAGACCTGCCGCAATGACCGTTGCCCCCAACCAGAGCCCCCTCCCCGGACGAGCCTGGCCACCATGACGAGGCCCCCAACGCACCATCAGACCCCAAAGGGGTAATACACACGCCGCCGCCACCACCCATCTCCCCAGTTGAGCCCCCGACACACCCACAAGGACCAGCCGGTCCGCCCAAGCCACCCAGGTCGTCGCAGAAACTGCCAGTGCGCCCAGAAGGGGAGCCACTCCAACCCAGGCCACCCCAACGCTTAGCGCCCCAATGACTCCCCCCAAGAAAACTCCGCTCAAGATAGACCACCAGGGTGTAGGTCCATGGGTAAAGTCTGTTTCAGCCAGAACCGCACCCTGCGTATCTTTGACGACGACTTCCGAAATCCGCCCCAATCCCGCGTAGCCCGAAGACAGTTCAAGGCCCGTCGAGTCTCCTCCGCCCGAACGGGACGCCAGCTTGAACACCCCTTGAGGGGTATCGGCCTTCCAAGCATCCTGGTCTCTTCTAAGCACCCAGATACCGCTGCCGTCTCCCTCGATCCAAGCATCTCCACTCAGACCCAACCCGGCCCCATCCACCAACAGGTGATCACGACGCAACCGGGTCTGTGCATCACGAAACTGCACACTGACTTCTCGGCTATCGGATGCCAACGCCACAGACACCCAGCCCGGCTCACCGGGGGCGCGAAGGGACAACCGGTCCGGACGGCGAATGTCTCGAGAACCCAGAGTCAATGCTCTGCCTATCAATACCGTGCCGCGGTCGTCTCGATACTCCGCAGACACCCCCAACGCCGGAGCCACCACCTGCCACGCATCGCTCTCCAGAGGACGGGCTGGCTCCAGCCCCGAAAACAACCAAGGACCCAGCCCTCCACCCACTATCGCAGCAGTCACAACACGAATCCAAGTAGGCGGACTCACTGCGGCTCCGACGGGCGAAAGTCATAGCCACTCGCCTGAAGCATGTTCACAAATCGGGGGTCCAGTCGCAGAGATTCAGGAACGACCTCCCCCGCACGAGCGCGAGCAAACCCATCCCAGAGTCCCACAAGCGACTCGACACTTTGGGGATGATTACGGGCCACATTTCGGTCTTGGCCCGGATCCGAATCCAGGTTGTACAGACAAGGAATAGGCCCACGCCGGCCAGCCCGAAGTCCAGGACCATCTCCACACCCCAAATCCTGCCGCAACAACGCCCAAGGCGGAGAAATCACCGCACCCCGAACCAGACCGTCCATCGGCCAAACCGCCGAGCCCTCCACCAGTGCAGTGGAGCGTATGGAATCCGTGCGTCCCTGCAGTAGAGGCAACACAGACACACCATCCATGCCTGCAGGAGCCGTAGCTCCCACCAGCTCCAGTACCGTTGGCATCAGGTCCACGTGACTGACGAGACCTTGGACCGGGGCTGTCGGCACCCAGCCCGGAACCTTCATCAACCAGGGAATCCGAACTACTTCGTCGTAAAACGCATCTCCGTGAAGCATTTCTCGATGCTGGCCAAGACTCTCCCCATGGTCCGCAACCACAATGACAACGGTGTTTTCCATGCGGTTCGTTTCTTTCAAGGCATCGAGCACCAACGCAATATCGTGGTCCATCCAGCTGACTGCATCCGCATAGTGAGCATTCCAGACCTTCTGGCCCGCCGCACCTGCTCGGTTCATGGTTTCCATCACCAGGTCGCGCTTACGTTCGACAACCCCTCGGACTGCAGTTCCCCCGTCCATGCCCGGCATCGGGCCTCCATTGGTTTCCCGTTCGCCCAGCCAAAGGGCACGAGTCACTCCCGTAGAGTCGCTGTCCACTCCCTCGTCCGTCCATACAAAGGGGTAATGAGCGGTCCGAGAATGAAACATCGCGAAGATCGGCTTGTCCGAAGGCTGGTCCCGAATCCACTGCGCGGTCGGCCCGGCCGCAGCACCGGGCCCCTGGGGACGACCCACCCCGCCCCCATCCGGAGAATCCGCAGGTGGAGGGGTAATGCGCATGTGCTGGAACCCTCTGTCCAATCCATAGTCCGGCCGAAATCCCGAGGGAGCGTCGGTCGTAAAACCCGCGGTGGAGTATCCATAGAGCCCGAGCACTTCCGGTAGCGTCGGCAAATCACGAACCAGTCCTTTGTCCCAACCCAACACGCCCGTGGAGCTACCAAATCGTCCGGTCAGGATGGCAGCGAGACTGGAAAGCGTGAACGCAGAGGCAGAATAGGCCGTATCAAAGCGCCACGCACCTTGCGCAAAACTGTCCAGCGCAGGTGTGCGGGCCGGCGATGAACCATAGGCACCCACATGGTCGCGCCGCAATGAACACACCGTAATCAACACCACGTCGCAACCCGGGCACACCGCCTCTCCATCCCCCTCGAAGGCCTGCTCAGGAACCACCGCCTCGATACGAACAGGTCCTGGAGTCACCAGGGGCTTACTGGGCGTCTCTTCCTCATCTACCGTCTCTTCCTTTCCAGGTGTGCGCCAGGCCGGCCCTCCTGTACCTTCCATCCAGGGGTCAGAGAGCGCACTGTCGTAAAGCGGCGGCGTCGAATCCGGACTCAGGCCGGTCCCCGGCCAACCTCGCTCCACCAAGCGTTCCGCGACCGCTTCCGCATAGACTCGGTTGGCTGCCCCCGTGGGATGAAGGTCATCCAGAAAGGCTCTTCCCACACCGAGTCCGGAGGCCCGTAACGACTCCACTCCATCGACGATGGGTACTCCACGACGGGTCGCAATCCCACGCTGGATCTCAAAATAGGCACCCCAGGCGCTCCGATCCACTTCACCGGTGAGTCGCTCCGGATTGACCGGCTGGAACATCAAGGCTCCCACCCCTCGCCGTTGAGCCTCCAGGAGGATTCGATCCAGATTATTGGCGTAGTCGGTTGGCGGAACCCGCCGACGGCCTTCGGGTTCAGGGTCACGTATCCAACCCACCGGAGAAAAGTCTGCCCCATGAGTGGCACTCACTTGCGGACTGGTCTTGGATCGCGCAGTCCGCCAGGCCCGACTCCAAGACCGCATCCAGCCATCGAACCTCGAGACCGGAGAGTTGAGCAACGCCATCCATTCGGCATCCACAAAGTGGTCGAGGTTGTTGTCACTCCACAGCGTCCCGATCACGATCAAATCTGGCTTCAAGTCCCAGCCGACCTCGTCCAACAGACGCAGTGTCTGTTCCGTCGAATACCCCGGTATTGCGCCACACAGGACATCCACTTCCACGCCGCGCTCACCGAGGGCCGCCTTGAGGTGGGCATGGAGCGTGTCCTGTTCCGCCAAGGCATGCCCAAAGATACTGGAATCCCCCAGGGTCAGAATCTTCAGTGGAGCGCCGGTTGTCTGCACCGCACGCAGCCCTTGCTCCTTCACCCGGGTCGGCGCACCGAACTGCTCGGTCATATCCCGACGGAGTGTCCACATTCTAGTGGGGTGTGGCTCCATCGCAGTGCCACGATGCATGCTGGACAGACTGGGGATTACCGGCTCTTCCATGCCAATGCGCACACCGGCTTCCATCAAGGCCAGAGCAGTCACCAAGACCAAGGCGGAGAACCCCATGCGCTTGGCAAGGGGAAGCTTGCGAGCGCTCTGCAGGGCATGTCTTCTACGACCTCGTCGCCGTGCCATAAGGCCTCAAGTTCGTCCGCGCGGTATCCTCACCTGGATTCTCCCACGACTCGGGTACTCTTGCTGGGCTCAACCTTGCCAAATTCCAACACGCGACAATGGGGATTACGCTTCGCCGGCCTGGGCCTGGGGGTCCTATTGCTGGCCGGGGTGGAGTTGGCGCTAAGGGCCGGGGGCATCACCAACGCCTCCGTGTGGGAGCCTCCCCGACTCGTCTCCGTGGTGCGCGAAGGCAAGATCCAAGGGGAATTCGAGTTTGAGTTTGGCAGCCATTTCGAAGAATCAGGAGAAGGAGAAAATCGCCAGGTGCGAACCGCCTCCGGCTATCGTTTGTCTCCTGGAGAGGGCTATCCAGGCAACGGCGGCATGCGAGACATCTCGTTCGGAGCAGAACCCGACCCCGAGGTCCGACGGTTTGTGCTCTTAGGAGGGTCTGCAGCGCTCGGTCAGGCCCCTAGTCTGCGTGGGCAGCATGATTGGGTGGCCAAGAACCTGCCCGGCGGCCCTGGAGCTCTGGACGAGTCTCTCGCGATTTCCGGTCAGTTAGAGCAGCTACTCGCCAAGCGAGGAGAGAAGGCCGAAGTCATCAACGCCGGCATGATCGCTCAGGATTCCGGTTCGGTAAGGCTGATTGCGAATGAGGCGCTCGCCTTCAAGCCAGAGGCGCTGCTTCTCTACATGGGAAACAACGAGGGCATTGGGCTGGCCTATGCAATGCGAGGCACCGAGATCCCAGTGATTCAAGAGTTCCGAGGTGCGCTGAGAAACCTGCGACTCTACCGGGTGATCGCCGAGGCACTCATCCCCAAAATCCGGGAGAGTCAGAGCATAGACACCGGCCGAGATGCCAATCAGCGGACACAGTACGAGAACCGAGTGCTCGGAGATGTGGTGCTGGCCCAATGGGCTAGCGCAGGCCAGCCACTAATCGAGGCGGGCCAACCCACCGACGCCCCGCTTTCCGCCTTACAGACGCGCTTCAAAACCAATCTCGCCCACATCGTTCGCGACGCGAAGGCGGTTGGAGTAGACGTCTACGTCGTTCCAACCCCCCCTCATCTCCCGCAACCGCCTTTCTTTTCTGGACACGCCCCCACCCTCTCCAACAGTCGTATGAAGAAAGTGGAACGCTCCGTTGTCGAAGCACTGGAGTCCACCCGCGACAACCAGCCAGAACGCGCCGTGAACGCCGCTCAGCGTGCGATAGAGATTGACCCCTCCCATGCCTCCGCCCACCACGCGTTGGGTATGGCGCTTGGACGCTTGGGAGACCATGACGGCGCTGTAGACGCCCTGACTCAGGCCCTGTACCTCGACCTGTCCCGCAAGCGCACCCTTCCGGACTACGGAAGAATCGCTCACGAGTTGTGTGAAGAGCTTGGATGCACCACCGCGGACGCACACCATCTACTCTCAGAACGCGCTCGAAAGGAAGGCTTGGGCGTATACGAGACGATGCTCGGCGACCACGAACACCTCAACCCCGCTGGTAACACCTGGATTGCCGGCGTATTCGAGAGCCTCATTCCGGCTCAATAGGGAGCCTAGTTCACGACATCGGCCAGCTTGGCCAGAGAACCAGAAACGTCCTCCTCAAAATAAGCTTTGCAATCGGCAGAGCACATATGGAGTGAGTACTCACCGGCGCTCACCGCATGTTCGGGCGAGCCATCCATGTGCAATGCACACAAGGCACATTTAGAAACCACCTTGTCCTCCGCACCATCCTTGGCATCTGCCTTCGCCAGGTTTGCGAGCGCATCCGCTCCCAACGTGTCCGAACCCGCTTGCTCTTCCGCATCAGCCGCCGGTGCGGCCTCCACTGCAGGCGTGGGAACTGCGACCTCTTGCGTCGAGTCGCCCCCACAACCAAAAACGAAAAAACCGAGTCCGAAAAGAACAAACCGAGCCAACATAATCGCCTCCAACGTTGCCTTGTCTTATCTACCTGAGAGCTTGACGCCACTGTTTGTGGCGATAGGGTCAACAGCGTGGAATCTCGAAAGAACACCAGCCCTGTGTCCGGATATCTGCTCAACGGTGCCAGCCTTGTGGCGATTGTCGCAGGACTGAAGCTAGGTGGGCAGGTCCTCCTACCTCTTACAATCGCCTTGTTCCTGGCCATCGTCTGTCTGCCGATCGTTGAGGGCTTGAAGTCACGCCGCGTCCCGCGCCCCTTGGCCATCCTCATCGTTCTAGGCGGGGTAGTGGGCGTCGCCACTGCAATGGGATGGCTCGTGGGCGGTACTGCAGACGATTTTACGAGTGTGTTGCCGGGCTACCGAGATCGCTTTGTAGGCACCACAACAAAGCTTGCTGCATCCCTGGCCAACCATGGATTGGAAGTCAACCCACAGGACCTGATCACTCGCCTGGACAAGCCTGTATTTTCCCTCATCAGTGAGGGAGCACGAGGCCTCGCCAACACCCTTTCCAACATGCTTCTGGTGGTCTTGACCACCTTGTTCATGCTCTTTGAAGCGGACAAGTTCGGAGCCAAATTCCATACCGCCTTTGATTCGCCAGTGTTCGACCACGAGCGATTCGGACGTTTTTCTCGGGAGATGCAGACCTACCTGGTGGTCAAAACGGCCACAAGCCTTTGCACCGGTACCCTGGTCGGTCTCAGCATGTGGGCGCTCGGAGTCGACTTCCCTGTACTGCTCGGCCTCATGGCCTTCCTGTTGAACTACATTCCCACCTTGGGCTCCATCATCGCAGCCATACCCGCGGTAATGCTGGCCCTGGTCGAACCCGGTGGCAGCATCGCTTTCGTTGTAGCCGGTGTTTACGCGGGAGTGAACATCTCCATTGGAAGTCTGTTGGAGCCCCAGCTCCTGGGCAAAGAACTCGGCCTCTCCCCACTCGTCGTGTTCCTCTCCTTGATTTTCTGGGGTTGGGTCTGGGGACCTGTGGGCATGCTCCTGTCGGTGCCTTTGACCATGAGTGGAAAAATCTTCCTGGCCCATACCGAAGAGTTTGCGTGGGTGTCCGTCTTGCTCGGAAACGCCAGCGAATCCGGGGTCAGTGGCTCCGAGGCCTGACCCGATTCACCGACCACCG
>JAYZDK010000063.1:0-11633 GCA_036337845.1 Myxococcota bacterium | reverse complement strand
GCCGGCGAGATAGGTGTGCCGGCGGCCCACCAGGTCGGCCAGTCGCCCCCACAGGGGGATGGTGAAGCTCTGGGAGAGCAAGTACCCGGTGAACACCCAGGGAAACAGCGTGAGCCCACCTACGGCCTCAACGATGCTCGGCATGGCCGCGCCAACGACTGTAGCTTCCATGCTGGCCAGCAAAGTTCCGACTAGAAGGCCCGCCGTAATGGCCTTTCGTCGACGAGGTTCCAGCTCAATGACGCGCCGAGGCGTATCCATGTGTGTTTTCAGCGCTCCAGGTCAAGCGTACGCGAGGCGGCGAGTTCCAGGGGAAGAATTCCAAATGGCGTGTCTACGCTGACGTCCGCGTTGAATGTGGCGTCGACGGTTTGCTGGGTGAGCGCCTGGTAGAGAGCCTGGCCTACGGAAATAAAATCCAGAGAAATCGGTACGGAAAGAATCCCTGTGGTGGCGCCTTCGACCTCGCCCCATTGCTGTACGCGCTGCCCGGCCACGGAAATACCGGCGAGTTCCACATCCCAGTCCAGGTCGAGAAACTCCAGTCGAGACCCATGGTCGTTGTCGATGGCGAGGTCCAGTTGGAGGTCTGCGCCCAAGATGGACAAGTCTTGTACAAACAGGCGGTCCAACGAGATCTTGGGCTTTCTGGGGGCTGGAAAGGCGCCTCCTTCGTCGAAGGGCAAGTCCAGGGGGCCCAGGGGCGTATCGAACCCGAAGGCTCCGCTCAAGGCGAAGTCGATGTCATCTTGGCCTCGGACTGCGTCGACCACATCGAACAAGGTCTGGAAGCCGAACCCTGTGGGCAGGGAGAGCTCGGATGCTCCCGAGGCCGCGAACTGCCAGCCGTCGGGTTCCTCGCCGGAGAGGAGTTCGATGTCCGCAAAGGCAAGGGCATAGTCAAAGCGAGCAGCACTGACTGAAATGGGGTTGGGGTTGTAGACCTCAAAGACGAAGTCGGCCTCCACGCCATCGAAGTCAATCTCGAGAACCTCCATGCGTTCAAAGCTGACTGTGGGGAGGAACGGCTGAGCTTGCTCGCACCCGAGAAGCATGCTGAAAACGGGTAGTAGAAAGAGGGGTCTCATGGGGGTTTCTCCAAGCCAATACAGGGGGGCATCTTGGATGACGGGCGAGGTAGTGGTATTCTTCATTTTCCCTCCAGAGGCGGCACACCTTGGAGGCAAGGCACGGGAGCAGGGCTTATGGCACGAATCCTAACCAATGGTACCCAGGACAGCCGAGAGTTGGTCCGAGAGATGCGATCTCTGGTTGCATACCCGGGCGAGCAGGTCCGCATGCCCGAGTCAGAGCTGTGGGCCATCTATTGTGAGCTCAAGAAGCGCGGCTTTGAGGATGCGGACCGACGCTTTCTCCGAGGGGTCAAGACACTTCACCAGCGCCGTTCTACCGGCGGTATTCAAATCCCGGTGGAAGACCCGTCTCCACGACAGCACCTTGAGGCGGACGACCCGTTTCTCGGAGAGCTGTGGAAGGCCTACAAACGCTGTATTCAGCGCACTCGGTTTGGGGCCGCTCTCAAGCTATACCGAGACATGGAAGCACAACTCGAAGCGTCTTGAAGCCAAGCCGCACTATCGGCCTTCAAAGGCGAATCTACTGATAGCCACTCACCTCGATTTCATTGGTGAGCACGGTCGCACAGTCTACGGCTCCATAGCGTTGCTGGTCGGAGCTGATTTCCTTGATTTCTCGCAGAATGTCCATCACCGACATCTTCAGCAGCACCGGTGCAGTGCATCCCACAGATTTTCCTTTCTCCAGCAAGTACGCGGATCCGTGGGCATCTATCAGGCCTGTTTTGGGGTCGAGGTTTCCCTCAAGGCTGGTGATGAAGAGAGAGACGGGAACCTCGGATAGCATTTGGGTTCGCGACCGGTTGCCGTGTCGCACCACAAGGTTGCCTGGCTGGATCTCGTCTGCTTGCACATGACCTGTGGGACGGGTGTCGGCGCGCCGGGCGGTTTCGGGGCTGTGGTAGAGGCCACCAAACGTACCCTCACGAATGATGGCAACGGGAACGGGCGGTACGCCACGGTCGTCGAACGCTCGCGTGTTCAAGGCACCCGGCAGGCTGGCATCGTCGACGATATGGAATTTCCGGCTTGCGATGTCCGCTCCGTCGAGCTGATGTAGGAACGATTGTTTGGCTTCATAGGCGTCTGCGGAGAAGGCCGGTGCCATCCGAGAGATGATCCAGCTCATGACCTCTGGGCTGAGCACCAAGGGGACGCGATCCGGCCCTACGACCCTGGGGCCGCTGAGTCTCTCCAGGGTCTTGCTGAGATTGGTGCCGTACGGAATGGATGCCACATGTGAAAACGCGTGAGAATTGGTTTCCAACCTGTGTTCGATTCCCGACGTTCGATGGCGAGCATGGATTTCCAACTCGTAAAGCGTGCTGTGGCTGGATGCGTGTACGCCCCGCGTCGATGCAAAGATGCGATGAGTTCGAACGTCTCGGTACTTCAACGTTTGGGGGTCCGAGGAGCCATTGCTGAAATAGGCCAGGTTCTGGTGCAGGACTTCCAGGCGCGCCTCGTCATCCAAGTGCGTGTAGCGGGGGTCGTCAATACCGAGCCCACGGTCTGGGATGTCGAGTCGTTCGGCGGGGGCCGACTGCGGAGAAGCTTTGGCTTTTCCGGCGTCTCGGATCACCTTGTCTAGCTTCTTCTCTAACTTGGGGTGTTGGATATCTCCGAGTTCGGAGGCCCGGGATCGTCCATCTTCCAGATAGACAATGAGCCGTGTGGTGGTGGATTCTTCTGCGCCGATGGATTCTTTTCCCCGCGCCCACTCGGCTTGGTGGGTGGAGCTCCAAGTCCGAAGGATCTCTGCCCCCCGCGCCCCGCGCTTGCGAGCAGCGTCAAGAATGTCCAACAACCTGGGAAGTACATTTGTGGTTTCGTCAGCTATGGCCTTTCCTCCGGTGGCTTGTCACGATAGCACTGTGAACAGCAGCGGGTTTGCTGCTGAATCAATGTAGACTCCACACAGTCGATGGCGCGACGTAGAGGCTAAGCCGATGCGTAAGAATGAATCCACCAACGTGGTCAACCGTGTTCTGTCCACCGCCGATAAGGCCAAGAAACAGGTTGCGGATGCAGACCAGGACCTTTTCTGCGATTTCTGCAGATCCATTTCTCCTCAGCTTCGGGGCACATACCTGGAGCGCTATCCTCCGGAGAAGGTGGCCGAGCAGCTTGTAGGGCTCTTCAAGCTCGCCCGGGTTCGGCGGACCAAAGACCTGAAGGTCAAGATTGAAGCGAATGGTGAGGGGCGCAGCCTGCTGAGAAGCTGTATGGCGGACCAGCCCTTCATCGTGGATACGGTGCGGCTTCTCCTAAGCTCGGTCGGGGCCAGCTACGTGACAGGCTTCAACGTAGTCATTCCGATGGAACGGGATGGGCGTGGGCGTCTTGTGGGAGTGGGGGGCAAGGATGGGAGCCTGGAATCGCTGATTCAGGTGGATACCTACGGAATCGGTAGTGAGGACTTCAAGACCGCCAGCGAGCGACTGAAGGAAAACCTTGGCCTGGCTCGGTCGATGGTGGTCGATTTCCGTGAGATGACCTCGGCTGTCCAGTCGCTTTCGGAGGAGCTCCACGAGCTCTCGGAGAGCTTGCCCAAGCGCAAAGCAGGGCTGCGAGAGACCGCAGAGATGTTGGAGTGGCTGCTCACGGACAACTTTGTGTTCATGGGGATCTCCGGCCTGGAATCCGAGCTTGGGTTTGAGAGCTTGGGAGAGCCGCTGCGTGGGAAAGAAACCAAAGGAGATGCCTGGAGTGAAGACTCCTGGGGAGACATGCCGGTACGCGTTCGCAAGTCCAGCATGGAGTCGCCTGTGCATCGTTCGGGGCGGATTGATGAAATCCGTCTCGACATTCCCTGTGGTGTGTCCAATGGCAAAGCCAAGAAAGACACCCAGATTGTCATTCGGGGCATGTTTACCTACCGAGCGGTCACCCAGGCCTCTCGCCATGTTCCAGGCTTGCGCCGACGCCTTCAAAGCATCCTGGATGGGGACAAGGCCTTACCGGGCTCCTGGCGCTACAAGGGGCTGGCCAACGCGTTTGATTCGCTGCCGACGGAGTTCTTGTTTACCGCCACACAGGCAGAGACCAAGGAGATTCTGGAGCGCATTCTGGATGCGGAATCCCAGCAAGATGTGCGGGTCTCTGTTCTGCAGCGCAGCGACAAGACCACGGGGTTTGTGCTCGCGGCCTTGCCTCGCAGTGAGTACAACGATGAGCTGCTCCAGCAGATGCGTGAACACCTGGTGGCCAGCACGGGTGCGACCTACTTGGACCATGGCGTCTTTGTGGGCCGGTACGACACGGTCTTGGTCCATTTCTTTCTGACAGGTTCACGCCCGCTAAGCGATGAAGAGCGCGACTCGCTCATCCAGGTGTTCCGTTCCATGGGCACCCCATGGGCGGAGAAACTCCGTGGCTCGGCCGCCGAGGCCTTGGGAGAAGAGCGCGCCAATGAGCTGGCGGAGCGCTATGCAGCGGCCTTTGATGGCGAGTACACACGCCGTGCCCGCATGGACCAGGTGCTTCGAGACATTTCCATGCTCGACGGTCTGACCGAGGGGCAGCCGGTTCTGGTGGACCTCTTCCAGGATGAGAAGGAACGACTGAACCTGCGTATCTACCAGTGGCAGCGAGTGCTTCTTTCGGACATCTTCCCGTTGCTGGACCATTTCGGCCTGGTGGTCATCGACCAGTTCACCGACCCGGTCCAGCCCACCGACTCGGAAGAGTTGTACATCGACACCTTCCGGCTTGCGGGAGCTTCGGTGGCAGAGCCTGGCGAGATCCTCGAGCGGTGTGATTACCTGGTGGAAGCCGTTGAGGCTGTGTTTGCCGGAGACATGGAAGACGACGGTTTCAACCGACTGTTGTTGGCTGCGGGGCTTCCTTGGGCAGATGTGGACTTGGTGCGGGCCTACTATGGCTATGCGCGACAAGTTGGGCTTCACTTCAAGCCCGTTTACATCCAGGAAATCCTGCTTGGGAACCCGGAGCTACTTCGTCGTGTGGTGGACCTGTTCTACGCGCGTTTCGACCCGGCTGAAAACGGCTCTCGTCGCAAGCGTATCGAGCAAGCGAAAGATGCCGTTGAAGATGGGCTGAGACAAGTAAAGGACCATGACGAAGACATGGTGCTTCGTCGGCTCTATGAGTTGGTTTCAGCCACGACGCGCACGAACTTCTATCGGCGTGACAAGCCAGAACACTATGTCAGCTTGAAGTTCGACCACGATCTCATCTCCTCGCTGCCCTCGCCGCGTCTGAAATATGAGATCTATGTGCACCATGCAGAGATGGAAGGCGTGCACCTCAGGGGTGGGCTGGTGGCCCGGGGGGGGATTCGCTGGTCGGACCGCGATGATTTTCGCACTGAGATTCTTGGACTGGTGAAGACTCAGATGGTGAAGAACGTGCTCATTGTTCCTGTGGGAGCAAAGGGCGGGTTCTTTATGAAACGCACGGTGGAGGACTATGCCTCGCGGCGTAAGCGAGCGGACGAGCTTTACGAGGTCTTCATTCGGGGCTTGCTGGATGTGACCGACAACATCGTGAAGGGCGAGACAGTGGCGCCTGAACACGTGGTGCCGCATGATGGCCGGGATCCGTACCTGGTTGTGGCTGCAGACAAGGGCACGGCCCACTTGTCGGATACTGCCAACCGGATTGCCCAGGCCTACGGTTTCTGGCTCGATGATGCTTTCGCTTCCGGTGGCTCGATTGGCTACGACCACAAGAAGGTGGGCATTACTGCCCGAGGTGCGTGGGAGTGTGTGCATCGCCATTTGGCAGAGGCTGGGCTCAACCCGGAGACCGACCCGTTTACCTGTATGGCCGTTGGAGACCCCGCAGGCGATGTCTTTGGCAATGGGGTGGTGCAGTATTCCCAGATGAGGCTCATTGGCGCCTTCAACCATCTGCATGTGTTTATCGACCCCGATCCTCGCGACAAGAAACAGCATGCCGAGCTGGTGCGGCTCTTTGAGCAAGGCAAGGGCTGGGACCATTTCGATAAGAAGGTGCTTTCACGCGGCGGCGGTATCTTCGATAGACGTGCCAAGAGCGTCAAGCTGTCTCCTGAGATTCGACAGCGGCTTGGAACCCTCAAAGAAGAGCTGCCTCCGGACACCTTGATTCGTCTGATGTTGAGACTGCCCGTGCACCTGCTTTGGAACGGCGGCATTGGCACCTATGTGAAGGCCTCTTGGGAGACGAACCAGGATGCCGATGACCCGACGAACGACAACCTGCGTGTCAATGCGGACGAGTTGCGAGCCCGGTCGGTTGGTGAAGGCGGCAACCTGGGCTTTACCCAGGCCGCTCGGGTGGAGTTTGCGCTGGGAGGTGGGTCCATCAATACCGATGCCGTAGACAACTCCGGTGGCGTGGACATGTCGGACCACGAGGTCAACCTCAAGATTCTCTTGGCCCGTGAAGTGGCAGAAGGGCGTTTGAGCAACGCAGACCGCGATTCGATGATTCGCAAGCTCACCAAGGAAATCGCTCTTCAAGTCCTGGCGAACAATGATGTGCATGCCCTGCAGATTTCGTTGGACCGTGTGCGTTCTCAGCGCGATCCATTCCCGTTTGGGCGGGCCATAGAGTGGGTAGGTGAGCAAGGCGGGCCTTCTGCACTGGAACTCGATCTTCCGCTGGTGGATGTGCTGACACGGCGTGCAGAAACCCGTCAGGGCCTGGCACGTCCGGAGCTCGCGGTGCTTTCTGCTCATGTGAAGATGCTGGTGGGCGAGCACCTGGAAGCGGCGGATGTAAGTACGATTCCCGGCTTGCAGGACATGCGGTTGAAGTACTTCCCCCGGTATGTCCAGAAGCGATATGGCGAGCAGATTGAAGACCATATGTTGGCTCGTCAGATTGGGCTGACAGTTGCACTGACCCGGCTTGTTGCAGACATGGGGGCGGCGTTTCTGCCGGCCTTGCTGGACCAAACAGACCGCTCGGTCTGCGAGGTTTTTACGGCTTGGTTTCAAATCTTAAAGGGCTTGAAGTTGGACACCCTGAGGGGGCAGGTGTTGTCCGGAGATGCGCCCCTGGCTTCTCGATACCAAGCGTGGGTGCAGGTCACCGATGCGGTGACGGGACTGATGGCGAACGCGATGGCGGCGGGTGGGGCCGGCATCGACGAGGAACACCTGGTTGCGTCTTTGCAGGTACTGGGGCGTATGGGAAGGCATCGTGGGCGGCAGGAACGAGCCAGCTTCCGAGACGATGTGTCTTCCCTGACCTCCATTGGCATCGGAGATACTGTGGCCGAGCGGGTTGCTGCAGTCACTGACATCACGGTCGCCAGTGAGATTGCCCGTGTGCGTGAGGCCAATGGGGACTCCTTGCGGGATGCCATTGTGCGATACCTGGCCATTGGGAATGCCAGCCGCTTGTTGCCTGCGATTCGGAACATGGAGACTCGACGGGGCTCGGGGCCTTGGGATGAAGTGGCGGGCGGTATTTTGAGGGCTCGGTATTTCTCACTGTTGCGAGAAGTGGTCTTGCGCACGTCGCTGGATGCCGAGCTTAAGTTGGGAGTGGACCGTGCATCCTTCCGGTTGGGGCGTGGTGCGCTCAAGGATGTTGGGCGCATGGTGGACCATGTGCTTGGAGATGCTCCGGACGTGGGAGCACTCCTGGTTGCTGAAGAGCGCCTGAGGGCTGCTATCATTCGCGGCTCCTGAGTCATGGCCGACTGGGTTTTCTTGCGACATGGTCAGTCGGTTGCAAATGCTGCAGGTCGGGTCACCGGGCACGCAGACTCGCCCTTGACGGGACTGGGGCGGTCCCAGGCTGCAGAAGCCGCGAGTGTGCTGGCCGACGTTCCTTTTCAGCGGGCGTTTTCTTCGCATTTGAGCCGAGCGGTTGAAACCGCTCGCATTGTCCTGGAGGGTCGGGGGCTCACTGCACTGCAGGCGCCTCAGCTTGCTGAGCGCGATGTGGGTGAGTTTGGGGGGCGCCTGCTCCGGGAGCTCAGAGATACTCAGGAGAATGAGCTGTTGTTGGGGTGGTTTACCCACCCTCCAGGCGGAGAGAGCCTAGCGGACGTGGCCCTGAGGTCTCTTCCGTTCTTGGCGGGTCTACCGCCGGTAGAAGGACCCACACTGGTGGTGGCTCATGGCGGACTACTTCGAGTCGTGGTGGGCTTACTCGATGGCCTGCCCATTGAAGAGGGGGCTCGTTGGAAGCTGCCGAACTGCGAGCCCATGACCCGAACGCTGGAGCCGGATACCTTCTCCAAACTGGTGGCCGAACACGGTCCCCGGCTTTTTCCTGCAGGAGCGTCTCATGCCTGATGTGGTTTGTACCGAAGCAACGCGGGTTGTCATGACCCAGATTGTGTTGCCCGAAAACACAAATACCCACGGAACCATCTTTGGCGGCCAGCTTGTGGCTTGGATGGACATTTGTGGGGCTGTGGCCGCACAGCGTTTTGCCCGTGGGTCTGTGGTGACTGCATCCATTGACCAGTTGGAGTTTGTGGCGCCAGTACGCCAGGGCATGATTGTGGAACTCCAGGGCCAGGTGAACCAGGCCTGGCGCACCTCCATGGAGGTTGGAGTGAGGGTGGAGGCCGAGGAGCCGCTTACGGGCCGGCGGGTGCACTGTTGTTCTGGGTTTCTGACCTTTGTGGCCCTCGATTCGCTGGGGCACCCCATGGAAATACCCCGCCTTGAAGTGGTCGAGGGAGAAGAGCGTCGTGCTGTGGACGCAGATGCCCGGCGAGCGAATCGCCTGGCTGTTCGGAAGCGCGACTGATGCTTGTGCTGGCTTCGGGATCGCCTAGGCGGCGTGCCTTGTTGGAATCTATCGGGATCACCCTGGAGGTTCGCCCACCCGACATCGATGAAACCCCTCGTCCCGGGGAGCACCCCGTTGCGTATGCGAAGCGGCTGTCGGCGACCAAAGCTGCGGGGGTAGATGGCTGGGTCTTGGCAGCGGACACGGTGGTGCACCGGGATGGTCAGATTTGGGGTAAGCCCTCTGGGCCTTCAGACGCGGAGCGCATGCTTGCCGAGCTCTCCGGTGGGGTTCACCTTGTGACCACCGGTGTGTGCCTGGGCAAGGTTGGGGGCCACGTGGTGTTTTCGGAGACGACGCGGGTGGAGTTTCGCCAGCTCTCGGCGGTGGAGATTCGAACCTATGTGGATACAGGAGAGCCCCTGGACAAAGCGGGGGGGTATGGGATTCAAGGGTTGGCTGCGGGTTTTGTGCGACAGATTGAGGGGAGCTACACGAATGTGGTGGGGTTGCCATTGGCGCAGGTCGTAGAGCATCTCGCAGAGCTGGGCATGCCTGGGTTCGGGGGTGTTCAGTGAGCGTAGAAGAGCGCCTTGAAGCCGTGCTGGCTCGAGTGGAAGCGGCGTGTTCAGCAGCGGGCCGAGCCCGGTCAGATGTGCGCCTGGTGGCGGTTTCAAAAATGCGTACAGCGCAAGAGATACAGGCTGCCATGGCTTGTGGGCAGTTAGATTTCGGGGAGAATTACGCCCAGCATCTGCGGGATAAATGTGACGCCATCGGTGAAGGCCCTGTCTGGCATTTCATTGGCGCTCTGCAGAAGAACAAGGTGAAATACGTGGCCGGGAGGGCCCACTTGTTTCATGCTCTGGACCGTATTGAGTTGGCCGATGAGTTTCAGAAGAGATCGGACACACCCCAGCCTGTGCTGGTGGCGGTCAATACCGGTGGCGAGGCCTCAAAGTCTGGTGTGGATGTGGATGAGGCGCTTGCTTTATGTGAAGCCGTGGAGCTTCACCCGGGTGTGGCACTGCGCGGGCTGATGACAATCCCCCCACCTGTTGCGGAGGCGCAGGACGCAGCGCCATTTTTTGCGACACTCGCCGGGCTGGCGGAAGAAGGACGCAGACAGGGGCTGCCCCTCACGGAGCTTTCCATGGGGATGAGTCACGATTTCGAGGTGGCGATTGCGCAGGGAGCTACCCTGGTCCGAGTGGGCACGGCGATATTCGGGCCCAGGCCGGTATAACCCTCTGTCAGTGGCTGGGTACGGAGGTCTGATTCCCGTTTGAGTTGTCGCCCCAGCAGCGCACCCGGCCCAGCGTAGTGATGCCACAGAGGTGCTGGTTTCCGCCCACGACGGAGGTGTATTGGCCCATGGGAGGGCTGGTCTGTCCTTCGGTCGGGTGTCCCCAGCAGGTCATGGACTGGTCTGTGGAGATCGCGCAGCCCGTAAAGTTCGAAACGCCCACCGCCAGGGTGTCTCCCAGCGAGGGGGCATTGTTCACGTGGCCCGCGCCGGCGTCGTTGCCCCAGCATTGCAAGCTACCGTTGCCTCTGGCTCCGCAGGCGTGTTCCTGCCCAACGGAAATATCCCGAAAATTACCCCCTGGAATATCCGCGATCAGGTCCGTGGTGCCCAGACGCCCCCCCCAGCACTCCACCTTATTGTCGGACTCCCGAATGCCACAGGTTCCATGCTCCTGGGTTTGAATCTGCGACAGGGCGTTTCCTGAGACATCGTACTGATCCAGGTTGTTTTGGCCCCAGCACTGGACGACGCCGTTGTTGTCACGCACACAGGTGTGGTCGGCTCCCGCGGCGATGTTCTCCCAGCCGCAGGTTTGGGGCACATTGGCGTCGAGGGAATCCGAGGTGGTTCCGTAGAGTCCCCAGCACTGAATGCAGCCTTGTGTGTCCAGTGCACACGAGTGTTCACCTCCTGCGCTTACATCAATGAAGGTGCCGGTTGGTGATGCGCTTGTCTGGTTGTGGCTGTTGAGGCCCCAGCACTCGATTTCTCCAGCGTTGTCGAGCCAGCAGGTGTGATTGCGCCCGGCGTCAATATGGACGATGTCCCCCGTGGCGTCGCAGGCCGATTCGGGCCACCAGGTGACCGGGTTATTGGCTACGAATACGGTGACAAGGCCGTCGCCGTAGCTTCCATTTGATGCGTCGGTGGCGACTGTGCCCGAGTCGTTATCGAAGTGATACAGCGCAAGGGTGTCTTGGGTGGAAGAAAAGCGGGTTTCCAGGCTGAAGCTGGGCCCGGTATAGAGTGCTGCATCCGAGATGCGAACCTCGTCGATATATCCGTCCCAGTGTGTTCCAGAGAGACCCGAGCTCCCGATGTGGATGGGGTTTGAGATGGTCTCCAGGGCAACAGAGCTGTTCGCTGTTTGCACGTCCACCAGCAGACCGTCGATGTACAGTCGGTAGCTGAATTGGTTGGTGTTCTGGTCGAGTTCTCGACTGACAGCCACGTGGTGCCAGTTTCCTACGCTCGGGAAATCCAGCGGGTCGTAGCTTGCCAAGTCTATCCAGGAGCCATCCGTTTGGATAAAGCTTGCGCCGATTCTGGGGCCACATGGGCTTCCGTAGCACTGAACGTCCCGAAACCCGATATCCCAACTCGCTAAGGCGTTGTTGGAGGCTCCAATTAAGAACTTGCGCTGCCTGTTGGCGTTTGCGCTCTCGCTTTCAGGGTACACCCAGGCCTCGACGGTGAAGTCGTCGGTATCCGAGCCACTCCAGTTGCCCAGAGTGCCATCCAGCTCAAAAGTGCCATCGCCATCGGCATCGCCGATTTGGATGGAATCTCTGTAGCGAGAGACG
>JAYZDK010000062.1:0-19356 GCA_036337845.1 Myxococcota bacterium | reverse complement strand
GGCGAGCGGGGTGGCGCGAGAAGACCCAAAAGACGCCAACATGCCAGTGTTCGCCGGGGTGCTCTGGAAGCGACTCGACAACCGCTGGAACCTCGGTGTCGATGCTACCAGCCGCTATACGCTTGAGGTCTGGAACGACCGTCGCGCCTTCTTGGGTAAGCTCAGAGACTCCAGCGACCCCTACAACACCCGGCTGCGCTCAGGACTACCTCCTACACCCATTGGAAGCCCCGGTCTCCAGGCTCTGAAGGCCTCGCTCGCACCCCAGGGCAGCGGCTATTGGTACTACCTGCACGACTCCAAAGGCCAGATTCACCTGTCTCGCTCAGCAAAAGAGCACGAGGCCTTTCGCAAGCGCTACAACGTCTACTAGGGTTCAGCTCTGAGCTGTCTCGCAGATTCGACGCAAGAGTGCTCCTGGCTCATGCAGGCTTTCAATCGGTGCGTTCACCACCACCTTGCCTCGAGCCAAATCGTCCATGGAAGCTCCGCTCGACGCGATGGTCATCGAAAACGGCGGTCGATTCTGCGCAAGTTCAGCGCGCACTGCAGTGGCATTCTCTGAGAGAACAACCACCTCAAACAAACAAGGGTGAATGCCTTGAAAGCAAATGCTGTCCAGGCAGTCCACAAGAGGGCTTTCAAGCGTGTCCGCTTCAACTACCACCGTAATCAGTGGAGACCCGGTCTCCGTGTTTGCATTCCCTTCATTCTCGTGAACAACAGCCCCTACATGTCGACTGATCTCCGAGAGGATCTCGTCATTGGCGTTGAGAGGAACCCCAATCACGCCTTCCGGGGCGCCTGGCCCACACCAGCCACCGAGCAGTAGCACAGGGATCCCATTTTCCATGGCCATCGACTGAACAACTGCCAGTGCAGGCATGGCTGCAGAAAGCACCACGACATCCGGCTTTGCGGTGTCCATCACATGCTGAATCACCTTCAGGTCCGCCGAGTCTCCAGTCGAAGACAGCATCGTCGTCAAATCTGGGCCGAGTCCGCGAATTACAAAGTTTTCCGCTTCAAGTGCCATCGCCACATTGGCAAAAACATTGCCCATCTCCACACCGGTGCTCACAAGCAGAGCCTCGGGATGGTCTGAGCTCTCCACACCGGTCTGAAACAATTGGTGCCAGACTTCCTGGGAGTTGGGGATGTACTGAGCTAGCCTTCTGGCCACAAACACGGCTTCTGCACGGTATCCAGTAGTCCAATGAGCCTGATTCAGGTTCGCCATGGCCGGCAAATCCTCCGGGTCCAGTACCAATGCGGCTTCAAAAGCCTCTACCGCAGCCTGATGTTCCCCGAGTTGAAACAAGCAAACGCCCAGTCCATTCCAGGCCCGAGTGTTGGTTGGATAGGCCTCCAGGGCTTCAATAAATCGAGCCGAGGCAGCTTGTGTGTTTCCCTGACTGTGCAGGTCTTCTGCTTCCAGGATGAGCGGCGGAACGTCTGTCACATCCGCTTGTGGAGCAAGAGTTTTGTTCGAATACTTGAGATTCTGCATCGGTACTCCCAGCAGCGCGCAAAAACACGCTTCCTGAGATTCTCATCGACTCATTTGCTGGTTTCGTTAGCAACTAATGCAAATCAAACGCCCGTGAGGAGAACTCAAGCGTCCTAGGCGATGGACTGTCTCACTTCCTCGGGAGAGGCAATTTCTCGGCCAGCATCGCGAGCCATCTGAACCAGACTCTCTATCAACTGGCCATTTCCAGTCGTTCGAGAGCCATCGGGCAGGTAAAAAGTGTCCTCGACACCAGTGCGCAGGTGCCCTCCGAGCTCCGCAGTGGCCCGATGCACATCCCAGACTTCCTGGCGCCCAATCACAATGGACTGCCAATGTGCACCCTCGGGAAGTTCATCGATCAACAAGGGCAACCAGTGGGCCTTCGCGGGCATGCCCGAGGCCACACCCATTACCAGCGAGACATGAATCGGTGGCTTGAGCAGACCCACCTTCTCGTACATGGCAATACTCCGAACAATGCCGGTATCGAAACATTCACACTCCGGAACCACTCCTGAGTTCTCCATGGCTTCCAACATCCGCTCGACCTTGTCCACGGGGTTGTCAAAGAGAAGGGGAGGCCAGGCCCAGCTTCCGTTGGAGCGAGCTTTCAAGTAGTTCAAGCTGCCTGCATTCATAGCAGCCATCTCCGGTCTACATCGCTCCAGACAGGCCACCGGCTCAGCGATATCACTGCCCAGGACACCGGTGGAGAAGTTCAGAAGAACCCCTGGACAGGCATCTCGGATGGCCTCAGAGATGTCCGAGGCAACCTGGGGATCCCAAGTCGGTAAGAAGCCCATTCCCGCTTCTTGGTTTCTGAAGTGCAAATGCATGACCGAAGCGCCTGCATCAAACGCTTCTTTGGCTGATGCCGCCATTTCTTCGGGGGTCACGGGGACCGGGTGCTGGTCTGGATTAGTCAGTACGCCCGTCAGAGCACACGTGACGATGGCCTTGTCACTCATTGAATCTCCTCAGAATCTACCGCCAGCACCCACACGAACATAGGTGTCACTCACATCCAAAAACATCATGGTAGCTGCAGCCCCTCCTATACCGACAACCGCTCCCACTCCACACAAACCCGCCTTGATTCTCACGGGTTGGATATTTTCTTTCCAGTATTGTTGAGCTTCGACACTGTTGGGTTCAAATTGGTACAACTGGGCGTATTCTGCGATGAAGGCGTTGTTCTCAGCTCCTGCGTCTCTGGCCACAAAAGTAGAAACAATCCCACCCACGCCCATCACGGTCGACAACAGGACTCGCTTGGTGGACGAAGCCCGGTTGGGAGAGCGTGTACGCCAAGCCGGACCGTCCAGGCCTGAGAGCTCGTCTGGAGTCCGAGGAACATAGTCCGACTCACGCTCCCGAGTATTGAACTCATCGAAATACTCGTTCTCGTCATCGACATCATCCACATCATCCGCATAGTCATCCGTGAATTCGAAGTCGTCTGGCCTCGCTCGGAGTTCTTCTTCAAGGTAGTCGTCTTCTTCGCTGTAGCGCTCCGAGTATCGACCCGGCCCTTCAACTTCCTGGCGCTCGATAACAGGGCTGAGCTGAGTCCACTCTCCGGTGGTGACTACAACCGTTTCCTGCCAGGGGAGGTAGCCCGGAACTTCTACCAACAGCCTATGAGCCCCACAGGAAAGCTCCGCGATTCCATCAATGAAGCTACCCGGCGCACCATCTACCCATACCTCCGCACCTGGGGGCAACTCGCGCAGCCGGACCGTTCCTACGCCACCCTCATTGTTCATCTGAAGATTGGCGATGACTACCCCGTTCTCTTCCACCAACACCCGCTCTACACCCGACATGCAGCCGTAGGTAAGAGCGATCTCGTGTTCCCCGGCGGCGACACCTTCCAGCACCGCCGGTGCCAGCTTGCCAGTTGGAAAACTATCCAACAGAATCTCGCCCGGCGCCCCCAATACAGTCACTTCGATACGCCCGCCTTCCGCATAGGCGGATGGAGAGAACATTCCGAGGATTAGAAAGGCTGAAAACAAGCGCATAGAACCCTACAACAGGGTGGAAATTGCCATGTTACCGTCGCGCTGACCACCCCGGAACGCCCATTGTCTCGATTCACAGAGAATCGATCCCAAACACAGTTAGACTATTCCTGGGTTTCAGACCCTCCGGGGTTGGTTTCCTCCCACCCATCGTTTTCTCCATCGAGAAACCAAAAGGGCCCACCACCCGGCGCTTCGTCCTCCACCGGACGTTCTATTTCGGGCATATCGCGATCTAGAGGCTCACCTGTTCCCTCTGCCGCCTCCCGAAAACCCGGTTGTTTTCCGGGATAGCTGGCTTCCTCATGGATGGCCTGAATCCCTTCTTTTACGAGCCCAACACTTGAGGACACCCGACCTTTGATTCTCTTCAGAATACCCACGTAAAGACCCTCAAATACTCTCTACTGGCTAATCAGCTTTCGAAGTGAACCGTACTGGCGAACCTTGAACCAGGTCAGCTCACCATCCTTGAAATAACGCATGGCCACCCAGAACATCTTCGCGTAGTTCGAGGCCCATGCCAGGTAGAAGATCGGTTCCAGGTTCTTTTTCCAGTATTCCCTGTTGTCGATCAACTCCCGAATGAAGCTGCGGGGCACAAAGCTCTTGGACGCCAGACAGTACAAAGCCAGGTAGAACTTGTCTTCATCGGATCTAGGCCAATCCATCGACACCCGAAACTGGTGCCAGGCCTTGTTGTTCTGACCCTCAATCATCTCCGGTGTCAGCGTGCCGTCTTCAATCGACTTCTTGGTAAGGGCCGTGCCTGGAAAATAGTTCAACGAGTAGAAGTAGATGTCGTAGGGCCGAGGCAGATCCAGGAGGAACTCCGCGGTCTCTATCTTCATCTCCTCGGTAGCATACGGATTGTCGACAATGACGTCGTAGACAATGCTGAGCTGAAGCTCCTTGTTGGCTTCGGCGAATTTCATAATGCTCACATTGCCGGGCGAGCGATTGTGAATCTCCTTACTCTCCTTGGAAGAGCCGCTCTCAATCCCGGTTTGTACCCGCACCAGCCCCGCATCTTTGAGACGCTTGAGCATCTTGGGGCGAAGCATGGGTGGAATCAGAAGACATTCAAACGGAATACCGATGCGGCTCGGATATTTCTCAATGAATTCGTCCATCCAGTCCGCGCCAAAAGCGAACGACGTGTCGTCATCCACCTTGATGCGGGCCACCTTGGGAAAGTGCTGCTTGATATGCTCAAGCTCCCCGAGGATGTGTTCCACGGATCGAGCCCGGTAGAACTGCTTTCCCTGCTCGTCATAGACATCCCGCAAGATGGAGACATAGCAGTAGGAGCAGTTGTAGGGACATCCTCGGGAGAAGTAGATTCGATACTCCGCGGTGCGCTTCCAGGGCTCTTCATAGGTGACCCGCTGCCCCTCGATGTAGATTTTGTTGTCATCGGCAGTGTCTGGATACGGAAGCCAGTCCAAATCCTGGAGTAGGGGACGCGGGTCGTTGCGATGTATTTCCCCTTCGAGATTGGCCCAGATGTTCGGAATGTTTGTGGTGTCTTCTCCTTCCGAAAGAGCCTTTACCAAATCGATGGTCGCGACCTCGCCCTCTCCTCGACAGAGGTAATCCACATCCACAATCGAGCCTTCCGGGTCTGAAGTGGGGTGAATGCCTCCCCAAACCACTGGAGTTCCGGGCACGTTCTGACGAATCCTCTGGGTCAGCTCTCGTGCCATCGGCAGCAGACTGGACATGAAGCCCACCCCTACCAGATCGGCCTTTTTCTCCCGAATGACATCAATCGCTCGATCAAACTCCCCGTCCGTCGGCATGGTCAACCGGTTGTGTACCCAATCCCTCAAGAACACAATCGTGGTGTCCACACCTTCCCGCTGCAATGCCGCGGAGACATAGCGAATCCCTGCATTCTCGATGCTGTAGATTGTCAGCAAGACCACCGAGAATCGCCGCGATGGGTCCGCGGGCGACGGCATGAAGGGGCGCTGGGAGGGAATGGACTCTTCGCTCATGAAACCTCAGCCTGTCAGCAGGCGAAAACCCGCTGTCGCTTTCCTCTTGAGATCCGTGTAACTGCGTACCTGCAGCACATTGGCTGCTACAAAACTAGGCCGCCAATAGAATTTGCGCCACGCATAGTCCAACAATTCCCTCAATTCTTCGCGCGTGAAGTACTCATCCCAGACCTGTGCCTTGAACTCATCGGTGGGATTCTCCATGAAGTGAAACCACGGCCTGGGGTCCAAAACGCCGTCTCTTTGTCCTTCATCCCAGAGAGTCGTACCCGGAAACGGAGTCAGGATGTTGTACATCACAAAATCAGGCTTCAAACGAATGGAATAGTCGATCGTGTCGAGGACATCCTGTCTGGAACGCTCCGTAGGCGTGCCGATCATGAAATAGGCCACCGTCCGGATTCCCACCTCGCGACACAGCGCAAACGCGTGGCGAATCTCCTGTGCTGTCACGTCCTTCTTGAGCCTTAGAAGACCTTCTTCGGTTCCCTGTTCCACACCAAACTGGATTCGGCTACAACCCGCGGCCCTCATCTTCTCCAGGAGTGGGCGGTCTACACCTTTGACCCGAAAGCGAACAGTCCAGGAGAACTTCAGCCCACGAGCAATGATTTCATCGCAGAGGTCGGTGACTCTCTTGTTGGTGATGTTGAAGGTGTCATCTACGAAATAGATTTCTCGAATACCCAGGTCGATACAGGCTTCAATCTCGTCACACACCCGGCTCGGGGACATCACCCGATACCGGTGACGAGGGGTATTACAGAAGGTGCATCGATACGGGCAACCTCTTGAGGAGATCAACGTGGTAAACACCCCGCCTTTGCCCATCACATCGTAGTACTGCTCGTACTCGATCAGCGTCCGGTCCAGGATGGGGTAGTCATCCAGATCGTTGCTGAAGTAGACATCGTCCTCGGGGACCGGGTCGTCGGGATGCGCAACAACTCCGGGAATCTCGCGAGCCTCTTCTCCTCGCTCCCACGCGTTGAGGAGGTCCAGCATGGGCTGTTGGCCTTCCCCTTTCACCACCGCATCCACGCCAGCAAGCCCTCGAGACTCTCGAGGAAAGTCGTTGATATGGGGTCCGCCGAGAACCACGCGCTTGACCGTCGGACACCGCCTGGCGGTTTCCACCGATCGAAGACAATCCACAAGCCCAACCGTAAAGACGGTCAGGCCCACCACATCAGGCGCGTAGTCGCGAATCCGACGCTCGAGTTCGTCGTAGTCGTAGTGGTGAAGCTGCGCATCGAGAATGGAGACCTCGTGTTCGCTTTGGCTCAACAAAAACTGGGCTATCGAAAGCAGAGACAACGGTGGATAGGACAGGTTTTCAGCCTCTACTGCCTCAGGAATCTCACTTTCCACCGTGTGCATGACCGGCGGTCGCACGAGCAATACTCGCATCAGCTCACCTCAGTGTACATTCTGGCGTCTCCACCCAGCGCAGTCAACGACTCAATCCGCCTTAACCCGCGCCAACCAAGCATCTGAAACCTGAAACCTGCAAACTTCTTCGACTGGTCCCTTGATTCGAACAGGAAGATCCTCTGAGTTCGAGGGCAAAAAGTCACCCCAATCCAGGTAGACGTGAAGAGACCCACCGGGCATTTGAATCACGAACTGATGCGCGTCTGGGCACAGCCCCGACCGCACAGCCGCAGCAGCTACAGCACTGGCCGAACTCCCAGAGGACTGGGTTTCTCCAGCGCCACGCTCCCAAATGCGGGCCTCCAGGACGGCATAGCCCTCCTGATCACCCTCAATCAGCCTGACAAACTGGACATTGGTCCGGTTGGGGAAACGGGGGTCCACTTCCAGCGCTTTGCCAGCCGCTCGCCAGTCCACACTCTCAAAATCCACATCAAGAAAGACCACACAATGGGGATTTCCCATGCCCACCGCAAATGCTTGAGAAGGGAAACCCGCTCCCAGGTTGAGGGGAATCACATGGGACTCTGCAGGAATGCGGGCTGGGTCCACGGTGGCTCCCCCCATTTCCACTTCCACCAGATCCCCGTCCACACGACAGCGAACCACGCCAGCCGGCGTCTCTACTGTCAAATCAGAAGCAGCAGATCTATATTTCACAAGATATCGGGAAAAAATGCGCAGCCCATTGCCCGACTTCTCCGCTTGGGTACCATCCGGATTGTGAATGACCACCCCGAAATCAGCAACACGCGACTCCACCACCTCCAGAACCCCATCCGCACCCACGCCGGTGTGCCGCTCACAGAGGGCGATTACCATCTCTGGAGACACCCCTATTTCCGAGCTTTCCAGAACCAGGTAGTCATTACCCAGCCCATGAAACTTGATGAGTTGCATGCCAAACACCTCGGGTCCCAAGACCTCGTTGTACAAGCCACGGTATCCTTTAGCCATGATTCGACAAGACCCCGATAGCGAGAAGGCCCGTGCAATGCACGATGCCCTCAGCCAGTCCGGTGCACTTAAAAACGTCCCCGAGGACGTTTGTCTCGTCATCGGCGGCGATGGTTTCATGCTCGAATCCATCAATGAGATGGGACCAGACTGGACGTATCTGGGCATCAATGCAGGTACCCTTGGCTTTCTACTGAATGATCTCGGTGACCTGGAACTGACCAGCAAACGCATCCAAGAGCGAGAATGGACTGTTCGAGAATTTCCCCGGCTCAGACTAGAAGGAAAAACGGCTTCCGATGCTGAGCTCAGCGGTATGGCGGTCAACGACGTCTATCTGGAGCGCACTAGTGGAAATACTGCGCATCTCAGAGTTCGGGTAAATGGTGTGGAAGTCGTAAACCAGATGGCCTGTGACGGACTCATCGTCGCCACCGCACTCGGGTCGACCGCCTACTCATTCTCCGCAGGTGGTTCTGCTTGCCACCCCGACCTGAGACTGATCCAGCTCACCGCCATCTGTCCTCACCTCCCCAAGCTCCCGCCAATCACCCTGCCGCAGTCGGCCATCATCGAGGTGGAGTCACTGCACATGGACAAACGACCGGCGCGAGTTGTGACGGATGGCCGAGAACAAGACTCCGTTGCCTGGGTCCGCATCGAAAACGCCGAAAGCGATATCAAGCTCGCCTATCTCGGCGGCCATCATCCCACCGCGACTCTAATCCGAAAGCTGCTCAGCTGACCCCTTTGAGTCGGTCTTGGGCATATCGCCGCTTATCTTCCAGGCAGCCATCCAGCCGGTGGGCAGCAGAGCGAAAGTACAGATGGTGACGGCGGTCAATCCCACGAGGACCAGCAGCCCCAGGGACTTGATTCCCTGCTGACCCGCCAGCGAAAGCGCAGCAAAGGACAGCACGGTGGTTGTGGCAGAAAGCCCAGCCGCCCAGCCAGTTGTGGAGAGAGCCTTCATCACGCGGCCAGGCCCTTCTTCCCGTATTCGATGGAGCAAGTGGATCACCACATCGACCCCCACACCCAGCAGAATAGAAATCCCTACTACGTTGACCAGAGAAAGCTTGATTCGAAGAGTCGCAGCCGCAGCTCCGGCCCAGAGCATACCGATCAACAACACTCCCACAGCACCGAGCGCTTGCACGGGACGCCTCAGGTGAAGCAGCGTTCCAATACAAACCAGGAGCAAAGAGACAGCGCAGATGAGAGGAGTATCTCGTCGCACGACCTGGTAGAGGCTTCCCAGGACCAGGTATTGGCCAGCAGCGGGGGCATCCTCTACATTTTTCTCCACCGAGGTGAGCAAGTCACTGGCCACGCGAAGGTCCCAGAGGTTGCCTGTGGCCATCAACATCAAGTGGTGTTGATCTTCATTTCCTGCACCGAGCAGATCTGCCAGTGATTCGGGCAGGTCTGAGACCCCTAGAGGCTCTATCGGTACTTCCAGCAGGGGCTGAAGATTTCTCCGTACCGTTTCCGGCAGGTAGCCAAAGTTCTCGTGCTCGGAGAAATCAGCGATTTCACGCAGGATATCGATATGCCCTTGCTGCTCTCTTGGCAGCAGGCTGTAGATCGAGAGCACATCTGAGATTCCGGGAAATTCCCCGGATCGGGCCAACTCTCCGTAGTGCGCCTCCGCCTCCGCCAACTCCTGGGATGTGGAGTAGCTCAGCACGACTGGCGCAAACGAATCTCGAGCCAGCTCTCGATGAAGCTCATCCAGATCCTTGTAGGCCTGCCCGGAACGACGCAGCTCCGAAATATCGTATTCCACCTCAAGATTTCCAACACCAATCACCGCAAAGGAAGAACTGAGCAGCAACATCAGCAACACAAGCGGTGCAAACCGATAGGTCGGCGGCGCACTGCCCGTTCCAAAAACCAGCTTTCGAGGGTAGGGGACTGGCTGTTTCTCCCGCCAGTAAATCAACAACGGCAAAATGGTGAGCACAGACAACAGGCAGATCAACACCCCGGAAGACAACAAGAGCCCCAGCTCCATAAAGCCCCGGAAACGAGCGACCACCATCGCCATGAAACCAAATGCCGTCGTAAGGGCAGCCGCAAAACAGGGGGGCCCCACCCGGTCCCAAGCCCGAACAACGGCCACTTCCAGTGATTCTGCCTGCGCTCGTTCCTCTCGATAGCGCGTGTACAGGTGAATGGAGAAGTCGATACCCAGGCCAATCAGTACCGTGCCAAAAAAGCTGGTGAAGGTATTGAGCTCTCCCACCACAATCGCGGCATAGCCAAAGGTCAGAACGGTCCCCACCACCAGGGGAAGAAACACCAACAACAAGACCTTGAAATCTCGAAAAGCGAGCGAAAGCATGCCGAAAATCAAGCAGAACGCCAGCGCACCCGTCCACTTCATGTCGCGGACGACTCCTACAAAATCCTCGTAGGTGTGGCGATACGGACCCCCGATCCAGAGTACTTCTACCCCCCGTTCTTCGGATTGAAGCGCATCAATCTCGGCCTCAAGGTCCCGCATGAGGCCACGAGTAAACGGTAGGTTCTGCGGAGAGTCCGATGGCCGAATGACCATTCGGAACAATCCATCCTTGGTATTCAAGGGCAGATCCAGCGCCCCTTCCTTGAGGCGCTGGGTCATTGGGCCCAGGTCCAACAGGCTTGCGGAGACAAAAGGATTCGCCACCGCTGGCCCCAATACCAGCGCTCCCCGAATGCGATCACGAATCGCAGCCAGGTCTGAAAGCTCAAACTGCAGGAGCCCCAGCCGCCACGCAAGGCTTTCATCGATATCAAAGAACGATGAACGAATCCGTTCATCGTTTTCAAACGCCCCTTGGAGATCCCCAAAAAACGCCTGGGCGTCTTCCTTCTCACCCCTGACCGTCAGGGTAATCAAGGCAAAGCGTCCATCGTTGGCTTCCAGTTCCTGAAGAGCCACAACCGTAGGTTCATCCTCCGGGAGAAGAAACCAGATGCTTGGATTGACCTTCAGAGTTGTAGCCAAAGCCACGCAACAGCCCACCAGACCCAAGATAGACCAAGCTGTCGCGCGACGATTTCGAAGCACCAGAGCAGCAATACGGCCAAAAAAGGTGCTGGCTCCGTCGTGTTGGGGCAGGGGGCTTGTCATCCTCTCCGGCGGCTATCGCCGCAAGACTACCCTTTCAAGCCCCTAAAACCCCTTCACTTCCAGTCGGGTGAATAGAAAAAGGGTGAGTACAAACAGATACGTGTATATATTTACACCCCCCCTCGCCAACGCCCTTAACAGCCGTAAGTACCTGAAATTACAGAACTCCATTTTGGCACGGCCCTTGCGAATAACAATGGGTGCCTAACGAATCTGGAGGGTAACAATCATGGCCGCAGTCGCACCCCGCATCGAAAGTAACGATCCCCGCGAACGAATGATTCTTGAACATTACCCCCTGGTTCGAACCATCGCGTGCCGAATGGTTCGCAGGTTCCCCAGTAGCGTAGATGTAGATGAGTTGATCAACGTAGGCGCCATGGGACTCATTGATGCAGTCGATCGATTCGACACAAGCCGCCAGGTACCGTTCAAGGCCTATGCCGAGATTCGTATTCGAGGTGCCATTGTAGATGCACTCCGCGGAGCCGACTGGGTACCCCGCTCGGTACGTCGGAAGTTCATGCGCATCGAGAACGCTCGCGTGAAGCTTTTCCGTCAACTCGGCCGTGAGCCGGACCGCGAGGAAATGTCCAAAGCCCTGGAAATGACAACCGATGAGTACGAGGACCTCTGCGGAGATGCACGAATCCGTCGACTCGTTTCACTCGATGCTCCCGCCGATGAAGACAACCAGACTCCTCTCTCCGAACGCATCTCATCCGACGATGAAGACATCTCGGAACTCTGGGTCAAAAAAGAACTGCAGCAAGAAGTGGTTGAAGCCGTACATCACCTTCCCGTGAAGGAAAGAACCGCTGTTTCGCTCTATTATTTGCACGGCCTCACATTGAAGGAAATCGGTGAAATCCTTGATGTTACGGAGAGTCGAGCCTGCCAACTTCGAGCTCAAGGGATCAAGCGCCTCAAGTTTCGTCTCCGTTCTGCCGTTCATTAGTACCGACGGGTCGGCCGAGTTGAGTTTCAACCGACCTGTTTATCGAGGTCGGTATGAAGCAGGACATTCCAAAGTTGGTCTTGGCCAAACAAGCACAGGCACCTCTACAACCCCAAGCTCGCAAGCGATACATCGCCGAGCTAAGGGCTCGATACCTTGAGGGCACCTTGGATGAAGTCCTCTTTCCTGAAGGATTCGACGTTCCAGAATCCCTGATGAGAGCCCTGTTTCCCGAGTTGTTCAATCGCCCTGAGATTGAGGTCTAATCCAGCGGCTCATCCATGGTTTCCATGTAGAGATCGTCCATCTCGATTTCCGGACCGAAGAGATGGAGCACCAAGCCTATCTCTAGTCCAACGCTAAGCAGGCTCAGGCCATCCGGTGCGTCCTTCTGCAGAATGTACTCATTCTCTCCCTGGGTATTCCGAACCGCAGAACCACCCACACCCAACCCAATGGGTAGGGAAATACAAAGGTCCACCGCCGAGCCCAAGGTCAACTCCAGGCCTGGAACAAATTGGGCCTCCAACAGAGTAGGGGGGCTGAACTCCGGCAGAGGCGTCTCTCCACCAGAACTCCGAATCGGCTCCCAATAGTCGGTATAAGAATGCCCCTGGCGCCATACCAAGCCCGAACCCAACAAGGGGCGCACCCCTTCTTTGAATCGCAATACCGAGTACATCCGAGCACCTACCCAGGTATTCATCTGCTGCACGGTCTGAGCCGAACGCTCCTCCGGTGGCTCGTCTCCATCCTGCTGACGCGCATAGAGCGTGTAACCACCAAGATTGACGCCTCCCCCAACATCCACTTCCAAGGTGGCAGTCAACCCAAACCCAATCCATCCCCCCCCGGAAAGACCGGTGCCAGGCTGAAACCCCTGCCAGGCATACGTGTCTATGACAGCATTCGGCGGCTCTTCTTCAATCGCGAAAATCGCATAGTAAGTGGTATCGAAAGGCCCTCTAGCCGGACCGGCTACCGGCCGAACAAGAAGCTCTCCCCGCCGGCCGAGTTGTGACACCTTCCATGCATGGAGCGTCATCCCAGAGTTGCGCCAAGCCAAATATTCTTCTGCTGTTATTCCCAGTAATTCCCACTGTTTAGCGGAGTCTGTGGATTCTTCACGGTCCAGGTCCGCCAGGGTGTATTCGGGCTTATCCACGCGCTTGTTGCCGCGTTGATCTATCGCCGTGATTCCTCCGAGTTCCTCCGCAAGCTCCTGAAGCTGCCGTGCCACTTCTTCCGTATCAATGGGATTGGAGTCGACCGCTTGGGCTCCATCTTGACGAATGTCCTTCACCTGGCCGGCGGTACCCTCCACGATGGAAACCAGCAGGCCTACGACACCCTCGGCCAGACGATCATCACCACCGAGCTCGAGATCCACCTGAAGGGAAAAGGCCTCCCGTCCATCCACGACATCCACCACCGAGAGTTCAACAGCCCGCTCGCCCGCCCGCTCATGCACCGTACCGACCAGCGCATAGGCCGCCTCAACCTTCTGCGCGACGACGTAGGCACACCCAACTTGTTCTCCGACCGGACAGGTCTCCAGGTAAAGCTGGGCCGAATGCTCTCCAAAATCCGGTGCTTCATGAACCGAAATCGTGCGCAGCATGGGATGAGCACCCACTCTTTCTTCCAGAAAATCGCGCATCAGGGCCGCTAGGCCCAGGTATTCCTTGCTGCTCGACTGAAATTCCGAAACAAAGACCGGAACTGCATCCGCAAAGAGATCTCCATCGGGACCGGAGTCTTCCTCGAACTCATCGAAGACCTCCTCTTCTTCCTCAAAGTCTCTCCACTCATTCTCTTCCTGCGCAAGCACCCCAGAAGACCAGGCCATCCATCCCACACACCCAATGGCCCGACCAAGATTCATCGAACCACCTTCCGCCGAGGCATGCGGCGACTGGGGCCTTCTGAAGCTGTCCCCGGTTCCAGCTCGGCCACGACTTCTACATGGGATGTGTTCGGAAACATGTCGTAGGGCACAACTCGGCCAATTTTCCAGCCATTGGCGACCGCTTCCGCCAAGTCACGTGCCATGGCTTTGGGATTGCAGCTCACGTAGATGACCTTGGATGGATGGAGCTTGGAAATCCCAGAAAGCACTCCTTCTTCCAGCCCACGACGAGCCGGGTTGACCACCACAACAGGCCGCAAACCTTCCAAACGACGCTCCAAAGCTGGGAGCGCCTCTAGCACTTCTGAATGAATGAACTCCGCTGGGATGTTCCCGGCTGAAGCACTTTCTCTCGCCCGACGCACAGCACCGCCGTTGTTTTCAACCCCCAAAGCCCAGCTTGAACGAGCGGCCGCAGCCAAGGCAAACCCACCCACCCCGCTGTATAGGTCCACCAGAGCAACTTCTCCTGTTCCCACCCCCGCCATATCAAGCACATCCCGATACAAACGGTCTGCGAGGGCAGGATTGGTCTGAAAGAAGTCTCCAGGGCCAATCCGATAGTCCACATCCGCCAATCGATCGATGATGAAAGAACGCCCTCCCATGTGTCGCGTCTGAATATGTCCCGTGTCATCCCGACTGTATATGGCATTGCCTTCTTCGGAATTGATGTGCAGATGAATGCCCACAATCGAACGCGCCCGACCGGAAAGCTGCTGAGTGATCTCCTGAAGCACTGGATGATTCACACCGGTCACCAGGGTCACGAGCACTTCTCCCGTCAGCGCTGACTGTCTGCACACCAGGTGCCTCAACAACCCACCACGACCCGGTTCAAACGCTTTGACCTGGAAATCAATACACAACTTCACGAACGCGTGCATGACATTGTGCAGCTCTTCGGTGATCACAAGGCAGTCGGGTATCGGCACAATCCGCCGCGTGTTTCGACCGGGAGCTCCGATTCGAAAGTGACCGCGGTCCGAGGATCCACAAGCCAGCTTGATGACATGGCGGAAATGGGCGAGCTCTCCAAGCGACACCTCATCAGAAATCTCGACATCGGCGAGTGACACTTCCCGAAAAGCATTCCGGACCAACGACTTACGTGCAAAAGATTGGCCCACAGAATCCACATGCATCAGCGGACAACCACCGCAGGCGTCGTATTTGGGGCAGGGTGGAGTCACCCGGTACGGGCTGGGTTTGTCGCTGTGCACCCAGCGTGCATGGCGTCGATGAGCGCCTTTACCCCGCAACTCAAGATCTGCAGCTTCTCCGGGTATTCCCTGCCAAACCGCAATCTCTCTGGCTTTAGGATGCTTTGCCGGCACCAGCGCCTCACCCCGTGGAAGCCACGAGGTCGGCGTATATATGAGTCTGCCTTGCCTAGACATCCTTACCTCCACGGCTACCTGTCTACCAAAAACTCCATACCGCGCCCGGGCGAACCCGCCACCTCGGGAAAAAAAGAGCGGCCCCAAAAAGTCTTGACACGTCCACAAAAGTGTTAGACAGTCTTCACACCCCTACCGTTGTTCGACTCATTTCCTAGAGTCCTTCAGAGCCGCAACGGCTCATTCCCCCCGCCCCAAATCCTCACATGCACGCAGCCCAGCAGATACCTTTCAACGAACTTCCACGTGGTAACGGCGAATCAGGAGCGATTCGCGAACTCACCGAGCTTCTTGAAACACAGGGCTATGACGCTGCCACACGACTGTACGACGAAGCCTTGTGTATGGCCCGTGAAGGACATCTGGGCCGCGCCAGGGACCGCCTCAACGTACTGCTGTGTCTGAACCCAGATGATGCTCAAGCCCATCTGCTGCTCGCGAAGATCTATGGAGCGCAGAAACGCTGGCAAGAAGCCATCGCAGAGCTCGATGCGACCACCGCATGCGGACTGCGACCCCCTCAAGGCTTGAAAGAAGCCTTCGAGAACCAACGCGACGCGAAACTCCAAGACAATCGCAGTGAGCAGGTCGCGGCACGCGTAGGCGCGGAAGTCCGTGCTCTTCGTGAAGAAGCCAGGCGCCTACGAGTCGACAAAACCCGGCTTGAACGAGCAGTCAGAGATTCCAACAAAAAGGCCCGTTCCTGGTCACTGACTGCGGTCTTGACCACGGCCCTGAGTGTAGGCCTGCTCCTGTCATTCCTGGGCAAGGGGCTTCAAGAGGATGAAACGCCCATGCTGGCCATGGCTGAAACCCCTTCGGACCCCATCCACACCGAGGCCGTGCTCGAGGACAACGAAATCCCTGTCGGTGAAACGCCCGAGGCACTGGTAAATCTGGAGGAGCCAACCGAAGCTCCCAACGTGGCCCCGGTTCCGAACCCGGTGGACACGATGCCACCCGTAGAGATCATTCGAGAAACACCAAAGACGGCAGAAACCGCCAAAACATACGTGGTTCAGTCTGGCGACAATCTATCGAGTATTGCCTACTCGATGTACGGAAAGAGCTCCCAATGGGAAGCCATTCGAGACGCCAACGTGAACCTACTCGGAAGCGGAGATTCACTCCAAGTAGGAATGGAGCTGCGTATACCCGAACTTTAAACTTGGTTGTGGAGGCGTGGAGCGGCGGACGGCTCCCCTCCCCGTAGTGGCTTGCCCCCGTGCCAGGGGTTCACTGCGGAGACTCGGGAGGGCTGGTTACACGGACGGAACCGGCCCTCCCCAACCAAGCATTTGAGTGATTTCAGCGCTTCTTGTCTTGTTTTTCCAGGCGCACCAACATGGACTTACTCGGGCCGTAATCGTCCGTATCGACAGCCTCTCGATAGAACTTCTTGGCAAGCTCGACTTCCCGTGCTCGTTGATGGATCTCGCCTTTTCTGTGAAGGCCAATCGCCCGAAACTTCTTTTCCAGCGTGAATCCAAGGTACCGATCGATCGAGGCATGTGCCTCCGACAAGTTGTTTTTCCGGAGCCAAACCGTGGCTCGATAGTAGTGAACCCGGTGATTGTCTGTATCGATTGATTCGATATGCTTCAGGAGCACCAGAGCCTCATCGAGTTTTCGCTGAAGAATCAACGCTCGGGCAAGCACCATATTGTTGATCACATTGTCGGGGTAGAGCCTTTGGTTCTTGCGCAGAGATGCCGTGGCGCGTCCTAGCTTCTTTTCTTCCAGATAGGCATAGGAAAGTGCGAGCGTGGCAGCCGGCGAAACAAATAGGGCCTCACGTTCTGCCTGCTTCATCGCCAGTATGCCGTTTTCTTGGCCGTTTTTCTCGCCGGGAGGAATCAATCGGGTCTTCTTGGCGACCACAGCCCGCCAGAACTTGTACAAACCTTGGCCCAGCACCGGATCCACAAAATCCGGAGCCACTTTCTCAAGACGTTCCAGTGCTCGGATCGCATCCAGGCCGAGCGTCAACGCTGGTAGATATTGGTTCTTCCGCATCAGATGAATGCTCTCGATACCCTCCACACCACCTCGAAGAAAAGCTTCCCAGGCCTCGTTTCCAGGCTGAGCATCCGCTTCATCCAGGTCTTCGAGCGCCAGCTTCGAGTGGGTCCGATACTGCTTTTCAAATCGATAATCGAGATTTTCGAGCATCAACGCCTGGTAGATGAGCACTCGTCCCACATGGCGAACAGCAGTTCCTGGATAATCGGCTTCCAAGAGGTCCCACCAGTCTTTGGCTCCCTTGTAGTCCCGAAGAAAAATGAGCTCAATGCCACGGTTCGCTCGGTACACAAAATCCGCCGACATCCCCAGCTCCGAGGCCCCGGCAACAATCTTGGGCTCGAATTTCCGGGCCTGTATCTCCTGCTGAACCGCCGGTTCCGTGCCCACTTCATCGCCACGAGCCGGCCCGAGCAGGAATAGAACAAGCCAGACGTTCAAAGACGCCTCTTTTGATGCAGCGCCTGGGCTCGATCACAGATTTCTGCCGCAAGGTTTCTTCCCTGCAGCGTCAAAATCTCTCGCAGCCCAGTGGGGCTCGTCACGTTGATTTCCGTCAGAAAGTCACCAATCACGTCGATTCCTGTAAACAACAAGCCTTCTGCCCGCAGCCGCCCGGATAGCGACTCACAGATTTCACGGTCACGTTCAGTCAACTCCGCAGCTTCGACACGTGCACCCACATGCATGTTCCCGCGGTGGTCTTCCGTGCCCGGTATCCGAGAGAACCAACCCCGAACTTCACCATCGATCAAGATGATTCTCTTGTCGCCCGTATCGCGTATCGCGGCCTCGTATCTCTGGGCGATACACCAGTTCCGCTCACTATCCGTCAACAGCTCCACCATCGCGGCCAGGTTTCCGTCTCCATGTTCGGTCACCATCACCCCGCGGCCTCCGTTCCCATCCCAGGGCTTCACCACGATGCGCTCATGCTCCCTCGCAAAAGATCGCACATCCTCAATCCGATTCGTTACCAGGGTCGGAGGGCAGAGTTCGGGCCACTGCAGCGCATACATCTTCTCGTTGGCACATTTCAAAGAAAGGGGATCGTTGAGCACCAGCGTCTGTGAAGACGCCAGATCCAGTAGATACGTGACAAAGACATAAGTCATGTCAAACGGCGGGTCTTTGCGCAACCACACGCAATCAAACTCGGTCAATGGCACTTCTCGGACGGCCTCACGGTCCCGAAAAGCCGGTTCTTCGAGATGTGCTGTGACCGACTGACAGCGAGCTATTGCCCCACGGCCATCCGCAAAGAGGTCCGCTGGGGTACACCAGGCAATTGAGAAACCCCGAGCTGTAGACTCGGCCATGATTGCGTAGGTCGAGTCGCCATCCAGATGCAGCGCATCGATCGGGTCCATGATGAAAAGGGTGTACATCGATTCGATCCTGTCCAAGAAACGGTCTCAACCAAACCGCTCTCAAAAACGGGATTTGACCCCCGCTGAAAAGGTGTGGACCACGCTCTGCCCACGAGAGGTCAAACTAGCGTGATCCAGACTGTAGTCCAGTGCGAGAAGGAGATCGATCTCCTCCCCACGAACCACAGCATAGCCAAACCCCGTCAACACACTGGTATCCATTTGAAAGGACTTGGCCGGCCCCAAAAACCCTATGCCAGGCCGTACCCTCAGACCCAAATATGCAAAGGGCGGACGATCTTCCGGAGTCGAGGCCAACACCCCCAAAGGAACCCCTAGGCTGGCATCCAGCGGCCTTTCGTCCTTGTCAAAGCGCCATCGAGCGCGCACATCCAGACCCATTTGGCCCTGTACCAGGTCACCCATAAGATCAAACCCCAATCGACCCCCTGCCGGAGTGAAGTCCAAAATCCCATCGTCATCGTCCCAAACAACCTCTCCAAGGCCCCATTGCCCCTCCAACAATCCCCCTTCGAAGGTCTTGGAGCCTCGCAAAATGGAGACCTCAAGGCGGTCTACGGCATGCTCACCAGACGACTGCTTCTCCAGAAAATGCCAGGACAGGCTCGTAGCGCCCCAGGTGGT
>JAYZDK010000061.1:0-10877 GCA_036337845.1 Myxococcota bacterium | reverse complement strand
GGAAAGCGGCCCAAATCGCACGCGCCCACGTCAAACACATCGTGCTGGGAGGGCCTCACCCCACAGCCGTCGAACACCAGGTCTTCAACGAATGTCCCGAAATCGACCATGGGATTTCCGGCGAGGGGGAGGAAACGATCGGTCCCTACCTCGACTGGCTGGAATCCTCTTGTGACAGCCCGCCTCCAGCAGGCGTTATCGCACGAGGCCACCCATTGACCCCGCGCCAGCCCACCGCCAATATCGATGACATCCCCAAACCTGCACGGCATCTGCTACCCCAGCACAGCTACCGCTACCTGTTTGCTACACGACCCGGGTTCGCAACGATGATTACCTCTCGCGGCTGCCCGTTCCGGTGCACGTTCTGCGACAAGAGCGTCTCGGGCAGTCGTTGGAGGGCGCGCACTCCCTCCAGTGTGGTCGATGAAATGGAAGAACTCGTGCGGAACCACGGCGTCGGCTTCATCAACATCTACGATGATAATTTCACCTTGGATAGAAAACGGGTGCGCCTGATCTGCGAAGAGATCCTCCACCGAGAACTTGAAATCGAATGGAAGTGCGAGGGCCGTGTCGATGGTGTAGACCCCGCTTTACTGAGGCTAATGCGGCAAGCGGGTTGCCGGACCATTGCCTACGGGGTCGAATCGGCCAACCGAAAGACCCTGGAGCTCCTGCGCAAAGACATCACAGTCGAACAAACCATTCGCGCATTTTCAGACACCCGATCTGCCGGCCTGCGTTCCCTGGCCTACATCATTCTGGGCAGCCCCGGAGAGTCCAGCACCGATGTACGACGGACCATTCGTTTCGTGAAAGAAATCGACGCCGACTATGTCCAGTTCTCCAGCCTCACCGCACTTCCAGGCACCCCGCTCTATGCCCTCGGGAACCACGGAAAAACCTCCAGCGTCCTCGGACCCGTGGATAGTGAAACGCAACGAGAAACATGTACCAGCCTGTCCGAGGAGGAACTCGACGGCCTGATGCGAGACGCTTGGCGTCAGTTCTGGATCCGCCCGAAGCCAATGTTCAGATTGGCGCGCGACGCCGTGCGCTCCGGTTCGGTCATGGAGGGGTGGCGTCTAGGGCTTCAGATGGCTCGGTGGAGTCTTCGAACGGCTTGAGACGCAATGGAAAGCTCACTGGCACCGGGTCCTTGCCTGACGTCACCGGAAACGACAACGCCAGCACCTTCTCCTCAACACAGTTCAAGAGTATTTCGGTCTCAAACCCCTCTTCAGATTGCAGATCTTCTGTAGCCACAGAAAGGTTGGCTGCGACGCCACTGGAAACCACTTCGAAAGACACCGTCAACGTTCCATGACGGGTGGATTCAACCTCTGCAAAGCAAGACTGAAGGTCTCCTGTGGCCGCTTGAACCACTTCCGTCACCGCCTTTTTTCCAATACACGGCTGAGGGGGTGGCACGCGAAAGTAGGCCTCGTTCCGAGCCTCGGTCAGAGATGAAACCCGATCGGCCACACGAGAATGGACCGCCCCCAAAGACAGTGCCCGCTCGTAGGCAGCCAACGCGGAATGAAAGTTCTCAGCACACCGATGAGATTCAGCCAAAGCCAACCACGCCTCGACGTCTGCAGAAGCCTCCATCAATCGCTTTTCTGCTTCCACCACGGCAAGCTCACAAGCCGCCTCCTGTGCCAGGGCCGGGGCTACCCAAATCGAGAGTGCAAGAAAGGACTGAAACACCACGCCACGCTACCACGTCAGTTCCAGAATTCGACTCCGCACTTCCTCCGAGTGCACAAAGTCTGGATGTTCTTTGAGTAGAGCCTCCCAGGCCAGGACAGCCTTGTCCGGCTCATCAAGCTTCTCGTCATAGAGCTTGCCCAAAAAGTAGAGGCCCAAATCATTTTCCGGGCAGTACAGCAAACCGGCCTGGAATTCAGCTACAGCATCCGTCAACCGGTCGCGTCGTGCGTGCAGCAGCCCCATATTGTTGTGCGCCTTGCAATAGGTGGGCGACCGCTTCAACGCTTGCTGCCAGGCTTGTACAGCCGCCTCATCATTTCCAAGATTCGCCTCCGATAATCCCAGGTTGTTCCACGCATCCAAGAGATCCGGGTTGAGTTCCGCACTTCGACGATACGCTTCAGCGGGCCGATACGTCCCCGCCCGCGGGTCCTCTACCTGAAGCTTTGCAAGAGCAAATCGCTGGGCCTCTCCATATCCGTACCAGCCCTCTGCAGACTCTGGATTCCGCTCTACCACCTCTTTCCACAAGCTGACCTCGCTGGCCCAGACGTTGTTCCGAACATGGGTGAGCCCGATAAGCAACGCCCCAAGAACCAAAGCCACTGACATTCTGCGCACCTGTACCAATCCATCAACTCCCAGGGCCAACACCCAGCAAGGACCTAAAAAGGCCAGATAGGCACGATGCTCGGCCATGGTTTCCTTGAGCGGCACAAACGAAGAAGACGGTGACAGCACCACAAGAAACCAGACCCACGCCAAGGCCCAAAGCGGTCTCTTCCGTCGAAACACCCAGGCCAGAACCGAGAGCGTAAGCAGGATGACGACGGAGCCCACCGACCGAGCCGTCATCCCGGTTTCCGGGTGATCGTGAAACACCGACTGACCGATCGGCAGAACGACCAGTTGAAGATAGCGAACGATAACTTCCGCCTGGGTCCACAACTGAACCGGCAGCTCACGGAGATTGTGAGGCGTAGTAAACACGCCATAGCGCCAGTGGCGGTAGGCAAAGAACAGACTGAAAAAGAACAATCCAGGCAGGTACGCCCGCCAGCGGACATCTCGAAAACATCCCTTTCTCACTACCAGGTACTCAATCGCCAGCATCAACACAGGCAACACAACCCCGTTTTCCTTGGTCATGCCCGCTGCCACAACGCCGACCCAACACCACGCCCAGGTCTCCAAGCTTCCGTCACGCAGCCAGCGCATCCAACCCCAGCAGGTCCACAACACAAACATGGCGACGAGCTGCTCAGACCGCCCCGTCACATAGGTGACCGCTTCCGTAGAAAGCGGATGAACAGCCCAGAATGCAGCCCCCAGAACACCCAGTCGCAGGGGCCTCGCACAACCCCGAAAGGCACCAAACTCCACGAGCAGAAGCATGGCAAGTCCCGCATTGACGGCTTGAATGATCACATCCACGAGATGGTAGGCGAACGGGTCTGAACCGGAGAAGTGGTGATTCAGCGCATAGGTGGTGATCACGACTGGTCGGGACACGTTGTACCCAAGCATTGCCCGCCATTGTTCCAGGAATCGAATCGTTCGATTCCCAATCACCTCCACCTTGTCATCGTAGGTGAACTCCCCATGCAGCCCATTTGCCCAAGCCAGCCCCACGAGGATGACCAGGACAAACCAGGCCACCCAGCTCTCGGCTCCACGGGTGTGGGTATGCTCGCTCACCATGCTCCATTCTGGATCCGAGGGGGTCCTTCCGCCAGGATCTGTTCGTACAACGCCTTGTGACGCTCTGCGATTTTTGTGAACGCCAAGCGCTCTTCTACATAGCGACGCCCCCGCCTGACCATGGCCTCTCTCGCCGGCTTGTCATCCAGCATTCCACGAATTCGTTGAACCAACCCATCCACATCCGAATGACGGACCAACACACCCGCGCCGGCCTCCTGAATCAACTCGCCACATCCGCAATCCCCTCCCACCACCGCCGGAGTGCCGCACATCAGTCCCTCGAACGGCACCAAACCAAACACTTCATCCGAGGAGGCATACACCAGCACATCCGCATCAACCAGGAGCGACAGGCGCTCTTCCCCTTCCAACAGACCCGCAAAATGAACCCGCTCTCCCGCGCGTTTCTTGGCTTCGGCCAACCCACCCATGTCATTGCCACCTACCACCAGGTTGGCATCCGCCAATCTGGGATCAGACACAGCAGCCACCAGGTGGTCCACCCCCTTCCTTGGTGAAATCCGTCCCAGGTAGGCCACAAGCGGACCTTCCAAACCCAGCTTCTTCTTGAACGAGCCGCGCTCTGGCAACGCGTCGAACTCCTCCAACATCAAGCCGTTGGGAATGCGTACAATTCGCTCCATGGGAATTCCAGCGCTGCGCATATGACCCACCTCAGCCGGTGCCACAGCAATACACCTCGCAGCACCTCGAGGCACTCCGCCAGCCACCGCAAGGTCCCAGAAAGTCTTCAATGGAACCTTGCGCTCGTAGCGAGGCAGAGTCCCATTCGGCGTAAACACCCATGGAATCCCACGACGCTTCGCCCAGGCCACCGCCCGGTTGTTCAGCAGATGCCGGTGGCCATGAAGATGTACCAAGGAAACCGAAGACAGTGAATCCAACAGCTCAGTAGAACCCAACGGCAGAAATAATTGCTGGTGGTAGGCCAGAGAATTCGAGACGTTTCGACTGGTCAAAACCCTGAGCCAATCCAGAGTTCTCACCGGGCCCACACCGTTGCGAGACTCCGAATCGAATACGTCGGTCGTCCAGACACTGACCTCCATGCCCAGGCCCAACTGCGCACATCCCAACCCATAAACAATGCGTGGAATTCCACCGTATGCCCAGGTCGGCGGGAAATATGGAGTCACGTGCAGGACGTGCAAAGCAAGCTACCTCGCGTTGACGGTGCTATACGAGGTCAATACCATGCTGCCCGAATCCAGGAGGGATGCATGCGCGTCCTTGTAACTTTTCTCATCGCCCTTACGTCCCTGCTTGTCAGTTGTGGGCCCACCTGTCAGTCCACCTGCAGCCGACTGTACTCGGAAGACGACTGCCATATCCGGCGCGCAGGCCATACAGATCAGACTGAGTTGAGAACCCGTTGCCTTGACGAATGTGAAACTGCGCTCAAGAAAACAGGCGATGTCGAAGGCTACAACCCTTCCGAATCTCAGGGTAGCAGCATCAACATCGAACTCGAAAACGAGAGTCAAGCAGCGTTGTGGATGGACTGCATCGCAGAACAAAGCTGCGAGCGCCTTGAAACAGGTGGCTTCTGCGCTCCCGTATGGTAGTCGCCAGCCTATTTTTGCTGACCGGGTTGTGGGCCTGCACCCCTACCTGTGACAAGGTGTGTACCAAGCTCCACGACTGCGAGTTGCTGGGCCTCGAAGACACGCCAAAAACCGAGTGTGTGATGGAATGCCAGTTCCAGGAGAGCACCTATGACGACCTGGAAGAAACAAAGACCGACACGGGTGATGAACCGGCTTTCGATCTGAAACAGTCCTTTGACGATCTGAAGGACTGCATCATGGAAGAGACCTGTAACGACCTGGCCGACGGAGCCTGCCACAGCTCGGACATCTACACCTGGTAGCCCCAACGAGACGCTCATGGACCGCAAAAGACTGCTTCTCGTACACACCGGCGGAACACTTGGAATGCTCGCAGAAGGGGAGCCCGGCCCCCTTGCACCGTCCACCTATGCCGAAAACCTGCTGCCCTACGTCCGAGGACTGGAGGATCGCTTCGAGATTGCAGGGGAGCGTTTCTGCAACCTCGACTCCACCGACCTGACTCCCTCACACTGGGAAGACCTCGCCCATCTGCTCGCCGAGCACATGAACGACTACGATGGCTTTGTGGTGCTTCATGGCACAGACACCATGGCCTACACCGCTTCCGCTCTAAGTCTGGTACTGGCCAATCTCCCACGCCCGGTGGTACTCACCGGTGCCCAGCGACCCGTGACCAAAGCCCGCACAGACGCTCGCACAAACCTGGTCAACTCCGCTATTTGCGCAGGTTTGGATATTCCAGAGGTCGGCTTGTATTTCGGGTCGCACCTGTTTCGGGGAAACCGCTCCACCAAGGTGTCGGTGCATTCCTACGAGGCCTTCGAATCGCCAAACTTCCTACCTCTGGCCGAAATTGGCGTCGATGTTCGAGTGCTACAAACGCCAATGCGGCCCAAGGGAGACTTCCAGCTTCGCACCGGATTCGAGAGACGCGTAATCGTTCTCTACCTCTTTCCCGGGAGCCGCGCCGGCGCACTCCGCGCAGCTGTAGACGCGGGAGCCAAAGGCGTTGTCTTGCTCGCTTTCGGGTCTGGAAACGTTCCCCTCGATGGCTGGCCGGAAGCCATTTCCGATGCCACGGAAGCCGGTGTGCCTGTCGTCATTCGCTCTCAATGCCTGGAGGGAGCCACCGACTTGTCTCGATACAGGGGAGGAGCCCGAGCCATGGAGGCCGGAGCGGTCTGCGCCGGAGACATGACTACAGAAACTGCGATTGTCCGAACGATGTTCCTACTTCACAGCAATCCGAGCATTCACGACTTTCGCAGCGCCTGGCAGAAAAATATCGCTGGTGAAATGAGCTAGCCCACCGCCTCTAAGAGCGCTGTCGCGACATCATGTGTCCTGGCATCTTCTCCAAAGAGGGCCCCAATCATGGCCACTCCATAAGCCCCTGAATCCATGCAATCTCGGGCACGACCCTCATCGATTCCTCCCAGAAAGAAGACAGGAATCGAGACATCTCTACACGCCTCCACAGCACGACGAACTCCGAGGGGAGTGCGTGTGTCATCCGGCTTGGAGTAGGGCGCGTATATCGGAGACAACAGCGCGTAGTCTGCACCGGCATCCTCGGCTCTCAACAGCGACTCCCGGCCATGGGTCGATACTCCCAGCAACCCGTCAAACCGCTCTCGAAGACCAGCCAAAGCGGTTCGGGAAGACATGTGCAGGCCACATCCGGTTTCAAGAGCCAATATCTCCGCGTCCTCACAGCACTCGTGCACAATCAGCGAATCCATTTCATCCAGTTCACCAAGCACCTCTCGGAGCCTACTGGAAGTCCAACTCGGTTCTCGGACTACAAGCTGTCTGACTCCCGCCAACATGAGCTGCTCAGCGGCGCCCAAAAATGTACGACTAGAAAAACCCACGCCCGGAGAAATCGGCAGGACCCTTTGCATCAGTTGAAAATCACACCCTCGATCGGGCTGGAGGCCGAGGCGTGAAGCTTCTTGGTAATCCTGCCCGCACCATGCGCCAGGTAGCCAGCCTCTGTGGCCAAACGCATGGCATGTGCCATCTCAACCGGTCTCTGCGCACCGGCCACCGCTGTGTTCACCATCAGGCCATCTACCCCCAACTCCATGGCCAGCGTACAGTCCGACGCCGTCCCCACTCCAGCGTCCAGGATGAGAGGAACCGATACCTGTTCTCGGATGATGGCGATGTTGTAGGGGTTTCTCACCCCCAAACCAGAACCTATCGGAGCCGCCAGGGGCATGACTGCAGCACACCCAACGTCTTCCAGCTTCCTACAGAGAACGGGATCGTCCGAACAATAAGGCAACACCGTGAAGCCTTCCTTTACAAGCAGCCCAGCTGCTTCGAGGGTGGCCTCTCCGTCCGGATACAGTGTGCTCGGATCGCCAATCACCTCCAGCTTCAACAGGGTCGTACCAAACAACTCCCTTGCCAGCCGAGCAGTGAGCACAGCTTCTTCAGCCGTGTAGCAACCCGAGGTGTTGGGCAACAACGCGATTCTGTCTCTGTCTATCCAATCCAGGATATTCCCTGCACCGCTCACACCAGGCTGGGCCCGACGAATCGCAACGGTGACCATCTGTGTCCCGCTGGCCTCATGACATGCCCGCATTTGTTCAAAACTACGGAACTTTCCAGTCCCGAGAATCAACCGAGACTCCATCACGTGATTGCCAAACCGAAGCATTGAATCCCCGTGCAGAGCCGCCAACCTAGCGTCACTCGTTGGCCGGGTCAACCAACGACGGACTTGACACTCCGGGCATATAGGGTGACTGGAGTTTCCCCTTCAGGAGGCAAGTCCAATGATCTCGACCCTCATCCAACTCATCGAACAGATTCACCCCGCGCCAACTGCGCATGCACACTGTGATGGCCCCTGTGGCGTCTACGACCCAGCCTCTGCACGGATTGCCGCCGAGGCCGGTCTCTCGATGACCAAGAAAATCCTCGCCTTGGAGCGCCCTGAGGGCGGAGACAACCAAGCCTGGGCGAACTATCACAACAAGATGGCTCGCTACGTTGCGATCAAAGAAGAGCAGACCCACATCGCCAAAGAAGAACTTCTGGTGCTGTGGACCGACTATTTCAAGCCCCCACATCTTGAGGACCATCCGGATCTTCATGACACCTTCTGGAAGGCCGCCAAGCTCTGTTCGGCCGTGAAAGTGGAAGTCAACCAGGCACACGCAGAAGAGCTGATGGAATGCATCGAGCGCATCCACAACATCTTCTGGAGCACCAAGGGCCGAGAAGTGTCCTGGTACACCGCCAGCTGAAAGCGTCCGACCTCATTTTCTGGCTGCTACGCCGGCGCTCCCGATTCCGGGTGCAGGGCGCAAGCATGCTTCCTGAATATGCCGAGGGTGACCAGGTACTGGTCAACCCTCACGCCTGGAAACATCGGCAACCAAAGCCCAGAGATGTGGTGCTTCTGGAGCATCCACACTCACCAGGGCTCTACATCATCAAGCGCATCTCCCACATCGATGAAGCGGGGCGATATTTCGTGCTGGGGGACAATCCCACACACAGCACAGACTCTCGAGAGTTCGGTCCTGTACAACGCTACTTGCTCGTGGGCGAAGTGGTCGGGAAATTGGCCTGAAGGCTTCACTCTATCCCCCAGGCCAACGCCGAGCCTGGGAGAACCTGTGGCTCCCCCAACACACTGCGCAGTTCCTCCAAAATCTCCGGCCTGCACGCCGTAGCCGGCGCATCCGCCCAACCCGACAAACGATTCGGTGGGCGGCTTTCATCCCCGCGAAGCTGCAGCCCCACAGCCCCACAACGCTCACCATCCCAAACCACCCAGCGTACCCCCGACTGCTGCGCTTCTTTCAGGGTCGGCCTCTCTCCAAGTTCTGCCCCTCTGCCAAGGCCAACCAGCCAACCCACAAAGGGAAACCGCTCATCCCCAGGCCGTATCTGATACGCGCTGGAGTAGCCTCGAGGCTTCGTGTTCAGGGTATTCACCCGTTTTCGTTCAGGAGCCTGGAGTGCCGATAGAAACTGCACTCGCCGGTCGAAGGGTAGCTCGACCACCGGGCCATCTGCCGCCTCATTCAAGAAGTCGGTTGTGGCAAGTACAGGTACCGCCAGCCAACTCGACGCTCGCGACAGTTGTGCTCGTACTGTCCAGACAGGGCCGATCAACACAAGGCATCCCACAATCCATGGCAACACCCCAGAAAACCGAGTCTTCTCACAGAGGGACTCGCAAACCCGACCCGTCGCCACAGCAAACAAAAGGGTAGCCACCGAAAGAAGACGTCCAAAATCATGCAGAACCCCCATCGCACACCAACTTGAAGTCCCCACAAACCCCAGGTTCCAAGACAGCGACTCTCCTGCTTTCCACTCCGGGCATGGCCCCATTGACAACAGGGTCAACCCAACAGCCCAGCCCAATACCCCCAACCAAACCGCTCGATTCTTGAGCAGAATCGGAGCCAGAAGGCCTGGCAACCAGACCACAGTAAGCAACCCCGATCGCACCCATCGATCCAGTTGCACTCCCACCAACGCAAAGACATCCGAAATCGTCATAAATCCAGCATCGAGTCGAACCCTGGGATCAATGCTGGAACAAGCCATTCCCAATGCACAGATGGCTTCCTGCCCATAACGACCATCCGTGGCTCGAGGAGAACGGCGTATTTCTTCGAGTTCTGCGCCCACAAGCCCACAGGCCAGGACCACAGCAATAAGTGCCAACAAGACTCCCAGGCGACTAGCACCTCGAATTCGACTGAGTGCCATCCATGCACCCGCTGGAGCCAACAACAACAACAGGGGGGGATAAACCAGCGCAGCCGCTGCTCCAAGCAGCGTTGCGCACAGAGCCAGCCCTACCCGCTCCCAACGAGAGCGTTCGGGTTCCAAGACCTGCAACCAGCTTGCCAGGGCCGCACCCGCCAATCCCGGGAAGGCAGCATTGAGTCTGGCCATGTACAACTCTCGCCAGACCTGCTGACAACACACACCCAACCCACCGGCCACCCACACACCCAGCCCGCGACAACCCATCGAGCGGGCCAACCAGGCAAATCCCAACCCGTTGATAAGAACGGCAAGTGCCTGAGATGCACCGTACTGCTGTGGATAGGAAAAGAGCAGGCTGACCGGCGCCGCAATCACCGCATCCAGAATGTTTGGGAACTCGTCGATTCTGCGCAGGGGGTTTGGATAGTTGAAATCAGACAACCAATCCAACGAACCTCCCGCCATCAAGCGGCGAATCACGAAGTCGTAAAACCATCCCGTTTGCGCAAGATCCCCCGCAGGCAACCCATACACCGCCGTAGATACCGTCCACAGCGGCCAGGCCACAACTACCGCAAGCAACGCGACAGCTACAAACGCCCACTGCTCCCGGACCGTCTTCACTTAAGCCCTGGAACAGGCGGATTACTGCCATAGTTCGGGTCATCATGATGCGTACCCACAGCACTGGCTGGCAACTCGGACCAATGGTCATTTCCCCAGGGAGTCGCTCCCCCTGCCTCACGCCGGCCCTCCAGAACACCGAGCAGTCGGGTGGCCGTCCACCTCACCGCCTCGTCAGAGGACGAGACTCCCTCTTCCAACAAGTCCCGTTGTGGAGGCTGCGTCCGAGCAGCGGCTTCCAAAATACAAATTCGCGCATCCATCTGGGCATCTGAAGAAGCCATGCGCCTGGAGCCATCGAGATACACCCGCGCTTCACGCTCGGATTCTCCCTCCTCGTCCACAGGCCAGTAATCCACCACCGTTCCCAGTACCCCCTCCGAGTTCATGCGAACGCCCTGCGCACCAAGAAACTCGTTCAGGCGCACCACCCACCCCTCCAGGTCCAGTTCGCCCGCAGGTTCGCGAGACAAGAGCACCCTTGCCGCCGCC
>JAYZDK010000060.1:0-11591 GCA_036337845.1 Myxococcota bacterium | reverse complement strand
TGGCTCGGTCATTGCGGTGGCCAGCGGGTCAGGCCTGAAGGATGTGGATGGGGCTACTCGGGCTGGCGGGCCGCCGGTGGATGTGGCGCCGGATGTCGATCTGGTGTTGGAGTTGCTGAAAGCGGATGGGGGATGAGGCCTCGCCACCTGGGGAGTGGAGGGATAGGTAAATGCCCATTGGAGGCAACGTGGACGAACTGGAAGAACTCGTCGATCGTGTCGCTCGGCGTGTGCGGGAGCGCATGCAGCAGGAGGCTGTGCCCCCTCAGGCGGTGGTGCGTGGCACCTGGTATGACGAAAGTGCACTGAAGGCCTGGCTGGCCGATGGCGTGGCGCGCATTGGTACAGATGGTCGTGCTGTGGAGGGAGCGCCAGCTGGCGAAGTCGCGTCCCGTATTGACCACACCATGCTCAAGCCCACAGCCACTCGCAGCGACATTGTTCGGGTCTGTGAAGAGGCGGTTGCCCATAAATTTGCCTCGGTTTGCATGAACACCACCTGGCTGTCGGTGGCCGTGCCGATTCTTCGTGGTTCCGGCGTGATGCCCATCTGTGTAGTGGGCTTTCCGCTGGGCGCTGCGCTCTCTTCAGCCAAGGCGGCTGAAACTCGGGATGCCATTTCCATGGGTGCCGAAGAAATCGACATGGTCGTGAACATCGGTGCGCTGAAATCCGGGGACTACGATCTTGTGATGGAGGACATCCGCCAGGTTGTGCAGGCTGCGCAAGGGCGCCCTGTGAAGGTCATTCTGGAGACCTCGATGCTTAATCGCGAGGAGAAGATTGCGGCCTGTACGCTCTCTAAGGCTGCGGGGGCTACCTTTGTGAAGACTTCCACTGGCTTTGGTGGAGGTGGGGCTACCATTGAAGATGTGGAACTCATGCGACAGGTTGTCGGGCCGGACATGGGCGTAAAGGCATCTGGAGGCGTTCGCAGTCTCGATGATGCACGAGCCATGATTGCAGCGGGCGCCACGCGCCTTGGCGCCTCGGCTTCTGTCGAAATCGTCAGCGGCGGGACTTCCACCGGGTCTTATTGATGCGGGCGACGCTGATCGTCCTGGACTCTGTGGGTGCGGGAGCTATGCCCGATGCGCCGGATTGGGGCGATGAGGGGGCCGATACACTGGGTCATGTGGCAGAAACTGTCGGGGGCCTGTCTCTGCCAAATCTCCAGGCGTTGGGGCTGGGGAACCTTCATGTGGTTCTGGGCGTTCCTCCGGTTGGACAACCGACGGCTGCCTATGGTCGTGCTGCGATTGCGTCCAACGGCAAGGACACCATCGCCGGCCACTGGGAGATGGCGGGCGTGCCGGTCTCCGAGCGGTTTCACGAGTACCCCGATGGATTTCCAGAAGAGATTTTGGCGCACTTTCGTCGCATCACGGGCCATGACCCGCTTGGAAACTATGCGCGTTCTGGGACGGTGATCATCGAAGAGCTCGGTGTGGAGCACATGGCAACTGGCCGGCCCATTGTTTACACGAGCTCGGACTCGGTGTTCCAGGTGGCAGCCCACGAGCAGGTGGTGCCCATCGAACAGCTTCACGCCTGGTGTCGGGCCATGTTTGAGGCGCTGGAGCCGTACCGGATAGCGCGGGTGATCGCGCGGCCCTTTCTGGGTGAGCCCGGTAGTTTCTGGCGTACGGACAACCGCTACGACTACGCCTTGGAGCCCCACGACAAGACGGTAGTGGACACGCTCCGAGAGACCGAATGGCCGACGACGAGTATCGGTAAGATCAAGAGTATCTTTGGGGACCGTGGCTTTTCGGCAGCCATCAAGGCCGGGGGTAACGAGGCGCTGACCCAGGCCATCATTGATCAGCTTGATACCCAGAAAAGCGGGTTGATTTTCGCAAACCTGGTCGATTTCGACATGAAATACGGCCATCGGCGAAACCCTGTTGGCTATGCCGCTGCCCTGGAAGCCTTTGATGCTCGGGTGCCGGACATCCTAGCGAAGATGGGAGAGGACGACCTGCTTTTGATGACCGCCGATCATGGCTGTGATCCCACGCATCCTGGCTCGGATCACACCCGAGAGTTTGTCCCAATTCTGGCCTGGCGAAAGAATGGGATGGCCCAGAACCTGGGCGACCGCGACACGATGGCGGACATGGCTGCTACCATGGCGGAGTTCTTTGGGGTGGAAGCCCCGCCTAGCGGCAAGAGTTTTCTGGAGCAGGTTTGATTCAGCGCTGGCTGGAAGAGCGTCGAGAAGGCGTGGAACAAGACGAGGCAGCCATTCGGGGCTTTGTAGAGGCGGTGGTCGACGAGCGGGCTACACGAGCTCAGGCAGCAGCCTGGCTGGCGTTTGTGGCGTGTCGCGGCATGAGCGATGCGGAGACCGTCCACTTGACCCGAGCCATGACCGAATCGGGCATGACCCTTTCCTGGGAGGGCTTGGAAGGGCCTTTCGTGGACAAGCACTCCACGGGTGGAGTGGGGGACAAGGTTTCCCTGGTTCTGGCGCCGGTGTGGGCTGCGTTGGGCTACAAGGTGCCCATGATCTCAGGCCGGGGCTTGGGGATTACAGGCGGCACACTCGACAAGCTGGAGGCGATTGCTGGCTATCGAACGGACCTGGAGCCAGCAGAGCTTCGGGGCGTATTGGAAACGGCCGGTTGCTTTATCAGTGGACAGACCGGAGAGTTGGCGCCCGCGGATCGCATTCTGTATGCGCTGCGTAATGAAACGGGGACGGTGCCCTCCATCGCGTTGATTACCGCATCTATCTTGTCCAAGAAGATGGCTGAGGGCTTGGACCGGTTGGTATTGGATGTGAAGTGTGGAACGGGTGCGTTCATGAAAACTCGAGAGGGTGCCCAAGGACTGGCGGACTCTCTGGTGCGGGTGGGCAAGGGCTATGGGGTTGACACCCAGGCTCACATCACGGATATGTCTGAGCCGCTCGGTGATGCTGTCGGCAACGCCTTGGAGGTTCTGGAATCGATAGACACGTTGAAAGGCGGGGGTCCGAAGAGACTGAGAGACCTGGTCTGTGAACTGTCCGGCCGACCGGAGGAAGCAGCCGCTGTATTGGATGATGGCCGCGCCTATGTGGCTTGGGAAGAGATGGTTCGAGCGCAGGGGGGAGACTTGGACGTGCCGCTGTTGGGGGCGGGCTGTTCGGAGAGGGTGATTGAATCGCAGAGAAGTGGCACAGTGGTGCGTTGTGATGCGGAAGGAGTCGGGCGGGCTGCTTTTGTTCTCGGCGCTGGGCGGGAGGCCGCTGCAGATCCGGTGCACCCGGGCGTGGGAGTGATTGTGCACGCCCATGTTGGGGACGCTGTGGAGGTAGGCCAGCCACTGTTCACGGTAGTGCATGCAGAACGCGGTCTGGAAAGAGCCATGGAAGAGCTGGCTGGTGCCATCTCTCTTGGAGGTGACTCATGAGCCGAGGAGTCTCGCTGTTGGGACTGGGGGTGATTGTCGGTCTGGCCTGGTTGTTGTCCAACAACCGCTCCAAAGTGAACTGGCGCACGGTCGGGTGGGGCCTTGGTCTGCAGTTCGTCTTTGCGCTGCTGGTTTTTGGTACAGGTGCGGAAGAGGCGTTGTTTCAGTACATCGGCGGTGGGGTGCGCAAGCTCATCTCCTTTGCGGAGGTAGGCGCTGACTTTGTGTTCCAGACGGTGGAGCCCCACCAGATCACGGTTGGGTTTGGTGAAGGCACTCAGGAGACCTTCATTCAGCGAATCAGTCCGCCGGTGAAGACGTTTGCCTTCTGGGTGCTGCCGACAATTGTGTTCTTTTCGAGTCTGATGAGCATTCTCTACCACCTGGGCATCATGCAGGTGCTGGTCAATGGCATCGCCAAGCTGATGCACAAGACCATGGGCACATCGGGTGCGGAGTCGCTCTCGGCTGCGTCGAACATCTTTGTGGGCCAGACCGAGGCCCCGCTTGTGGTGAAGCCCTTTGTTGAGGACATGACCCGCTCCGAACTGCACGCGGTCATGACCGGTGGCTTCGCTACTGTGGCTGGCGGAGTCTTTGCGGTCTACGTGATGTTTCTGGAGAAGGGTATCCCTGACATTGCCGGGCACCTCGTGGTGGCCAGCGTGCTCTCGGCGCCTGCGGCGTTGGCGATGGCCAAGCTGATGTACCCAGAAGATGGGGTGCCTGTGACCGGCGCGGGGGCGGAAGCCAATGTGGAGAAAGTGGCCAGCAACGTGATCGAGGCGGCGGCGCTGGGGGCGACTCAGGGCATGACCTTGGCGTTGAATGTAGCGGCCATGCTGATTGCCTTCATCGGGCTGGTGCACATGTTGGACTGGGGATTGAGCCTTGTGCCGATTCGCTTCTGTGAAACCGGCGTGGCTTTGGGCTGGCATTCCGGCTGTGAAGCCCTCACGCTCACGGGCATCCTAGGCTGGGCCTTCAGTCCGCTTGCCTGGTGTATGGGTGTGCCCTGGGCCGAAGCACCGATTGTGGGTGCACTCATTGGTGAGAAGTTGGTGTTCACAGAGCTTGTGGCCTACCAGCACCTCGGGCAGATGCTTGAGGCTGAAACGCCGGTGCTCTCCGAGCGCTCGGCCATCATTGCAAGCTATGCCCTGTGTGGCTTTGCCAACTTTGCCTCCATCGGCATTCAGATCGGTGGCATTGGTGGCATTGCGCCGAATCGGTTTGGCGACGTGGCGGCGGTAGGGCTGCGTGCCATGATCGCCGGAACACTGGCGGCCATGATGACTGCGACGGTGGCTGGGGTGTTGCTGGGTTAGAGGGGCTCTATGATTCAGAACTTCAAGGGTATCGAGCCTGCGATCCACACCACGGCGTGGGTCCATCCGGACGCTACGGTGATTGGGGATGTGGACTTGGGGCCTTCGGTCACGGTCTGGCCCCGAGCGGTGCTGCGCGGTGACATGGGCCGCATTGAGATTGGCGAGGACACCAACATTCAAGATGGTGCGATTGCCCATGACACAGCGGGCATTTCCACCACTCGCATTGGGCCGCGGGTCACGGTGGGTCATGGGGCCATTCTTCACGGCTGTATCGTGGAGGGCAACTCCATCATTGGAATGGGCTCAATCCTGCTGGATAACTGTGTGATTGGCGAGGACTGCATCATTGGTGCTGGAGCACTGGTGCCCATGGGCAAGGTGATTCCACCGCGTTCCATGGTGCTCGGTTCACCAGGCAAGGTGGTGCGTCAGCTCAAAGACTCCGAGCTTGAATGGATCAAGTACAGCTGGACCATCTACAAGGAAACGTCACTGGCCTATGGGAGAAGCGATGGGTGATCGCAATCAGCGTCCCGGCTGTTTCCTGACGGTAGTCGGGCTCGTCGTGGTGGTCTTCGCCGCCTGGGTGTGAGCGGTGGACTTCTACCAGGTTTGGGTACACGATTCCGAGCCCTTCAAGGGCTCCCTGTTGGAATGCTTGGAGCAGGCCTGGCCAATGGGGGACCGGGCGCGTGGGTCTCGGTGTGAGGTGGTTTCGTTAGAGCCCTTGTCGACGGAACAGCTCGGGGTGTTGGATGCGGAGCCCTGGCTTTTTGGGGTGAGTGTCAAACACGACTCCAGGCTGCTCAAGGAGCAGGCCTATCAGCGCTTATTGGAGCTTCCGGCAGGCCCGGTTCATCGAGGGGCAGAACCCTTTCTGGTGGATCCCGCCGTGGCTGTGCTCTCCCAACGCATGGGCGGAGCCCTGGTACTGGCCTTTCGGGACTCTCCAGCGATGGCATATGCGGCGATTTTCCGGCGTGGACAATGTGACTGGTCCTACTACCTGGCCCCGAATGGCCGGGTAGCGCGATGTGACGGGCGCACAGTTTTTCTGGGTGAAGAGGCTCAGGCTGTGCAGCCGGACGGAGATCGGATCGACCTCCTTTTGTTGGGTCTGGAGAAGTTTGCGGGGGGGTGTTGGCAGATTTCTGAGGACCTCCGAATGGTTTTGCCCGAGCTCTTGAGCGAGGGGAGTTGAAAAGCTCTCCTTGCCTCGGGGTCCATGACTTCCTAAGATAGAGTTGTACTTCCGCCCGTTCTGGGCATCTGCACCTTCCTGGTGCTAGTTTTCTCTCCCCACATTCCCCCCACATCTCCCCATGCGAATTCGAAAGCTCGAGCTTCAGGGCTTCAAGTCCTTCGTGGATCGTCAAACCTTTCACTTTGGAGATGGGATCGCCGGCGTGGTGGGGCCGAACGGTTGCGGTAAGTCCAATGTGGCCGACGCCATCAAGTGGTGCTTGGGAGAGCAGTCGGCTCGCCAGCTCCGTGGTGGTGCCATGCAGGACGTCATTTTCAGTGGCTCCGAGTGCCGCTCGCCTGTGGGAATGGCGGAGGTGTCTCTCACCTTTGCTGCATCGGGAGAGGCCTTTCCGGGGCAGTGGGCTCGCTATGAAGAGGTGGCGGTAACCCGTCGTTTGTATCGGGATGGCACCTCGGAGTACCTGATCAACCAGGAAAAGGTGCGGCGTCGAGACATTCAAGATCTCTTTCTCGATACCGGCGTTGCGAACTCGCTGTACTCATTCATTGAGCAGGGGCGGGTAGGCAAGATGGTGAGCGCCAAGCCCGAGGAGCGCCGTGCGCTGTTGGAAGAGGCCGCGGGTATTTCCCGGTACAAGGCTCGCCGCGCGGAAACGCTCTCCAAGCTCGCTTCTACGGAAGGAAACCTGGAACGGGCCACGGACGTGTGTGATGAAATGGGGCGCCGGCTGCGCACGCTGGAACGACAGGTGGAGAAGGCTGCCCGTTATCGTCGCTTGGGTGCTCGGGTCCGACAGGGAGAGATCTTCCTCGGACTGGTAAAATTTTCGGGCCTCGCTGGCGATCGGAAGGCGCTTCGAGATGACTTGCGAGAGGCGCGTGCGGACGCTGAGAAATTTGGCCGCGAACTTGAAGCCCGGGATGCCGACCTGGAAGTCCATCGGGAAGAGATTGCCGTTCTGGAAGCGCTGGTCGGGGGATTGCGAGACGAGCTCAGCGAGCTGGAAGCAGAGCGGAGAGAGTCGGAGTCGGCTCGTCATTACCAGGGTAAAGCCCGGGATGAGCTGGTCATTCGCATCGATGTGCTGGCCCACGACATCGAAGATCTCACTCGCCAGCATGATCGGGCCCAGGAAGACTCCGAGCGCATTGGTTCGGAGTTGGGGACGCAGCAGGGGTTGCTCGATGGTGCGGATGTGCGCCTGACGGAGTGTCGCGAGCAAGCTGCGGAGACAGGGGGGCTGCTCCAGGAACAGAAGACCGAGTTTGAAGCCGCCAAGGACAAGGTGCTCAAGCTGGTCACTGGGCTGACGCGGCGCAAGGCTGTGGTCTCATCCAAGGAGCAGCGTTTCGAAGAGCTGACCGCTCGTCGAGAGGAGTTGGGCCGCGATGGGGTCAGTAGTCTTGAGAATCTCGATGTGGCACGGGAGTCCCTCGCAGCGGTGGAAGCGGAAGCTGAGAAGGCCCGCGAGGCTCTGGATATCGCCAAGAAGGATCTGGAACGGGTTCGTGAGGCCTTGAAGACCGAAGAGGCGCTGCTTTCCGAAGAGCGTTCGTCTCTGGGGGAGCTTGACCTGCAGCGTCTGGAGTCCGAGCGCTCCTTTGCGGGCGATGAAGCCAGGCTGCACAGTCTCCAGGACCTACAGCAGGCGCATGCGGACTTTGAAGACGGGGCGCGAGCGATCCTGGAATCCAGCAGCAACCTGGGAACCCTTGCGGAACACCTTGTGGTGCCGGAGGAGCTCCAGGAGCGAGTGGAGTTTGCCTTGGGAGATTCGCTCTCTCATGTGTTGTTCGAGAAGGAGTCCGAGCTCTTGGCAGCGGCAGCGAAGGGGCGTGAGGGCAGTCGTACCGGTCTGGTTTGTATCGAGAGCGCTACAGCGCATGGCGGGTGGGCGGCTGATCTGGCTGGAAGTGAGGCTGGAGGCAAGGCGCTCGGTAGGTTGCTGGACTGTTGGGGTCAGGCGAAGGATTTGAAGACCGGCCTGGCTCAATGGAAGAAGACTGGCCAGGGTGTCATCACCGACGATGGAATGGTGATCGGTGTCGATGGCGTGGTGCACGTGGGGCGACAGTCTCCAGGCAGCGGGGCAGCGGTGTTGCGCAGGCAGAGAGAGATCACCGAAATCGCGGCTCGCCTGGAAGAAACGGGTGCAGCATTGGAAGCACTTCGCCAGGAGAGCGACGCCGCTCGTGAGCGGGTGTCGAAGATCGGCAAGACCGTGGTGTCTCGCCGCGAAGAGGTGGAGGCGTTTCGAGTGGCCTTTCGGGATGCCCAGCTCGCACTAGGAGAGGCTGAGCACCGGGTGCGCGAGGACAAAGGTGCCTTGGACCGGGAAAACAGTCAGGCCCAGGCGTTGGAGGCACAGCGTGGCTCTATCGATGCCACGATTTCTCAGATTGAGTCGACCTTGGCGGATGAAAAGCGACTCGTGGAGGCGGAAGAAATCGAGCTGGCCGATACGGAAGAGCGCACGGCGAAACTCCGTACCGAGGTGATTGAGATTGAGAGCCGAGCGTCGCGAGCCCGGGAGTTGCTTGCGCGTGCCGAAGCAGAACAGCAAGGAGCCAACCAGCAGGTACAGCTGTTGAAGTCGACCTTGGAAGGGGTGACAGCGCAGGCGACCAGTGCCCTTGAGCGCTTGGAGCGTACCCGGACGGAGCGTGAGGAAGCCATTGGGCGTATCTCGAATCTCGGGGAAGACGATGTTCGCCTGAACCAGCGGATTCAGGAGTTGGGAGAGAGCCAGGGCGAGTTGAGAACACGTCTGAAGGAAGGCACAGACCAACTCACCGCGGTGCGTCAGACACTCACGACCGCCGAGGAGTCCCTTCGAGGCTTGCGAGAGTCCAAAGAAGACGCCAGCGTTCGAAAGAGCGAACTGGAACTGAAGGTGCAGGAGGCGCGTCTTCATATCGAAAATCTGCGGGAGCAGGTGGAAGAGCGCTACCAGGTGTCTTTGCCGGGGCTTTTGGACAAGCTGGAGCGCGAGGCGTTCCTGGCCATTGAAGTCGGTGAGGTCATCCAAACCGATCTTCCTGTGGATGAAGACAAGCTGCCCCAGGTCTCGGACTTACGCATTACGCCGGAGTTGTTGGAGAGTCGAGAGGATGTGGAACGCTGGGTGCGCAGCTTGGCCGAAGATCGCCGTGGGATCGAACGTTTGGGAGAGGTCAACCTCGCGGCGCTGGAAGAGTACGAGGAGCTCATCGAGCGCTACAACTACCTGGTAGCCCAACGGGAGGACCTCGAAGAGTCCGTGGAGGCCATTCGCCGAGCGATTGCCGAGATCAATCGAACCTGTCGGGAGCGTTTCAAGGACGCCTACGATCAGGTCAGTGAGCATTTTGAGCGGATGTACCCGACGCTGGTCGGTGGAGGAAAAGCCCGACTGGTGCTGACCGACGAGGACGACTTGTTGGAAACCGGAGTGGATATCTTTGTGCAGCCACCTGGCAAGAGACTGCAGAACTTGAGCCTGCTCTCCGGTGGTGAAAAGGCGATGACCGCGATTGCGCTGATCTTTTCCTTGTTCATGGTGAAGCCCTCGCCCTTCTGTTTGTTGGACGAGGTTGATGCGCCCCTGGATGAAGGCAATGGGGGGCGTTTCAATGACATGCTCAAAGAGATGTCCGAGCGCTCCCAGTTCATTGTCATCACTCACAACAAGAAGACGATGGAAGCCGTGGATACCCTCTACGGAGTCACGATGCCGGACCCGGGAATCTCGCGGCTTGTGACCGTGCAAATCCACTGATCAGGCGTTAGGTCGGCGCCCTCACAGGGGCAGTTATGGATCCGATGCTGATTGGGATTGTTGCAGGGGGAGTAGGGGCTGCCGCGCTTTTAGTGTGGTTGGTCTGGTGGCGAGGCAAGAAGGCCTCTGAGGAGCCGGAAGACGTCCCGGTGGGGGACACGTCTGTAGAAGCCCTGTCTGAGCCCGACAGCGTGGCTGAAGAGCCGGAGGAGGCTGGCGGGGCCATCTGGCGAGGCCTGGCGCGCACACGCCAACAGTTTGGTTCCGCGCTTGGTGCCCTCTTTGGTGGGGGAGCGCTGGATGAGTCCTTGTTCGAGAGCCTGGAGGAAGCCTTGATTTCGGCAGACGTGGGGGTGCGCGTGAGTCGGGAGCTTACCGATGCCCTACGGGACCGTGCCAGGCGGGAGGGGATGGAAACGGCGGAAGAGCTGAGAACCACGCTGGCGGAGTCTTTGAAGGCTCTGTTGAAGCAGCGTTCCTCTGAGCTTCTGGAAGGGCCTCCAGGCGTCCCTCGAGTGATTCTGGTAGTGGGCGTGAATGGGTCGGGCAAGACCACCACGATTGGCAAGCTGGCGGCTCGGTTTGGAGCCGAGGGCCAGAAGGTGATGCTGGGGGCTGGAGACACGTTTCGAGCGGGGGCAATCGATCAGTTGAGGGTGTGGGCGGACCGCGCGGCTTCGGACATTGTGGCCCATGGAGAGGGGGCGGACCCGGCAGCGGTTCTCTTTGATGCGCTGGATGCCGCCAAGGCGAGAAGCTGCGATGTTGTGCTCTGTGACACGGCCGGACGCCTGCAGTCCAAAGGCCCTCTGATGGAGGAGCTGGCCAAGGTCAATCGCGTGGTCGGAAAGGCCGTGGAAGGGGCACCACACGAGGTGCTGTTGGTGCTCGATGCGACCATTGGCCAGAATGCAGTTTCTCAGGCTCGTATCTTCGGGGAAGTGACTGGCGTTACCGGTGTGGTGCTGACCAAGCTCGATGGTACGGCTCGGGGCGGCGTGGTGATTGCTGTGGCAGCGGAGCTTGGGTTGCCGGTGAAATTCATCGGGGTGGGGGAAAAAACCGAGGATCTCCGTCCATTTGATGCGGATTCCTTTGTGGAGGCCATCTTGGCGCCTCCGGAGGCTTGACGGACTCGGCTTGGGGGCCAGAGGAGAATGAGGAGGCCCAGGGCAGTATGAGCGTTCAAATCAGCATTCGCGGCCGGACATACACGCTCCGCTCAGATGAGCCGGACGAAGATGTGGAGGCGGTGGCCCGCTACATCGAGGCTCGCATGGAGAGCATGAGCCAGCCAGGTCTTGAGGAGTACACCATCGCCTTGCTGACAGCGCTCAACATTGCCTCGGAATATCATAGGTTTAGGCAAGAGGTTGTGGCCCGAGTAGAGGGCTTCGACAAGGAAGTGGCCGCGGTGGGGGCCATTATTGAGGCGGCGTTGCCGGCCTCTCCGGAGAATGGAGCCGACAACTGATTGCGTTTCACGCACTTTGGTGGCTTGACCCGGTAGCAGGCTTACGTTAAACCCGCGGGGCTTGGAGGGGGAATGTCGGTTTCCGACCCGTCTCTCTCCTCGGTCGGTCTTTGAAAAACAGGTAATAGTTCTCGTTAATTCAAACGGGTTTGGTGCCATTGACTTTGGCTAACCAGGCGATGCTTTCGGGTGTCACCTGGAAAGAGGCGCCAGACCTGAGCAAGTAAAAGTCAGAATTTCAAACTGGAGAGTTTGATCCTGGCTCAGAGCGAACGCTAGCGGCGGGTTTAACACATGCAAGTCGAACGCAGTCGGCCTTCGGGCCACATGACTGAGTGGCGAACGGGTGAGTAACACGTAGGTAACGTACCCTATGGCGGGGGATAACCCAGGGAAACCTGGGCTAATACCGCATATGGT
>JAYZDK010000059.1:0-9384 GCA_036337845.1 Myxococcota bacterium | reverse complement strand
GGCTCCGCCGAGCCAGGCCCACCAGGGCACCTCGGCGAGGTGTGTGAAGCCGGCGCCACGCACCCCGACTCCCACCCAGATCAGACCGACGACCGCACCGATGACATGAAGCACCACAGCGGATTCCATGTGCCCGATGGACTTGGCCATCTCAACGGCCATTTGGAGCACCAAGGGCGTGGCGGCACCCACGATGACAGGGACAAGCAGCCAGATCAGATTCATGATGCCTCCAGAAACGTAAGCCTACTTTTGGCTTATCTCACTCACAACTGTTGGAGGCTCAGATCCGGGTCGCACCTGGCTGAAAGTTCTGCTCGACCTGTTTGCGAAGACGGGGTCGATCGATCTTGCTGTTGTGCCGTCCGTCAACGGGCACAATCGCAATGGTGCAGGTGGGCATTTCTGCCAAGTCTTGTGCTGCCAGGACTTCGTGCGCTTTGGCGACCACCTGTTTGTCCGAGGCCGTCTCTGTCGATTGCAGGACCACAATCCCATCGGGGGTGTTCTCGCTGGTAATTACGGCGGCCCGTTCAATGCCGTCGACTCCCTCCAGGATTGCCTCGATTGGATAGGGTTGCACCAGTCGGCCTTGATATCGCACGACATCCTTGAGCCTTCCCACCAGCCAAAGTCGGCCGGCCGAATCAAAGAAACCAAGGTCTCCGGTTCTGTGCCATACGGATCCATCTGGCTCGTAGAGCTTGTTTTCACGGTTGGCCGCTTCATTTTCGATGTAGCCAGGGTTGACGTGTGCTCCACGAACCACAATTTCCCCTGTTTCCCCTGCAGCGACGCGGTAGGGGCCGACGCTGGTGTGGTCGAGTGTTGGAGGCTCGGCGGGTAGATTGAGAAGGGCCAGATCGATTGCGGGAATGGGGCTGCCTACCAGGTAGCCTTCCTGCCGTGTCTCACAGGCTTCCTCAAGTCGTGCGTTGGTCATGGGCTCGGCTTCTGTTGAGCCATAGATGACGTAGCCCTCTACGCCGGGAAACACAGCGAGCAGCTGCTGGCAAAGCTCCGCCGAAACCGGTGCTCCGCCGACGCCTGTTCTCTTGACCTGTGAGTTCTGGATACCATTTTCCATCATGTAGCTGGCGATTCGACCCATGTACGCCGGGGCACCAGTCATGCTGCTGACCCCGTATTGTTCCATCTGTTGGACAACGGGTCGGGGGGCTACCTCAGCAGGCTTGGCGAAATCGACGGCTGGAAGCACTGTGGTGATTCCACAGCAAAGATTATGAGTCGCCACGTTCGGGAAGCAGGGCATGTCCACTTGGCCGTTCTGTGGGGGATACTCCGCTTTGAGCGCCTCATGCTGGGCTCTCAGCAACCCATGTGTCCGGTTGGCCCCTTTCGGCCGCCCGGTGCTGCCAGAAGTAAACGTGATCATGCACTCATCAGACGGGCTGCGCGGCACCACCTCAGGCGCCTGGTCTGGCTCCTGCACCAGGGTGCTGAAATGTTTCACGAACCAGCCTGTGTCCCGCGTGTATTTCTTGGGGATCCTGCGAAGGGGTGGAGCCAGAGCCCGGTAGAGCAACTTCAGGCTTGCTCCTGTGCCCACAATGCCTTTTGCATTGGCGGTATCGAGTGCTTCTTTGACCTTCTGAGGCCCCATTCCGGGATCAATCAGCACTGCGGTGACCCCGAGTGCGAACAAGGCCCAGAGAAACGCATAGGAGTCGGTGCTGAGCGGAAACGCGATGACCATCCGGTCACCGGGCTGGAAGCCTTCGTGTCGCAGGCCGGCCATCATGGCGCGAGTGCGCTGGATTAGCTGCCCATAGGTCAGCTCTTCGGACTCGTGGAGCCCTGTTTCGTCCCACGTCTTTGGCATGACCAACGCCAGCTTTTCGGGATGTGCGGAGGCCTGCGCAAAAACCAGGCTGGCAAAGTTTCCGTTGTCGGGTGGGGCTGTCTTTGTCATGGATTCCAAATCCCAAGGGTCTCTATTGTATCGAAACCTGTGTCGACCGTTCCCTCATTCAGGATGGCAGGTTCGATAGGACACCGAGAACCCACGGGTTTGCATATTGGTTCGAACCGGTGCTTCTGTCTCTGAAGGTTGGAAGTCGACTCGTAAGTACAATAAAGCTTGAGTCATGAGCACGAGCGTCACCCCAAATGGACCGCTGATGCTCCATGGAGAGGGCCCGGTGCTCGCCATGGGGGTGCACAACGCGTTGGGTGCACGGCTTGCTCAGGAGGCCGGCTTTCAAGCCGTTTGGGTCAGTGGCCTGGAGTTGTCGGCTGCTGCGGGTGTGGCGGACGCCAATATTCTCTCGATGCGGGACTTTCTGGAGACCTCGCGGCAGATTGCTCAGGCTGTGAGTATTCCGGTCATTTGCGACTGCGATACCGGGTTTGGCAATGCCATGAACGTCATGAACCTGATGGGGCAGTACCAGGCTGCGGGGGTTGCGGGGATCTGTATTGAGGACAAGGTATTCCCAAAGCTCAACAGCTTCGCCCAGGGAAAGCAGAAGCTTCTTTCCAGGGCTGCGTTCGCCGGGAAAATCGAAGCTGCGAAGCATGCGCAGACCCGGGATGACTTCATGGTGATCGCGCGGACGGAGGCGTTGATTGTGGGCGCTGGGCTGGACGAGGCCCTGTTGCGGGCTACCACCTATGCGAGCGCTGGAGCGGATATCGTGCTGATCCACTCCAAGGCGCCCAACCCAGATGAGATCTGTGAGTTTCTGGAGCGCTGGGACCGAGAAACCCCCATCGCAGTTGTACCCACTACGTATCCGCAGCTCGATGCAGATGCGCTTCACGGGCGAGGGGCGAAGCTTGTCATCTACGCCAATCACGGCATTCGGGCATCGATCCGCGCGATGACAGAAACCTTTGCTCAGATTTTCAACCAGCGGAGCACGCTCGAGGCGGAGAAGGCCATTGCTCCGTTGTCCAGAATCTTTGCCCTGCAGGACATGGAGACCTTTCTTGAGTACGAAAAGCGTTTTGTACGGGATGAGGAAGAGACCCAGTCCTGATGCTTGAACCCCGCGCCTTGATTCGTTTGTTTGGTGACGCCGGGATTCACAGCTACACGGGGGTTCCGTGCTCCTATCTAAAGTCCTTGATCACGGAGCTTGGACAAGAGGATGGGTACGTCGCGGCGGCCAGTGAAGGCGAGGCGATTGGCATCGGGGTGGGATCTGCATTGGCTGGTACGGGGGCGGCTGTGCTTCTTCAGAGCTCAGGGCTGGGCAACTGTGTGAATCCGTTGACCAGCCTGGTCGCTCCGTTTGAGATTCCCATCCTGTTGATTGTGGGGTATCGAAACTCCGATGGCCATGGCCCACCCCAACACACGATGATGGGTGCGATCACAGAGCCACTGCTCGACTTGTTGAATATCCATCACGTCACACTCGAGCCGGATCTGGCAACGGCGCGTGGTCAGGTGCAGGGTCTGCTGGAACACAGTCGGGCTACACGCCGTGCAGTCGCTCTTTTGGTCCGCGAGAAGTCATTTTCGAGTCCATCCAAGGGTTCTACATCTCCCAGCGCCCGGCCTGCGAGTTGTGAGTCGATCCAGGTAGATTCCGCCGAACAACCGCCAGTGTCTCGAGCGCAAGCTCTTGAAACCATTGTGGGCGGTCTGAATGACTCCGATGTGGTCATTGCGACAACAGGTATGACTTCAAGAGAGTTGTTTGCTCTCGCGGATCGGCCCGCCAACTTCTACATGGTGGGTTCGATGGGATGTGCCTTGGCGATTGGTTTGGGAATCGCCCGTGCTGCCGTGGGCCGGCGAGTCGTTGTGGTGGATGGAGATGGGGCCTTGTTGATGAAGCTGGGCACTTTGGCGACGGTGGGGCATTACGGCCCGAGCAATCTTGTTCACATCGTCTTGGACAATGGAACCTATGAGTCGACAGGCAGTCAGCCCACGACTGCGAGTTCCGTTTCATTTCCAGGGATGGCAAAGTCTGCTGGCTATCGAAAGGTCATGACCGCGCGGGTTCCAGGAGATCTCAAACTGGGTTTGGATGGACTTGGTATCGAGGATGGGCCCAGCTTGTTGCATCTTCCGATCTCCGATGGACACATGGATGGCGTAGGGCGGGTTTCCTCTGATTTGCCTAAGCTGGCCTTGCGCTTGATGGACACGCTCAAAGAGAGCAGATGTGCAGACGGCTGAGTCCTTTTTCTCCTTTGATCTGGAGAGCCTGAACGCTCCTGTGTCCTGGCATCATCCAGCACACCCGGTGGACTTGCGGGTGGGGCGGGGTGCAATTCTTCAGCTTCCCAATCGAGTGACACGTTTGCCGGCACTTGTCGTGTCCACGCGAAATAGCGTGGACAGAAGCGGGCGGCGCCAAGCCTTTTCAGAGGGAGATGGCTGGCATGTGTTCCATGAGGTTGCTCCAAATCCCGGTCCTGAGATTATTGAAAAAGCGGCGCGGTTTGGGAGGGAGCGAGAGGTTCAAACGATTGTGGGGCTGGGAGGGGGCTCGGCACTCGATGCCGCTCGCTGTGTCAGCCTTATGAGTGGGCAGTTCTCGACGGTGGATGAGCTTCAGGCACACATTCAAGAAGGAAGGCCACTGGAACGACAAGTGGATCTGATTCAGGCTCCCACGACGGCTGGAACGGGTTCTGAGGTGACCCCGTGGGCTTCGGTTTGGGATTCCCAGGGTCAAAAATCCAGCGTAGACCACCCTGCGGGCTTCGCGGACAGAGCCTTTGTGGACCCAAGCTTGAGCGATTCCATGCCTCCAAGACTCACGGCGGCGGTTGGTTTGGATGCCATGACACATGCCATGGAAGCGCTGTGGGGACGCCATGGTGATTCGGTTTCCGATTCCTTGGCTACTAGTGCTCTGGAGCTCTTGTACGCTCATTTGCCCGCTGCGATTTCTGCGCCCACCTCTCGAGATAGAAATGCTGTGAGCGCGGGCTCGCTCTTGGCGGGTATGGCCTTGTCTAGAACCCGGAGTGCGATTGCCCATGCGCTGAGCTATCCGCTGACAGGCCGGTACCAGGTTGAACATGGCTTTGCGGTGGGAGTGATGGCCATCGCGGTACTGAAGCTGCCGGAGATAGACGCCCCCGCTGGCCGAGATGCGGTAGTGAGTGCCTGTCGCGGTTCTACAGCTCTGGATGTGGCCGAAACACTCCGCGATATTTTCAAGAGCATTGGAGTGACTCCAACATTGTCGAGCCTGGGGCTCCCTGTCTCTATGGTGGATGAGTTGATTGAGACGGCCAGCGCCTCAAATCGATTGGGCAACATGCCTGGAGTCTGGGATGAGTCGAGGCTGGCCCGTCTGCTCTCCGGGATTGCTTGAAGACAAGGCTTCCGTTCAAGCCCAACGAAAAGGATTCTGACGATCGGACCTACTCGGGGAGGTGGATAGCTCCTGTGCTGGCGTTCGGTTTGGACAGACTCTGGCTCGGGCTGGCTGTGGGGTGTCTTGACTGGAATGTACCATCGAAAATATAGTCAGGAGCAATGTTCGTTTTGAGACGACATTGCAAGGCTCCACTGGGTTAGGCAAACGTGGCGAATCAAGACACCCGAGAGGCCTCGTTGGGGCAACAGGACAGTGGCGGGGCAGCCATAGAAGGGCTGGGGGCGTTGCTTCAGGACCAGGTGCCTCCCAACAATCGTTGGAAGGGATCGGAGGAGGTGACCGACCAGAAGGTTGCCAGCATTTTACTGCTGCTGAGGCTCTTCTACGCGTTTGGTTACTCGATCGTCGCGTTCAGCGTGTACACGCTGGTGGACTTCTACCGCCACCTCGGAGAGGGCGTAGGGATTACCACTCGGTTTCGAGTGAGCATGGTCGCTGTCGTGTTGCTCACGTTTCTTCTGAGTCACGTGGCCTTGCGCAGCCGAGGCTTTCTGGTGAGCCGAATCGCGCTCAGTGGCCTGACGATGGTGTTTGTCTGCATCTTGATGCTGGCGGTCGTGCCCACAGCCTGGCTACCCGTGGGTTTCGCGCTGGCGTTTTTTGTGTATATGACGCTGCGAAGCGACAACCAGAAACGCATCATTGTCTTTGGGGTGGTGTTGGCCTTTAGTTTCGGCGCCACTTTGCTCCATCCCATAATCGACAACAGGGCGATTTCGGCGTTTTATGGGGCGGCCACCTTTGGCACGGGTATGGCGGCTCTGTTTCGGCAGGCTTCTACGCTCAAGAGCGGAGCGTTCATGTTCAAGAGGGGCTCCTTTCAGACCTGGTGGGATTACGAGGTGGCCAGCGAAAAGCTCTCGGCATTGGATGTGCTCCTGGAGTCCGAGAGTCGGTATGCACCCAGCCGGGTGACGAGGCTGTGGTCTCGTTCGGCATGGACTCATGCGTGTTTGGTGGTGGAGAACCCGAGTGATGCAATCAAATCGCTCTACGGCGTGCGCACCCGTGAGGAACTTGTGTTGGAAATCGAGGCGGCACGGGCATCATCAAGCCCAGAGGATGGCCAGCGTGTGGCGCTCTTGGAGAAGGAGCTTCAGGAAGAACTCTATGTCTTCGAGGCGGTTCGGCCTGTGGTGGCGCTCACCCCACTGTGTACTTGGATGGATTCCAAGGAGAAAAACGAGTCGTACAAGATTGTTGTGGCCTGCCGGCTCAAGATGCCTGAGAGTCGCGCCACGGTGGTGTTGAATATGGCCGCGCTGGAGGGGTTGATGCGGGAAGTTCACGGCTTCCCGTTTACGCTGGATGCGAATCGCATGATCCGGGGCAACTACCGGGTCAATAAGGAACGGTATTCGGGGTCGATTTTCTGCAGTGAACTGGTGGCGGAGGCGTATTGTCGGGTGGGGCTGCTTCCTGAATATCGGTTGTCTGGGAACTACAGCCCGAGGGACTTTTCATCGGGTGCAGACACTCGGTTCTTGTTGGATGCCAGGATGAAAAAGGAACACCGGATTCGAGCAGCGCCCTTGGAAGAATCGATAGGCTAAACCGGGTCGAACTGGACCGGGCGGGCGCCTAGTCCACGGCGGCGTCCTGTCGGGTCACAGTGCCTTTCTGCCCATCCATCTTGACGTGCTCGCCATCCTGGAGAATCTCGGTCAGTCCAGGGATACCAACAATGGCAGGTATCCCCAACTCCCGAGCGACTACGGCTGAATGGGATAGCGTGCTGCCGCGCTCTACAATGATTCCGTTGGTGGTGGGAAATAGGGGAGCCCAGCCGGGGTCTGTGCGGACGGTCACCAGGATTTTTCCGTTGATCGAGAGCTCGTCTTTGGGTGAGAAAATCAGTCGGATGTCGGATTCTACGATGCCGGGGTAGCACCCGGTACCCATGAGTACTGTTGAGTCTGGATCGAACTCTATCTCGCCTTGGTACTGGAACACATTTCCATGGTAAACCGGGCCTTGAGTCTCAAAATGATGGGGAATGTCCATGGACTCGTAGTCGGCAAACTCTTGTTTTCGAGTCGTGGCGATGGCTCCAAGATTGGCGTTGACCGAGCGGCCTTGGTGATAGGACTCCAACTCGCCCATGGTCAGGTAGTAGATGTCTTGCGGGCTCTCCAGCTTCCCGGCATCGTAGAGTCGATTGCCGAGTGCTCGGTAGCAATCTCTCAGGCATCCAAACATACGAGAGCGGTTCATTCGCATGTTTTCACGGTTCTTGACGGCTTGTCGAGCACGGTCTACCAGGCCTTGGAAACGCCACCGGCTCCACATCCCAAGGCGGCCTCTGACCTCCGCTTCAGCCTGTTCACGCAGGAGCTTTTCATTGGCCACAAGCTGGTCTGGGTCCAGCGATTCCAGGGCCATGTAGTTGCGGACCACGTTGATCAGGAATGAAGAGTCTTCCCTAAGAGAGGTCTCCTCCAGTTTTTGTTCCCCCATCATCCGGTCGCCGTACAGCTCGATGTAGTCGTCGAGCCGCTTGCCAAAGTCGGGGTGCTCTTCGCGGATTTTCTGGAGTGTTTCGCTGGGTTCTGTCTGGTCGAACAGGGCCACGAGTTCCGGTACATCTCGCGCATCCTTGGCCCAGCGCATGAGATAGCGGGTGGGCTCGGCAGACTCGATGCCTTCCTCGCCGGCCAAGAGGTTGTTCTGGATGGCCACCGGGTCGTCATACCCGGCCTTCTTGGACAGGAATCGACTGAGCGAGCCGTTGGTCATCATGACGAAGAAATCGTTCACAATCGGGGTGTGCCAGCGGCCCATCATTTCGTGCTCGATAATCTCAAGCTTCACCATGAGCTGGGAAAAGGTCAGGGTGGATGCGGAGTGGCGGTCCACCTTGCGATAGGTCTCCCAGAAATGCGAGTGAAACTCTTCGACGGTGATGTGCAGCCGGGAAAACTCTCTCTTGATTGTGAACGCTATTTTCAAGAGTGCCGGAAGCCGCTTCAGTTTTTCCAGAGTGGAAAGGGTTTCGTCTTCCACAAAGTCGACGGGGTCTTCCAATCCCATCATTTTTTCCATGTCGGCTTTGTTGCGTCCAAAGGATGGCAACACCTTGAGCCCTTCATACCAGTTGTTGATGTTGTAGAACAAGCGGCCGTGAATCAGCCCGAGCAAGTTCTGGATGATGGGCTCGTACGCTTCTCGAGTGGCAGCTGGAATTCGCATGGCCACCATCGTTTGACGGTAGACGCTGGCGTAAGCACGCTCTGCGAATGAGAAGGTGAGAGGGGCGGTAACGCCGTTGAAGCTCTCTTGAATGTTGCTGTTGTCCCAGGTGACGAGGGGGCCGTCGGTGTTCGGCTCGGGTGGCAAGGAGGTGATGGGCCTGGACTGAACAAAGTAGAGTTCTCCGGCGGCAATCGTCCATTCGATGTCTTGAGGGCTGCCGAGATTATTCGAGACGCGGATGGACTCCTGGCAAATCTCGTTGACTTGATCTGGAGTCAGGCATCGCACTGTTCGCTTGGAGGCAGGCACTTCGGTTTCCACGGTGCCGCGTTCTCCATTGGGAGCGGGAGACACCTGAATGTCTTTGTCGGCTGTAGACGCGGACACCTCCTCGCCTGTGTGTCGCCAGATGAATTCATCGGTGTTGCACAAGCCACTGACGACGCCTTCGCCTTGGCCCCAGGCGGCAGTCAGAAGTGCTTCGTCTCGCCGACCATTCACTGGATTGGCCGTGAACAAGACTCCCGACACCTCCCCATCGATCATGCGTTGAACGACCACGGCGACTCGGATGCCGTCGAGAGGGAGGTTGGCCCGTAGATGATAGGCCAAGGCTCGGTCCCCAAATCCGGATGCCCAGCATCCTTGAATGGACTTGCAGACTTCTTCCGTGTTGCGTTGAAAGAGAAAGGATTCCAGCTGTCCGGCAAAGGAGTGCTCTGCGCTGTCTTCGCCAACCATAGAGCTTCGAACGGCAAAGGGGCCTTTTCCAAGCTCATCGAGTGCGGCGGTGACCTGACCTTGGAGCGCTGGGTCGATT
>JAYZDK010000058.1:0-16793 GCA_036337845.1 Myxococcota bacterium | reverse complement strand
CTGATGGAGCTGGCCAACCTCAATCATCCCTTGCTCCGGAACCTGTTGCTCAGGGCGCCGGGGTCCTATCACCACTCGGTAATGGTGGGGAGCTTATCGGAGGCTGCAGCAGAAGCAATTGGATGCAATGCGTTGCTCGCGCGCGTGGCGGCTTACTTTCACGACATCGGCAAGGCGGTCACGCCCCAGTATTTTGTGGAGAACTACCGAGGTACGGCCAACGCTCATGAGCGCTTGTCGCCCAAGCAGTCTGCGCGGATCATTATCGATCATGTTCGCAATGGGGGAGCGATTGCCAAGCGCTACAAGCTGCCGCAGCCCATTATCGACAACATCTATATGCATCATGGAACCGGCTTGCTGTATTACTTCTACAGGAAGGCTCAGGAAACACGTCCGGATGTGGACATTGAGGAATTCAGGTATCCAGGACCTCGGCCCAACACGCGTGAGGCGGGAATCATTCACCTCGCCGACAAAGTGGAGGCGGCTTGTCGCAGCATTCGTGAGCCTACGCCCGAGCGCATTGCCGCAATGATCCAAAAGATTGTGAACAGCACGCTTGCAGATGGCCAACTAGAGGAATGCCCGCTCACCCTCCAAGATCTCTACATCATTGCGGAGACCTTTCAGGAATCGATTCTGGCTATCCATCATCAGCGGATTGAGTACCCCGACACGCAGGAAATCTCGAGCCCTGTGTCCATTCCAGCCGCCGCGGCCGTTGAGGCTTCGGCAGGGCAGGCGGCTGGCTCCGAGACGGTCATAACGCTGGACTTGCCGCCTCGAGAGGGAGAGGAGCTCCGCTCACAAGTAGCAAAAGCGGCTGCAGAGAGCGTTTCGGCTGAACCCGTGGATTACGAGTCTGTGGACTTGCTACCCGGAGGTTCGGATGCGGGGGGCCGTCGGGGCCGTGGGGGCATTGGCAAGCCTTGAAGGTCTGGGTATCAATCGAGGAGATTGAGGGAGAGGCCGGGCTGGTAGACAAGGTGGAAGCCGACAGTCTCTTGTTACTTACCGCCGTGGGAGCGGAAGGCTCCGAGCTCTCTGTGCTTCTGGTGAACGATGCCAGAATCGCGGAATTGAATGGTCAATGGAGAGCTGTAGACGGCCCCACCGACGTACTCTCCTTTGCTCAGGACGATGCGGATTTGCTGGGAGACCTCGTGATTTCGGTAGACACGGCTCGGCGACAGGGAGAGGCTCGGGGGCATTCGCTTCAGACTGAGCTTCGCATTCTGCTGGTTCATGGAGTGCTGCATCTGCAGGGATACGACCATGAGGTCGATCAGGTTTCTCATGATCGGATGGCTCAGCGAGAATCCGAAATCATGGGCCGTCTCGGGTGGCAGGGGACCGGTTTGATCGAGCGGGTGTTCGCGGGGTCATGACTGTGTGCCCCAAAGGCACCCGTCCGAGTTAGGTTCACGCCAAGGGACACCAGTATGACTACCGAAGAGATTCAGCAGAGACTGCGAGCACTCCAGATTCGGGTGAATGCCCTTCGGGGGCATCTTTGACGTAGAGCGCAAACAGGCCCGGGCGTTGGAACTCGAAGAGGCTGCTGGGGCGCCGGAGTTCTGGTCGGATCCCACGTTGGCGCAGGCGACCATGCGCGAAAAGGGTCTGCTGGAGCGGACGGTGAAGAGTTGGGAAGATGTGGCGGCTTCGGTGGATGAGATCGAGGTGCTGATGGAACTTGCCGGGGAGACAGAGGGGGAAGAGGCCCAGGCGATGGTGTCGGAAGCTGTCGAGGTGCTTCGAGATGTGGAAGGTCGCATCCAGTCCCTCGAGACTCAGCGCTTGCTGGGGGCGGAGGGAGATGACGCCTCAGCCATTGTTGAAATCAACTCCGGGGCTGGCGGAACCGATGCCTCGGATTGGGCGGAGATGCTCAAGCGTATGTATCTGCGTTGGGCAGAGAGGAATGGCTACAAGTCCAAGCTCGTCGATGAACAGGCTCATGATGAGGCTGGTATCAAGTCCTGTACGATTTCTATTGAGGGGCCCTTTGCCTATGGGTATCTGAAAGCGGAAATTGGCGTGCATCGTCTGGTTCGCATTTCTCCGTTTGATGCGAACTCTCGCAGGCACACGGCGTTCTCCTCCGTAGGTGTGTACCCGGACATCGATGATTCCATCGAAGTGGACATCAACCCATCCGACCTGAGAGTAGACACCTTCCGGGCATCAGGCGCTGGGGGCCAGCACGTCAACACAACGGACTCCGCAGTGCGCATCACGCATGTACCCACTCAGATTGTGGTCAGCTGCCAGAACGAGCGCAGCCAGCACAAGAACAAGGCCACGGCCATGAAGATGCTTCGGTCCAGGCTCTACCAGCATGAACTGGAAAAGCGGCAGGAGGCCATTGATGCGCAGCGGGGCGACCAGAAGCGCATTGAATGGGGCAGTCAGATTCGTTCCTATGTTCTGCAGCCCTACCGAATGGTCAAAGACACCCGAACGGGAATGGAGATGGGAGATGTGGACCGGTTTCTCGACGGTGACATTACCGGCTTTATGGAAGCCTGGTTGGCACTTAGGGCCGGTGAATTAGAGCGCCCTGAAGAGGAGGCCTGAGATGGGAACATGGTGGTTTGTGGTGTTGCTGGCTTGTGGCGGTGAGGAGCCGGTAGAGCTCCCCGGGATTGAGGGGGAGGTGGTGACTGCGGAGACCTCAGGCCTTGTGCAAGGGTCGAAGGCCTTCGGATATGTGAAGGGTACGCAAGGCGCCTGGTATGTCACCTCGACGGAGAGCGCGACCTGTGAGGACGTGGTGTCTTATCTGTCCAGTGGGCCGTTTGATCCCGTAGCGGTGCATGCACCCGGCCACTGTAATCTGGCGCTCACAGCGACTGTTGACGGCGACTCGGTGGTCTTTGATGAGACCGAGAACTTCCTTGTGGGTTTTTGGAATCTTTCCTGCGCTATGGGAGAGGGGGAATTTGCATGGGAGGAGAGGGACAACGGATATGCCGATTGGTTCTGGAGTGGGTACTCCTGGACGGGTATTGCCATCGAGCACGAAACCGCTGTTTCCCCCGCAGAATCAGGGGGTTGGAGCGTTGAGGTGTTCATGGATTCCTATGAGGGGGATTACGATGGGGTGGGGGATGTGCCCGGGGAGGGAGAGGTCTCGGGAGTGGTTGTTGCAGAGCCGTGTCCTGGATTGGTGGGAACCGCTCTTCTGCCGGGTTAGAACGGCCCCCGCTGGGCTGTTTTCCCGGGAAGTGTGAGTGCTGAATGTACGAATTCGATCCAGAACGACTGAACAAACTCAAAGAACTGCGGGAGCTGGGCATAGAGCCCTACCCGAATGGGTTGTCCGTGGACCATTCGGTAGCGGAGGCGCTCGCGGCCGGCGTGGATGAGGATGGGGAGGAACTCGACGCCGAAGCACTGGAATCCCATACCCAGGAATATGTGGTCGCCGGACGTCTTCGTTTCAAGAACGAGATGGGAAAAGCCGGCTTTGCCAGAATCCAACACCAAGACTCACGGATGCAGGTGTACATCCGGAAGAACGACGTGGGCGAAGAGGCCTTCCTGGCATGGAAGAAGCTTGACCTGGGTGATTGGATCTGGGTGCGTGGCCGGCTGATGCGAACCCGCACGGGGGAGCTGACGCTGAAGGCTGCGGAGATCCAGCTCTATGCCAAGTGCATTGAGTCGCTTCCGGACAAACACCATGGCTTCACCGATCCGGAGCAGCGCCAGCGAATGCGCTACCTGGATTTGTTCATGAATGAGGAAACCCGGCAAACCTTTCTGGCTCGGAGCCGGGTTGTGCGGGAAATCCGCAGGTATTTTGATGAGCGTGCATTCGTGGAAGTAGAGACGCCTATGATGCAGGTGATTCCCGGAGGTGCGGCGGCGAAGCCATTCATCACCCACCACAATGCTCTGGATATTGACCTCTATATGCGGGTGGCCCCAGAGCTTTACCTGAAGCGATTGGTGGTGGGTGGTATCGAGCGCGTCTACGAAATCAATCGCAATTTCCGGAACGAGGGCATTTCTACCAAGCACAATCCCGAGTTCACGATGTTGGAGTGGTATCAGGCCCACGCCACCTTTGAAGACCTCATGACGATGACCGAGGAATTGGTGATTGGGCTTGCCGAGAGTGTGTGTGGGTCGACAACAGTGGTCTACGGAGAGCAGGAGTTGGACTTTTCAGCGCCCTGGGACCGAGTCCGCATGGATGAGTTGGTGCTTCAACACGAGGCGTACCAGTTGGAGCCGGGCCAGCAATGGGACCTCGACCAGTTGGAAGCGGCCTATCGCAGAGCCCATCCGGAGGGCCCTTTCCGCGAATCTCCCACGACGGTTGGCGGTTGGTTTGAGCGGATGTTTGATGTGGATCTTGAAAAGAAGCTCCAGAACCCCACCTTTGTGACTCATTTCCCCACGGAAATCAGCCCCCTTTCTCGACGCAACGATGAGAATGCTGCGGTTACGGACCGCTTTGAGTTGTTTGTAGCCGGGCGCGAGATTGCCAATGGCTTCTCCGAGCTCAACGACCCGGTAGACCAGGCCGGCCGGTTTGGGGCCCAGGCTGAGGCCAAGGCAGCGGGAGATGATGAAGCGATGTTCTTTGATTCCGACTACATCCGGGCGTTGTCCTATGGAATGCCCCCAACCGCGGGGGAGGGCATTGGGATTGACCGTCTCGTGATGTTGTTGACCAATCAGCAGAGTATTCGAGAGGTCATTTTGTTTCCGACCATGCGTTCCGTTCAGGGACGCGATTCCGAAGAAGAAACGGACTGAACCGACGCCTATGCGCTTTGCTCTTCACATCGCCATCAGTCACCTTCGCTCGAAGCGTCGGGAAGCCGGTGTGTCGGGGATCACCATGATTTCCATCTTGGGGGTCACGGTAGGCGTCGCCGCGCTGATCATTGTGTTGTCGGTCATGGCAGGATTCGAGGTGGATCTCCGAGAGAAAATCCTAGGCTCAAATGCGCACATTGTGGTGCTTTCCTATGCGGGGGCCACAAGCGATTACGACGAGGTAGCGCAGACCATCTCGGAGCTCGACGGTGTAACGGGAGTACACCCATTCACGTACTCGGAGATGATGGTGAAGTCGCCCTATGGGGCTAGTGGCGTGATTTTCAAGGGGATACAACCTGGGCGAGTGGGGGAGGTCTTGGACCTCGTGGATAACCTTCAAGAAGGTCCCAATGGGGTGCCCGAAACCCTTGAAGAACGACAGGCTATTTTAGAGGGCCTGAAGAGTACCGAGGGGGAGGACCCAGGGATTCTGATTGGACGAGAGCTTGCCGATGACCTTCGCGTGTACGTGGGCGACCCGGTTCATGTCATCAACCCGGTGGGCAGTACCGTTGGGCCCATGGGTACCAATGTGCCGGACATCGTGAAGTACCGAGTGAAGGGGATCTTCTATTCAGGCATGTACGAGTACGATACAAAATGGACGTATGTGGACATTTCGGATGCCCAGGATCTGCTGAAGCTTGGAGACGCAGCCAGTGGCATCGAGATGACCGTGGAAGACGTCTATGATGTGGATGCGATCTCCGAAAATATCGATGCGGAGTTGGGCTACCGCTACGAGGTTCGCCATTGGAAGAACCTCAATCGCAATCTCTTTGATGCGCTCAAGCTCGAAAAGATCGTCATGGGGCTCATTCTCAGTCTGATTGTCGCCGTGGCTTCTCTGAACATTGCCGGCACGCTGATCCTCCTGGTGCTGACCAAGGGCCGGGAAATTGCCATTCTGCGGGCGATGGGCGCCACCCGTACTCAGATTCGAACGATCTTCATGCTTGAAGGGATCATCATTGGACTTGTGGGAGCCGTGGTCGGAAGCGCTTTAGGTCTCTTGGGGGCCTGGGGCCTTGGCGAGTATGGATGGCCACTGGATACCGATGTGTACTACCTGGATTCGCTCCCTGTGGTGATCGAGCCATTCACGATCTTGTCGGTGGGCTTGTCAGCGCTGGGGATTTGTTTCGCAGCTACCTTCTATCCAGCGACTCAGGCGGCCTCGCTCGATCCTGTGGCAGGCCTTCGCTATGAGTGAGCAAGGGTCCAATGGCGTCTCGGTGGTGATTCGCGATTTGTGTCGCCGCTTCGACAAGAATGGAAACGTGGTGGAGGTCTTGCAGGGAGTCGACCTGGAGATCGGGCCGGGAGAGCGCGTGGCAATCCTGGGGCCGTCGGGCTCAGGAAAGTCCACGTTCCTGCACACATTGGGTACGCTGGAGCGGCCTAGTGAGGGCCAGATACTCTTAGACGGCGAAGATCTCGGGGCTATGTCCGCTGCTCGAGTGGATGCCTTGAGGAATCGCAAAATCGGTTTTGTGTTTCAGTTCCACCACTTGTTGCCGGAGCTAAACGCTCTGGACAATGTGGCGATGCCAATGCTGGTCGGCGGGATGCGGCGAAATGAGGCGCGGGAGCAGGCCGCAACAGCACTGGTGGATGTGGGGCTCGAACACCGGCTCAACCATCTTCCAGGGGAGCTCTCCGGTGGAGAACAGCAACGCGTGGCCATTGCTCGGGCCCTCGTAGGTAAGCCTGGATTGCTCTTGGCCGACGAGCCTACCGGAAATCTCGACCCCAAGACTGCAGATGGCGTATTGGAGCTGTTTTTGCGGCTGCATGAGGAAGTCGGCTCTACTTTGGTGGTGGTGACGCACTCCCGTGAACTGGCTTCTCGTTTCCCGCGTCGCCTGTACGTGGTAGATGGGCGTCTGGAAGAGGCATCTTGATGGGCAGGGTTGTCGCGATTGGGTTGTGGCTAGGACTGGGTACTGTGTCTTGGGCACAGGAACAGCCCGTTGAATCTCCTGAAGTACCCCCGGATCTGCCTTCGGAAGAGGCTGAAAATCCGACTCCGGAGGCCCCGGACGCTTCTCCAGTGTTTACCTGGCAGGTTCCCGAAGGCACCGTGTTGTCGGTGGAGGTGGAGGGCAATCGTAGAGTGGAGTCTGCGGCCGTGCTGACATCTATTCTGACCGGGCCTGGAGATGTGCTCTCTGGAGAACGTATTCGTCGGGATATCGATGCGGTCTACGCCACGGGCTTTTTCCGAGATGTTCAGGTGGATGCCAAGAGTGCGGATGCCAGTGATGGCCTGGTGGTCACCTTTCTCGTGGAGGAGAATCCCGCGATTCGTTCGGTGGTCATTCAAGGAAACAAGAAGCTGGACGAAACGGATATTCGAGAGGTCATCGACCTCGATGCGTTCAGTGTTTTCAATGATTCCGAGGTGGCGCTGAATCAGCAGCGGATTCGAGACCTCTACCTGGAAAAGGGGTACTTCCTAGCCGAGGTCGACCCTGTGGTTCGGGAGGTGGACGAGGACTTCGTGGAGTTGGTGTTCGACATCACGGAAAACCGAAAGGTTGTCATCCAATCGATTGATATCACAGGAAATGAGGAAGTTCCGGATCGGAAGATCCTTCGGTATATGCAGACCCGGGCCGGGGGTTTTGCGCCCTGGTTGACAGGTTCGGGCACGTTCCGAAAAGAGGATTTGGACAACGACCTCTACGTGGTGCGTTCCGTATTTCTGGAAGAGGGGTTTGTGGACGTACGGGTGGACGAACCCAAGGTCTACCTTTCGCCGGATAAGCGCTACATTTTCATCACCATTCACGTCGAGGAAGGCAATCAGTACCGCCTTGGAAACCTTGCGGCTCGTGGTGACTGGGTGGAAGAGGAGGGGTTGACTCAAGACTCCGTGATGCAGATTGTGGCCGGTGCCAGCGTCGACGAGGTTCATGCGGCCAACAATGGAGAGAGCCTATCGCTCTTGGAGCGTTGGTTTCACTTGGAGCAGACAGGGGTGGAACTTGAGGCGGACGAGGTTTTCCAGCTGACCAAGGTTCAGTCCGTCATGCAGACCATCACGGACTTGTACGGTACGGAGGGGTATGCATTTGCCAATGTTGTTCCGCTCACGGAGACCCACCCGGAGGATGGCACGGTCGATTTGACCTTTGATATCTCAAAGGGGCAGAAGGTTCGGATTGGTCGTATTCACATCAGCGGAAACGACCCGACCTGGGACCAGGTGGTGCGTCGTGAGATTCCTTTGTTCGAAGGGTCCATTTACGATGGCTCGGCGCTGAAGGAAGCCCGTGCTCGATTGGAGCGTCTCGGGTTTTTCGAGGAAGTACGCATCACGACACCTCGATCGGCTCAGCCTGAGGTGCTCGATGTCCATGTCGATGTGGTGGAGCAACCCACCGGCTCGTTCTCAGTGGGGGCCGGACTGTCTTCCTATGAGAACTTCATGTTTACGGGGAACATCTCCAAGAACAACTTCATGGGCTTGGGCTATGTGATGAGTGCCGCGGTGAACTGGTCGTCGATCCGACAACAGGGCAACCTTTCATTCGCGGATCCCCATTTTCTGGACTCACGCTGGACTCTTAAGCTGGATGCGTATTCCATCGAGCAGGAGTATCTCGGCGCCATGAGCACCGAGCAGTACACCCGCGGGGGCGGGCTGGCAGTGGGTCGGTACATCGATGAACGTGAAGATGTTCGACTGACCGTGAACTACACACTCGAAGATGTCGGGCTCACCTCGATTACGCCCTACCAGAAGCACTTGTTGGGCGGGCAGCTATATCGGAACGGGCTGACCTCTTCGGCAGGCTTCAACCTCTATGTCGACAAGCGGAACAACCGCATCAAGCCTACACGTGGATTGTTTGCATCGCTTTCGACCACGCTTTCCGGAGGCCTGCCGACAGGGGGCGGCGAGCTTGCGCCTTTCCTCGGAGGGGAATTCAACCTTTGGGAAAACAAGGCCAATCTCCGGCTGTACCGGCCGGTCACGGAGAAGGAGCGGTTCATACTGCGGCTGAACTCTACCCTGGGGCAGATTCAATCTACGGACGGTTCGGTGGTGCCCTATGTACATCGCTATCGGGCTGGCGGGATCAACTCCATCCGGGGATACAATTGGTATAGCCTCGGCCCGACTGTGCGGAGCTTGGGCACCGAGGATCCACTGCGGCCCGACGACCGTTTGATCATTGGTGGAACGCAAACCTGGGTCAACAACCTGGAAGTGGAGATCCCCATTGTGGCTGCTGCAGGTATCTCGGGCGTGGTCTTCTTCGATGCGGGCAACGCATTTGGGGATCCTTGGGGAGACGGTGGTATTCAGGTGGATGAGATTCGGATGGCCTATGGTGCGGGGGTGCGCTGGTTTTCCCCGATTGGGCCGCTTCGTTTCGAGCTTGGATTCCCTGTGAATCCCTACCCAGACGAGAAGCCAAGAGTGTTCGACTTTTCCATCGGCTCCTTTTTCTGATTCCGTGGTCGCGCTTCTTCTTTTCTGTTCGTCGGCGTTTGGGGTTCCACTCCAGGAGGTATTGACCGAGGAACTTGGTCGGGCTGTGGAGGCCCTGGCCTCAGAGAAGCCCGGCGTGCACTACGCTGCGGTGTCACTGGAAACCCATGAGCGCCGAAGTCTCGCGGCCAGGGCTGGAGTACTCGACAAGAAGGACGCCTGGACAACACGCTATCTGGACGTCGATCTCCGGGTGGGCACGCCTGAGCTCGATAGTACCCATCCACTGCGGGGTTCAAGCAGTTGGCGAGGGGAGAACCGAGGCCCCATTGAAGTGGCTTGGGGTGCGTCTCCAGAGACAGCGATTCGTCAGTCGGTTTGGAAAGAAATCGAGCGGCGGTATCGGGATGCGGCGGAAGTGATTGTACTGGTGGAGGCCGAGCGGAATGTGAAGGTGGCCGAAGAGCATCCAGCGCCTGACTTTTCGCAGACCGTACCTCGGAGCCAGGTTGTGGAAACGCCGCAGTTGAAGCTGGACACCGCGGCTTGGGAAGCATTGTTGCTGCAAGTGAGTACCGTGCTGGATTCGGATTCCGCTGTGGAGTCCTCAGGAGTGAGTCTTTCGGCTAAACGTACGGAAACCGTATTTGTGGATACCGAGGGGGCAGGTCTTGTGCACGGGCGCCTTGATTTCGCCCTGGTTCTTTCGGCTACCGCGACCGTGGAGGATGGAGATCAGGTGTCCGCCACGAGGCGGTACCACGCCCATGAAGCGTCCGGTTTTCCCGGAAGAGAAGAACTTCTTCTGGAGGCGGAGGCGCTTGTGGAGGAACTGCGTTCAAAACTCCAAGCCCCCCGTGGTGAGCCATGGTCTGGGCCCGTGCTCCTCTCAGGAGAAGCGGCTGGGGTGTTCTTTCACGAGGTGTTGGGGCATCGGCTGGAGGGGCATCGGCAAAAGAGGGACTGGGAGGGAAAGACCTTTTTGGACCGACTGGGTGAGTCCATTCTCCCGGATACCGTTGGGATTGTGGATGATCCGACGCTGGAGAAGTTCTCGGGTGTGGATCTGAACGGGCACTATGATTTCGACCACGAAGGAGTGGCTGCGGAGCGCACGATTCTGGTTGAAGATGGGGTGCTGCGTGGGTTTCTCATGAATCGCTCCCCAATAGAAGGGTTCCCCCAGTCCTCAGGGCATGGACGACGGAGCCCAGGAAGTGCACCGCTGCCGCGCATGGGCAACCTGGTGGTCCATGTCGAGGGTGGGGAGCCCAGACAGGAGCTTCGAGCGAAACTACGCGAAATGGCTCAAGCGCAAGGCTTGGAGTTCGGGCTGCTGGTAGACGGTATTGAGGGAGGATTTACTGCGACTGGGCGTGTGACGCCGAATGCCTTCAATGTTCGTACACACAACTCTTGGCGGGTCTGGGTGGATGGTCGGCCGGATGAGCGCGTTCGAGGCATTGACCTGGTGGGAACACCCCTGGCGGCTTTTGAAAGCCTGGTTGGGTTTGGGGATATGGCGGGGGTATTCAATGGCACTTGTGGTGCGGAAAGTGGCTGGGTGCCTGTGAGTGCAGTCTCGCCCGACATGTTGTTTTCTCACCTGGAGATTCAGAGAAAGGAAAAGTCTGAGACCCGGCCACCGCTCTTGGAACGGCCGGAGGGTTCTGAGGGGGAGGAACTTGGAGCAGCACTACTGGAAGAACTGAAGCGAGCGCAGGCAATGCTGGCCCTGCCTGGAGCGCCGAGTGTCTACTATTTACGAGGCCATTTACTGAAGTTGGACCGTGTGTTTGCCTCGGCTTCTATGGGCAGTTTGGAAGTGCTACGTACAACACCGTTTCGCCAGGCCGCTGTCGAAGTTCGGGTTGGTGACGCCGCATTCGACAATACGGGCTTTGGAGGGTGGGAAACAGGGCGTGTTCGCTCTAGGCTTCCCGTGGAAGCCGATTCGGCTGTGGTACGCCGCCTTACCTGGTCGATGGCCGACCAAGCTTACAAGAACGCTGTTGAGCAGTATGCTCGCAAAGAAGCGGTGTTTCAGCCACCGCCGGAGCATCCGGGGGACTTCGAGGTTCGGGAGCCGACGGTGTATCGGTCGCCAGGCCCTTCAGGCGCTCTTGAGACGGGAGTGGCAGAACTCCCAATGGTGATTACCCTGGCTGAAGAGCTTTCCGCAGTGTTCTCCGGTGTTGAAGGCCTGGAGTTGGGGCAAGTTGATGTGGTCGCGGGCGACGGTACGGTGCAGGTCGTGGATACACTCGGAACCGATGTCATCAGCCCAGCCGGTGGGGTTCGCCTGAGGGCGGCTGGCCATGTGCGCGCAGCAGATGGCATGTTGCTGACGGACCATCGCACCTGGTCGGTCCCGGAGTACGCAGGACTGCCAGATCTGAACGCCTTGAAGGCCGAGGTGACTGGGCTGGGCGATGAGCTCTCCATGCGTACCGGGCTCCCACGATTTGAAGAGGAATACGTTGGGCCGGTGTTGTTTGAGGATGAGGCTGCGCTCGAACTCTTTCGCTCCGTGTTGTTTGGTCAACTGGAGGGGAGCCCGGAAGTCTTGCCATTTGAGACCTGGCTCGGGGACATGGGCCAAGGCATGTTTTCGCCGTCCGGAGCCAGTGGGGCACGCCTGGGCCGGCGGGTTCTGCCTGCTGGATGGCGGGTGGTCGATGACCCGACCGCTCATCCCGATCAACTGGGCAGCTTCACGCATGATGCTGAGGGAACCTCGGCTGAAGCTGTGGAGCTTGTGAATGATGGCATTGTGAGAGGCCTGGTGATGAGCCGCATTCCTCGAGCGGACCAACGTTCCAATGGACATGCCCGAGGGGCGCTCGGTCGTCGCTTGGAGGGGCGGATGTCACAGGTGGAGATTTCACCGGATGGGATCCTGCGGCCTCAAGCTCTGAGGCGAAAGGCCGTTAGGGCTTCTCGAGCGTATGGCCGGGAGTATGTATTGGTGGTTCGCAGGTTCCAGGATGATGCGGTTCGGGAGCTTGATGACGCAGCACCACGGGTATGGAGGGACGAGGAAGACACTGTGATGCTTCCTCTGCCAGTCGAGGTGATTCGTCGGTATGCGGATGGGAGGGAAGAAGCGTTTCGCGGTGGCGCGTTCTCGGGGGTCAACCGATGGGTCCTTCGCGATGTGCTTGGGGCAGGCCCACTGGTTTCAGGCACCGTGTATTCTGCCTGGGACAATGGGCAGATGCCCGCGGCCATGGAGCATGGCATGCCCATTTGGATGGAGGCTCCATCGGTGCTCATTGGAGAAATGGAGTTGGTTCCAGTACCCCCGGACCCGCGCCAGATTCGACGCGTGCCTCCACCCCATTAGGTGAGGGCGATTACCACCAGGCTGAGGGTGTAGGCCAGCCATAATCCAACCATGAGTGTCCCGTGGCGGCGCTCCAACACACCGGCTCGACGGGCCATGATTGGCAGGAGAACCACGGAGCCCAGGGCGAGCCATCCGTCTATGGTCACAAAACGGAGCTCAACGGGAACAGCTCGGACCAGTGCGGCCAGCCCGAGTACGCCAAGCAGATTGAACAAGTTCGAACCCAGCGCATTTCCAACAGCCAGGCCGAGTTCCCCTCGTTTGGCGGCTACGATACTGGTGGCCAGTTCTGGAGCAGAGGTTCCAATGGCTACCACAGTCAAACCGATGACGGGCTCGCTGATTCCGAGGCTGACCCCGATGTCGGTGGCGCCGCGAACGAGCAATTCGGCCCCCGTGATGAGGATGCTGATGGCCGCGGCCAAATAGAGCCAGAGTGTTGCTGACAACGGCGGTTGTTCGCTTTGGGGGTCGGGCTCTAAGAGCCACACGAGAATGGTTCCAATCAGGAGCCCCGCGATGCCCCAGTCCCAGCCACTGTCTGTTTGGGACAGAACGAGCGTGGTGCCGACGGTGAATAGGATGGCGGCGAGAGGGGCTCGTTCCGAGTCTGATTCTGAGGGCTCTTCAGGGTTCTTCTTGGCTTTGCGTACGCACCAGATCAGAAAGATGAATAGGGCGACGACCAGATCGAAGCCTTCCCAGGTATTGATTCGACCTCCGGTGATTGCAAACACGAGGACGACCAGGTTTGCAGCGATGCAGATGGGGACTTCTCTGCGGAGGACAGCCGGCTCCAGAACTACCGGAGCAATACAAGCAGCGGCTCCAATAGCGACAAGGATATTGAAGATGTTGCTACCAAATACATTGCCTACGACGATTCCGGGGTTGCCCTGCACGCTGGCCAGCACACTGACGGCCATTTCCGGAGCAGATGTCCCAAAGGCCACGACGGTCAGTCCAATGACAGCAGCGCTAATTCCCAGACGATGCGCTAGGCTCACACTACGGGAAACCACAGCGGTTCCACCGACAAGAAGTGCGGCAAGTCCGGCGCCGACGAGAAGTAGCGAGACGACCATGCCGCCTTGTATCACCTCTCATTCAAGAGTGTGGACGACTGGCACAGGGTTGGGGGTCGTGCTATCGCCTCGGCCTGATTTAGGAGTAGCCCGTATGTCTTTGAGACTGCCTGTCCTGTTCGCATTTCTTGTCCTTTTGATTCCTTCGCTCTCCTGGGCGGCGGAGACCAAGATTGCCGTTGTGGATTTCAGTAAAGCGCTGGAACAAATCTCGGATGGTAAGGCCGCTCAAGACCGGCTCGAAACCATGTTCAAGGGAAAGAAGGCCGAGATTGAGCAAATGGAGGCGCAGATCGTGTCTCTTCAGCAGGAATACCAGGCGAAATCAGCGGTCATTACGGATTCGGCCCGTCAGGACTACCAGCAGCGCCTCGGGGAGGCTCAGATGGCCTACCAGCAGGCGTACATGCGTGTCGATGCAGAAATGCAGCAAGCCTACGTGCAAGTCATGGAGTCCCTGGTTGGGAAGCTCAAGACCCACGCGGAAACTGTGGCGAAGGCCAGTGGGTACGACCTTGTCCTGGAGGCATCGCAGGGAGCTGTGCTCTATTCAGCGCCCGCAATGGATATTACGGCTAAGGTCGTGGCTCAGTACAATAGCGGTAGCAAGTGATTCAGTTTCGGCTCGACGAGTTGGCCGAGGCGCTGGGTGGAGAAGTTGAAGGCGAGGCGGATCTCCTCATATCGGGGGTACGCGGCCTGGAGGAAGCCGGGCCTCAGGATTTGAGCTTTCTCGCGAATTCGAAATATGCCCGACACCTGGACCGTACCCGGGCGGGGGCGGTGTTGTTGGGTCCTGGTGTAGATGGGAAGAATCACCGGGTGATTCGGGTAGAAAACCCATACAAGGCGTTTGCGCTGGCGTTGGCTCGCTTTCATCCGCAAGCCTGGCCATTGCCCAAAGTCGATGAGCGCGCATCGATTGCGGAAGATGCAGTATTGGGGGAGGGTGTGTGTGTGGAGCCATTTGCCACCATCGGGTCGGGGGCTCGAGTTGGTTCCGGCAGTTGGATTCAAGCCGGTGCCTTTGTGGGCTCCAATGCGATTGTGGGGAACAACTGTCGGGTAATGCCAACAGCGGTAGTGATGGATGGCTGTACGTTGGGTGACGGGGTCTGGCTGAACCCCGGTGCGGTCGTGGGTTCGGAGGGGTTTGGCTTTGTTCCGGACTCACATTTGCCGACGAAGATTCCCCAGGTGGGAACAGTGGTCATAGAAGATGACGTTGAGATTGGTGCCAACAGTTGTGTAGACCGTGCTGCGCTGGGGGAGACCCGTGTGGGGCGAGGGGCTCGGCTGGATAACCTCTGTCAGGTTGGACACGGGGCTGTGGTCGGGCCGGCCAACCTGATGGTGGCATACTCCGGCGTGGCGGGTTCGGCTCGACTGGGCAGGGCGGTGACTTTGGCGGCGCGAGTCAGTGTTTTGGGACATTTGCGAGTCGGGGACGAAGTTCGTGTGGGTGCTCACTCGATGATCGCCAAGGATGTTGAGGACAAGGGCCGGGTCTCAGGAGTGCCTGCCCGGGCGCACGGGGATTGGCTGCGTGAACGAGTTGCCGCGCGAGAGCTGTCCGGAGTGCTGCGTTCCGTTTCCGACCTTGAAGCTCGGGTGGAGGCACTGGAAGAGGAGTAGGTGGCCGCTTACCGAATACGGCCTTCAATCAGTGGCACCTCATGCACTTTGTCGTGTCGAATCGGTCCGTGGCCGAAATAGCCGGCCTCCCCGAATAGCTCCCCGTGGTCGGCGGTGACGGTAATCCACGTGCCAGGGGGCACCAGATCGAACAAGGCTTCGAAAAGGGGCTCTAGGCTCCGGACGGCGTCCACTTGCCTGGCCTGAAGACGTTTGAGCTGCGCCGCATCAAAAAAGGCGTCCCCTTCCTCAGCAGATACGGCGTTGCCGTCCCTGAGGCGCTGGTCCATGTCTCGAATGGTGCCCCGGAGCCCCGATATTCTGGGCAGGTCCAGTTCGGCTTCACCCGTGGGTGCGTAGGGGTAGTGGGTTTCTCCGACATTGAGGAGTGCGAACCCCGGCCGTTCTACGAAGAATCGAAGTTCGTCCAACATGGCGCTCATGTCGTTGTGGCTGGGCATCAGTTTGTAGGTATCGAAGCCCCGGTTTATCGGGGTGTGTGGGTGAAGCACGGGCATCGACACCAAGCCTGTGGTCCGGTATCCCAGGGTGTCACGCAAGAAATCGGGCAGCCACAGGCCAGGCAGCATGCCCCCGATCCCCAAGTCTGGAAGACCGAGACGCTCCCCCCAGCGTTGGAGCTCTTCGCGGTACACGGTTGACGCCAGGGTTTGGCTGGGGCTGGCGTGGGGTAGTAAGCCCATGAGCATGTTGTGATGCGATGGGGCAGTCCACGAGGCATAGGACCAACGCCGCTGGATGTCGCCAAGGGAGGCCAGACATTTGGAGTTGGCCTGGACGAGGGCGTCGTATCGGCAGCTATCCAGTACCACCAATACACAACTTTTCCCCTCAATCGGGGGATCGGGAAATCCCACCGCTGCAGGCTCTCCAGAGGTCTTCTGGGGGCTCAATCGGCTGCGGATGAAACGTCTGAGTCCAAGGGTGGCCATGGCATGGAGCCTCGTACTGCGGTAGTTGATTGTTCCGCTGCCTGGGTGGTTCTTGTAGGCTATCCGGAGTCAGCTTGCCAGGAGGACACATGGGTATCCACAAGACAGCGATCGTAGACAAGGCTGCAACGCTAGGGGATGTGGAGGTTGGGGCGTATGCCATTATCGGCCCGAATGTGACCTTGGAAGATGGTGTGGTGGTGGATGCCCATGCCGTGGTTTATGGGCCAACCACCATTGGCAAAGGCTGCCGTATCCATGCGTTTGCATGCCTGGGAGGGGACCCGCAGGATCGCCGGTACGAGGGAGAGGCCACGGCTTTGGAGGTGGGCTCCCACAATGTGTTCCGGGAGTACGTGACGGTCAGTCGTGGGACGGCCTCAGGGGGAGGCATCACGCGCATTGGAGACCACAACCTGTTTATGACGCACGCTCATGTGGGACATGATGGGGTTGTGGGTTCCCATTGTGTGTTGGCCAACTCG
>JAYZDK010000057.1:0-10722 GCA_036337845.1 Myxococcota bacterium | reverse complement strand
GCTCACCAAATCTGTGGTGTCATCACAATCATCGTTGTTGTCCGCGACCCCGCTAGGTGGATCGCAGTAGGGCACACCGGTCGACTCTTGATCGTCTCCGTAGCCGTCCCCATCCGTGTCCGTGTAGTAGTCGGTGGTGCTTGGCGAACCGTCTGGGTCTTGGTCATCGGCACCGTTGTCGCAGTCCTCGTCCACGTCGAGTTGATCGCAAACCTCGGTGGCGCCCGTATTCACATTAGGGTTGGCATCATCACAGTCGTCGTGGTTCGAGACGTAACAAATCGAGCCGTTCTGGGGCGGAGGTGACTGCGAGCAATCTAGCACCGGGTTGGCCAAATCACCTTCTAAATCACAGTCGGCATCCTGGTAGTAAACGAACCCAAGGTAGTCAAGGTTCGAAGCGAGGTCGACCGTTCCATCGCAGTCGTTGTCGATTCCATCGCATACCTCTGCGGCATTCGCATTGACCAACGGGTCCGTGTCGTCACACTCCGCACAGGCGGAGAACCCATCGCTGTCTGCATCCGTATACCCTGTCGCTCCATCACAGTTGTAGTCCTCAGGGTCGTTGCAATCCGTTTCCGCCGCATTTGGATTGTAGAGGTTGCTCGTGTCGTTACAGTCGGTGTTGTCCGCCACGTAGCCACTGGGCGCCTCACACGCCTCGTCCGTGGAGTTCGCATCTCCAAAGCCGTCGTTGTCCGTGTCCGCATAGAAGGTGCTGGTCGAGGTGGCATCCAGGTTGGCGTCTGCATCATCTGCATTGCCATCACAGTTGTTGTCCACTCCAGCGTCACACACTTCCACCGCATTGGGGTTGATGGTGTCCAGAGCATCGTTGCAGTCGGTTCCTGAAAAGTCCGAGCTGTCGAACCCATCGCCATCGGCATCAAAGTCCGAGCCCGCGTCGCAGTCCTGGTCGACGTTGTCGTACCACACCTCTACCGCATCGGTGTTGACCGTGGCGTCCGCGTCGTCGCAGTCCGTGCCACCCTGGTCAGCGCTCGCGTATCCATCGCCATCGGCATCATCGTCATTGTCGGGGTAGCAGTCCTGGTCGATTCCGTCGTACCAGACCTCCGGTGCTGTGGGGTAGACATCGCTCGCGGAGTCATCACAATCGATACCTCCATGGTCGATGGACTCATAGCCATCGCCATCGGCATCGTTGTCGTTCGCCCCATCGCAGTCCTGGTCGATTCCGTCGTACCAGATTTCATCCACGCTCGGGCTAAAGGCTGCATCGTTGTCGTCGCAGTCATCGCCATCGTAGTCCGCGCTGTCGTGGCCATCCCCATCGGCATCGAAATCCGAGGCTCCATCACAGTCCGAGTCCACCCCGTCGTACCAGGCATCCTCTGCGTCTGGGTTCACCGTGTCATCGGTATCATCACAGTCCTCGCCACCATCCTTCTCGGCACTGCTGTCAAACCCATCGAGGTCGGCGTCGTAGTCGGAGTCAAAACCGCAGTCGCTGTCAATGCCGTCATACCAGGTGTCCTCCGCCCCCGGATAGATGGCAGCGTCGGCGTCATCACAGTCTCCGTCTTCAACCGTGAACCCATCGGCATCCGCATCCGAGATTGGATCGGACTTGCCGATATTCCCGGTGTCTTCCGGTTCAGAACAACCATTGATGAGAAACGCAAGACCAAGCGTAGCGACAAGTGACAAACGACCGGACATGGCAGGACTCCAAAATTTTCAGTGGGGGGCCGGATCGAAACACACCCAGGCCCACGATGCAAGCGAACTCATACCTCACCTGCCACCTACACTCTTGTCAACTCCAACACGCTGATCTCTGCAGGCGCCCCCAGGCGAATCGGAGGCCCCCAGTATCCAGTGCCCCGACTCACATAGATCTGCATGCCCCCAACCCGGTGTAGGCCCTGCCGAAAGGGCTGCTGCATCGGCACCAGAAGGTGAAACGGGAAAATCTGGCCTCCATGGGTGTGTCCGGAGATCTGCAGGTCATACCCGGCCTTGGACGCTACCGGCGCAGTCCGTGGCTGATGGGCCAGTAGAAGCTTGAAGTCCACCGCCGGCGCCCCCTGCAGTGCACCCACCGGGTCGCTTGCCTGTTCGGGGCTGAAACGGGCCGCATCCCAGTCGGCCACCCCCGCCACAAGCAGCCGAGCGTTGCCTCGTTCGATCACGGTGTGAGTGTTGAGCAGCACCTCAATGCCCAGCCGCTCCACCTCGGCCATCCATGCAGCGGCCCCATAGTAGTACTCGTGATTGCCGGTCACGAAGAACACACCGTGCCTGGCATGAAGATCTGCAAGCCCCGAGACCAGGCCTCCAATCTCTCCCACCACCCCCTCTACGAGGTCCCCGGTAATGACCACAATGTCCGGGTCTTGCGCGTTGACCGACGCCACCACACCTTTGAGCCACTCGGCGCCTAGGGTCTGGCCCACGTGCAAGTCCGTGATCTGAACCACCCGAAACCCCTCCAGGCCCGGCGCAAGTGCTAGACACTCAATCGACGTACGTCGCACTTTCGGGGTGTGACTCACGTTGTAGACCCCCCGCATGCCCAACAGCACAACCGTCACAGCAACCAAGAGCGTCGACTGCCCGGCCCCCACACCAGTCACCCAGTAGAAACTGCCTCCTGATTCGGCCAGGATCCAGACCAGCGCATCCCGCACCAGAAAACCCAAGGACAGCAGCCACACCAACCCCAACCCAAGGTAGGCGCACCAATAAAGCCCCACGACCCACCGGTTCCTGCGCCCATACCTCGAGAGCACAAACACCCAGGGTAGGCTCGCGAACTGCAAACCCAACCCCCAATACACCCAGGCATCTCGCTCATGGCCTATGCCCAGTCCCCACCCTACGTACGCATAGAGTCCTGCGGCCACCGAGAGCACAAGAACCGCAAACAGAAACACAAAAAATGGAGGAATGGACGGCTGGCTCACCGATTGGGAATAACCACCCATACCGACTTCTGAGGAGCACGGGTTAAGCCGCCCCCATGTCCAAGAAACCCAGCGCCGTAAAAAAACTGAAGCTTCTGATCGCAGAATACGGGCCCATTGCAATGGGGGTCTACCTTGCCCTGTTCGCAACGGTGCTCGCAGGCTTCTATACCGCCTTCCTATTGGGGCTCCCCCTGGAAGGCGCCTCAGGCACCGGTGGAGCCTTGTTTGCTTCCTGGGTGGCCGCCAAGATCACCCAGCCAGCACGCATTGCGCTGACCGCCATTCTGACGCCCATCGTCGCCCGGTATCTGCCCAGCCGAAAAAACCCTGCTGAGGCGACTGATAAAGCTGAACTGCAAGCCCCCCGAGACGAGGCTTAGTTCCAAGGTGGCCCAAAGCCTTCTCTCAGAGGTACAGTACGGCGTGCGTTGGATGGCACCGGTTGTTCTGGGATTGGTTCTGGCCAGTTCTCAGGCGAACGCCACCCCGACCGAGCTCGTTCCACTAAACGGGCCCGGGCACTTTCGCGTGTCCGAACAGGATGGCAGTGAAGCCATCTATTACCCGGTCGATCCCGGCTCCGAGCTTGAGTACGCCTTCACCGGCCCAAGCAAGGTGGTCATCTGGGCCAGAAGTACGCGCCCTCCGGACCAACCCTGGATCTATGGCCCTTACCTGAAGCTCCCTGTCCTCGCCGACGGATGGAATGTCACCGACCTGGTGCTTCGCCCCAGACTGACCCCCATGGGCACCGTGGATACAGCCGCTGGAAGTTTTCCAATCCTGGCGGACACATTGCTGGTAGAAATCCCGGCCCAATGCAGCACGCTCGTGCTCAAGGCACCCACCGGCGGGCCTGGCCTGCTCATACGTGCGGTGGAGCCAGAACCCGGGGACGCGCTCCTCCAGAGCGCCCATTCAACGGCGGTACCTCCTCCTGAGCCTACCCAAACCACCGAGTCTCCCGCCGAAGAGAACCCAGAGATGTGGGAGGCTGAAGACCAACTGGCGGTGTCCATCTTTGAGGAGGAAGAGCCCGAAGAGGAGGTCGAGGAGAAACCCATTCTCTCTGCCGCTTCCCCCGTCGACGAGGCCGCCGAAGAGCCTGCGGTAACCGAGCCCCCCGCACCCGTTCCCCCACCGCCTCCGCCAACGCTCAAGGCCCGAGTCTCCCAGTCCATGCGAGCCATACAGGTTGGCCCCCAGCTTGGTGCGGGCGCACCGGCTCAAGGCACCCAAGTCAGCCCCTACGTGGGCATCCTGTCCAGTGTGGAGCTCTTCCCCCTGCTCTGGGATGCCTGGAAGCCTGAGTGGGGCGCCATGCACCTTCAGGTAGGACTGAGCTGGTACGCCCTCAAAGTCAACGAGGAGTTGTACTGGCAAGACCCCTACGCCGGGCCTGTCACGATTGATGTGAGCTACCGCACCGACGTGGTGCCCCTTTTGTTCGACCTCCGCTACGAGCTTCCCCTGGAGCTCGGCCCTGTGCGCCCCTTTGCAACACTCGGTGCCGGTGCAGCCTTTACCCGTCGCGTAGAAGGAAATGCGGGCAGCCGTGGATTTGCCGGCTCCAGCCGAGCAGCGTTGGGGGCCGCCATGCCCGCCGGCCCTGGCTTGGGCCTGGCATCGCTGGGCTGGCAAGGGGGACGTAAGAACTTTGGTTTGCTTGATCCCGAGGGAGAGACCGCAAAAGAAGGACTTGGAGTCCTGCGTCTCGAGCTCGCCTACCTGGTCTCATTCTAGGCGAATTCCATGAACATTCCGCGATTGTCATTCCTGTTGACCGCCACCACCCTGTTGGCTTGCTCATCACCCAGAGTGGTGCAACCGGTGCTCGCCATCGTAAACATCTCCCCATCGGGCGGCTCAACCGGAGTCGCTCTGGATGCGGTGGTTTCCGCTACATTCACCCAGCCGTTGCGGGCCAACTCCATCAACGAGGGCTCGGTATACCTCCTGGATGAAGCCGAAGAAAAGGTAGCAGCCGACCTGACCTATGTACCCGACAGCCAAGCGGTTCTTCTGGACCCCACCGAGCCACTTTCGCTGGCATCGAACTACGTCCTGGTACTCGGAGAAGCTGTAGCCTCCAGTGAGGGCAACAACCTCCTCGCAGAGATTCGCTCGACCTTTCGCACCACCGGAGATGCACCCACCAACGAGTTGCCCATCGCCAATGCAGGCACAGATACAACGGTTAGCGTCACCGACACCGTGACCCTGGACGGAAGTGAATCCATGGACCCCGAGGGCTCTACACTGGACTGGAGCTGGTCGTTCCAGTTCGTGCCGGATGGAAGCGTCGCTACTCTGGAGGGTGCCGACACCGCGAACCCCACCTTCCTCGCAGACCTTGAGGGCACCTACACCGTCGCCCTGGTCGTGTCCGATGGTATCGACAACTCCAACCCCGCTTATGTACAGATTGAAGCCGTCGAGGGCCCCGTGGATACTGGCGAACCAACCGACACCGGGGACACCGGAGACACCTCGGAGCCCCCGAACTACGACGGCTTCTACACAGGCCCTGTGGTGTTCGATATCTCTGAGCGCCAGGTGCTCTGGGCGGAAGACTCCTGCACGGGTACCATCGAGCTCACCGTCGATTCCACGGCCTTTCCACCGGTGGCCGGAACATGGGCATGCACGTTCACCACCGATGGGCCCTTCTACAACTTCTGGCCCACCCTCTCCGGAACCCTGGATGGCACGTTCACAGAAACCAACGCCATCGCGGGTAACTTTGTGATGGAAGGCGAAACCACTGCATGGGGTGCCACCTTTGCCACGGCACAGAGCATGGCGGGTTCCGTTCCCGAGAACCAGGTAGACGTAGATGTGGGAGGTGTCGTCCTCGACATCCTCTACAGCGGGGACTTCACAGCGACCCGATAGGTCAATGCACTTCCAGGTCGAGGTGCTTGGCCTCCGGAAGAAGCGTTCGGATGTCTGACTCAATCCGATCGATTTCAAGGCCCAGCGCAGTCACAAAAGACTCCCCCAACTCACCATAGGTCCCATCGTCTCCGGCACCCAACTCCTGGTTGAGTCGACTGCGCTCTTCCTCGGAGAGCTGAGCGAGGTAGTGTTTCATCACCACGGCCCCATCGAAATCAAGCTCTGCCTTGAAGCGAAAAGAACCCGCCCCCAAAACGGTGGCCTTCACATCATGTACCGCCTCCACCGCATCATCCGCATCCAACAGCTCCAAGATGATGCGGTGTTGCTCGCGCGAGATGTTTCGTCCCACGAGCGCATTCTTATTGCGGACAATCAGAAACAGCGCAATGAGGCCCAACAAGATGCCAATAAGCAGTGAACCCAGCCCGTCCCACATGGGATCTCCGGTCCACACACTCAACCCAAGACAGGTCAGCGCAATGAGCACCCCAAGCTCTGCGGCCGCATCCTCCAGGAGCACCGCCACTCCCATCGGGTCGGGCCCCTCTCGCACATATTGAACAAGGCTCATATCCAATGACTTGGCGGATTCAGACACCGCCGCCCAGGCCACATACAGAGTCCAGGCTTCCACAATCGCCGAAAGGGTCAGTACCCCAAGCCCAATCCATTGGCTTTCAACCACATGTGGATGCAGGAGCGACTGGACCCCATGGTAGACCGTCAGACCACAGCCCAAGAAGAAGATCCCCACCGCTGAAATGAGTGCCCAGATGAAGAGTTCCTGGCTGTAGCCGTAAGGATGCTCCTCATTCGCAGGTTGTGCGGATCGATGGATGCCCAGCGCTAAGAGCGATTGGTTGCTCACATCCGCCAGGGAGTGAATGCCCTCGGCTAACAGAGCCGCCGAGCCACTGACAAAGAAGCCCCCGAACTTCACGACCGTCAGAAACCCGTTTCCTACGATGGCGGTGTACACCGCCTTGGTACTGCCTCCTGCCATGTCTGCTCCCTGGTTCAGATCCCGTTCAACCGGCTCTCAAACGCTTGTTGACGCGCTGAGTCATCGTTGTGCTCAAAATAGTATGCCGAGAAAGACGCGTATTCCTTCTGGACTTTCGAATCATCCATTTCGTCCATTTCTGCGATGTAGGCATCCAGAAAGGAAGGGAAGTGTATGAACTGAGCCCCTCGCGCCCGAAGAACGTCCATGACCTCATTGCGATAGGTCAGGATGCGGCCGGTAACCCCTTGCCCCAGGTCTACTTTGGTCAGCTCCGTCACCGGCTGCTGCAGGCGAAAATCCAGACGCAGGTCAATGGCTCTCTGTCGAAGCAAGGCGAGGTCCGCTTTTACCCCATGGCCCACGCGCTCTCCTTCAGGTGGGGGCATCCGTGCCAGCGCACGATCGGTCAGGCCCACATGGGCTTCCAGAGCATAGGGAACCCGGCCGTAGTAGACGAGCATCGCCTGGGTTCCATGAAAGGCAACGCGAGCGGGTGTCCCCTGGAGCATTTCGGAGAGCACCTCCCCTTGCCGACCCGCTTCGGCCACCCACTCTACTGGATACCAGTCCCGTTCCTCCACAACTCCCGCATGCCCCACGCTGCCCGGTTCATTGTCTGAAATTGCCTCAGGATACGGCGCCAAAGCCACCCCCAAGACCGCCGCCACGCTCACCAATCGGCGCAAGGACAAAGACTCCAACCTCCCCACTGCTGCCTCAAGAGCCAAGAAGGCCAAAGGGGTCACGGGCACAAGAAAACGCGCAAACATGAAGTCCCCACCCACACGCCCCACATACAGGCACGTCGAAACCAACACAGCCACCAGAAACCGGCCGCCACGCCTTCCCCGCCATGCCGCTCCACCGGGCTCACCCCTCACCCAAAGAAGCAGAGCCGCCAGCACCCCCACCAAGCCCACCCAGTACATCTGCACATAGATGAGCATGTAGTGAACGCCCTCGGCCCAGCGTGGCCCGCTGCCCGCCTTGGCGTAGAAGGTGTTTGGAAGCAGTTCTCCAAACCACTGGAGCTTCCAGGCCACATACGGCAAGCCCACGCCCAAGCCTGGAACCAGAACAGCAACCAGAGAGCTGCGTCGGTTCTCCCGAGTAAGACCCGCAGCGATTACCGCCAGACCGTAGTACAGCCCTCCATCCGGCCGGGTCAGACAAGCCGCTGCCCCCAGCGCCCCCACAGCAACCCAGGCTCGGGGACTCTGAGCCTCCACCACAAACACGCCTATCGCTGTGACAAGCAACACAAAGAGCGGCGTCTCCAGGCCACTTGTGGCAAAAACCTGGGCATGATGATGAACCGCCCAGGCCAGCGCTGCCACAGGAACCACAAGTTCCCCGCCCTCACGCTGCGCAGACATTCTCAGAGAGACCCGCCAGAGAAGCACCAGGCAGCCGAGGTAACAAGCGATTCCGAGAACCCAGGTGAACCTTACCGGCTCCAACCCGAGCTTCATGGCGGCCGCCACAAGAACCGTCCAGGAAAAGTTGGTGTACCCCTCGACCTGCTCTCCCACGTTGAACACCAGCCCGTGGCCTTCCACTAGGTGCTGCGCATACCGAAAGGAGATGAACGCATCGTCCGATACCCAGCGCAGTCCAAACGCACCCAGAAACCCTACGCCCAACGCAATGGCGAGCAGCAGCAAACTCATAGGGTTGAAACCAGAGAGCTTCATTTGTAGCCGATCACCCACAGCCTGCGTGCACCAACCTTCATTCCCGAGATTCTACGATGTTCCATCGCTCTCTTCCGGTTAGCTCTTCTTCGTGGTTCAGAAGTCACTGGTAGCTCAACCCATCTCACCACCGCCTGTCGAGCAGCGCGCTAAACGCAACGCGTGCCCACCCGCTGAAGGCGAGCGCCCCTCTCGCTACACCCTTCCAAGCCGGCTGATATCGCCGTCTGTTGTGGGCTATCGCACCCGAGTAAGCCTCTCTCAAGAAGAAGCCCAACAAGCGCTCTGCCTGCTCTGCCTGCCTCGCCCAGAAGCCTTTCTGGAACCCGAGAGCGTGACCGAACAAGACCTGTTCGAAGAATCTGCTCTGGGGGTGATGACCTCCAGACAATCCACAAACTTCCAGGGGCATCGGCAGGTCACGCTGGGCCCAGAAGACTCCACGGTAGCTGCTGAGTTGCTACGTGAGTTGGTTGGCCTCGAAAGCGATGTGCTGGACAACGCAGCGTACACGCACATCGTGCTCACTCGCCCCTACCGCACCCCGTTCACCCTGCTGCTCACCTTTATCGGGCACGCGCCCTTCTTGAGTCTGGCGACGGTACCTTGGAGGGCTCTCCAGAAGCGTTTCGCCCATGTCGATGACATTCCAACCATCGGCTACCTCCAGCACCTGCACTTGGGAATCCTCGCAGATGGCATGGAGCGTGCCGCCCTGATCGCCTCTCAGGGCACCCGGACAGCTCAGATTCTCCAAGGGCCCTTTTCGAACCCCGCCGCACGGATAGCCAACCAAGAGGTCACCAAAAAGCTGGAAGTCCTCTGTGGGCTCACCGCCAGTGAGCGCTCCCATGGCTGGCGAATCGGACTGGTGGCACAAGTCGGGAGGTCTCCTACTCCCGTTAGTCTTCCCCAGTCTCTCTGGAGAAAGCTCGGAGCAAACCTCCTCGCCTTTCGCAGCGAGCGCATCCAGCCGGGAGTCAATCAAGAAGACAAGGCCCCAGCGGCCTACCAAAAACGACAAGACATGCACGTGACCGACGAGTTTGCGGTCATGGCAGGGCGTGCCGCCTACAATGCCTTCCAGCACTGGACAGGCTGCGAACGAGAAAAGGCCAAGGAGCTCTTGCTCCTGGACCGGATTGACGTACTGCGCCCTGGCGGAAAGGAAAAGCTTCGAACCATCCGAGAGCAGCTTGGCGCCATCACGGACCGCTTAATTGAACGCCTACCGCTATGGGCCGACCTGCCCACAGGCAAAGCGTTCTCAAGAAACGCCAATCGAGGCCGAAAAGCCTTTGCGCTGGCCGGGCAGCGCATCTATATCGGCGGCTTGTCCCGACAAGAAATCCAAGAAGAAGGCATCGACTGGGAACTCGCCGTCCGCGCGTTGGGTGCAGGTGCCGCCCGAAGCTCTCTGTACTGTGAGCTGATGGGCTGTGTGGACCTGCCGGATGATTGCGATCTTCTCGCCGGTATGTGCGTCATGGCCGGCCCGGTGAACCAGAACGACATTGGAAAGCAGTTCTACGGATACAAAGACCTGCTTGCAGAGAGCTTTGAAGACCGCGACCCCACCTCACTGCTTCTCTGGACGCTGAAGGCCAAGACGATCACCGACCCCATCGGCAACGAAGAGCAGCTCCTCAGCAAATCACGGAAGGGCGCCTTGGTAGACCTCAGACCCGGACCTCACGAGATCATTACCATTCGGACGCAAGGCCACCTCAAGCCCATGCGCCGCGCTGCCGGTCGCGTAAACGGAGAGCGCGCGTTCTCCGACGTGGGGAACTTCGTGGTCAGCCCCCAACAAGAAGAAATCCCCGGCAATCGAGGCTCAAAGTGGCCAGCGAGATGGCGAGACAGCAACCCTTGGGAGCCGAACACACCATGAGCGGGGTAACGCGTCTAGAATCTCCTCCGAAGATGAGCTGGTTTTCAGCGCTGACCACCCGTAAGCCGGGACTCGGTGAGGGAGACACCGTTCCCCACATTGGGGTGGAGTTGGGCAACGTCCATGCCCAACACGTCTCCGAATACCAACGTATCTGTGGGTTCCCTCAGAGCGATACACTGCCACTGCCACTGCCCCACATTCTGGCCACTCCGCTGCACATCGCGATTGCGACCCACCCCGACTTCCCACTGCCCGCCATGGGCCTGGTCCATGTGTCGAACTCCATCG
>JAYZDK010000056.1:0-6915 GCA_036337845.1 Myxococcota bacterium | reverse complement strand
TTCTCCGGGGCTGTGGTTCGAGTAGAGCTGGATGCGGATACCGGCATGGTTCTGCAGACGCGAGTGGAAAGCGAGTCGGAAGAGCCCTTGGTGCTGCTCGAGCACACCGCAGGCGAGAATGGTTTGCCGGAGACGAGTCGGCTGGAGTTTGGCTCAAGCGGGGTGTCGCTGGAGCTGGAGTACAAGAGTTGGGAGACCTTGGATGTGTCTCCGGTGCCCTTTGTGATGGATGCACCCTCGGGAGTGGAAGTGCTTTCATTGGCCGAGTTGGTCGAGCGGATGACTCCGCGCTGAATCAGGACAACCTCACGTCGTCGATGGTCATTTGCAGCGTCTCTCGGCCTCGCCACCGATTGATACTCAGGGCCCCGATAAGCTCGACCTGGTTGGCTTGATTGAGCTTCTCAAAGTGTTCGGCGCTGCCCCACCAGAGGCAGTCGAGCCCGCGGCCGGCGGGCCCGACCCGGGCTTTGATGTGCTTTTCTTTGAGAATACGGAGGTCTCGTATTTCGGTTGCGGAAATCCAGATGCGTGGAGAGGGGTTGCCTTTTCCATAGGGCTCAAGCCTGGAGAGGTCGTCGAAGAGCGCCCGGTTGATTTCGTGAGCCTCCAGACGCAGATCGGCTTGTCGTTCCGGTGGGGGGACCTCTCCGTTGGTCTGCTCCAGGGCGGCGCGACAGAGTTGTTCTCGAAGGGGCTCGAGTTGGTCGTTCTTCAGCGAAAACCCAGCTGCTGCGGGGTGCCCCCCGTATTTCTCCAAGAGATCTGCAGCCGAATCCAGCATCTCAACGGCATGGACTTGCGGCGTGGAGCGCACGCTTGCGACTCCGGTATCGGGACCTAGGGAAACGACAGCGCAAGGGCGGTGAAACCGGTCCCGGATACGCGCCGCCACGATGCCCGTGATGCCTCGGTGCCAGCCGTCGGCTTCCTCTCCGGCCACCAGAATGACAGGTGGGGCTGGGTCGGGAACCTGCTTCAGAGCCTTTTCCAATACCTGGTCTTGAATCTTTCGGCGCTCTTTGTTCATCTGCTCAAGCTCATCGGCGATTTCTCGGGCTCGCGTGGGGTTGGAGGCGTTGAGAAGCTCCACGACGGAAGTGGCAGAGGCCATGCGGCCGGCAGCGTTGATGCGGGGCCCAATGCGGAATCCCAGGTCTGTGCTTCTGAGTTCGCCCACTTCCACGCCTGCGATTCTCAGCAGTGCGGAGAGTCCGGGCTTGTGAGAGCCGTCATTGAGGGCTTGAAGTCCCAACGCGACGATGGAACGGTTCTCCGGATTGCGCAAATCCACGACGTCTGCGACGGTGCCGATGGCTGCGAGCTTCAGTAGAGAACGGAGGATCGCTTCCTTTTGGGGATGCTCGGCCAGGAGCGCTTGTGCCAGTTTGAATGACACCCCACACGCGGCAAGATGAGGGTTGGGATATGTGCAGTTGGGTTGAGGTGGACACAGAACCACCGTGGCGTTTTGAGGTACATCAGCGTCGGGGGGGAGGTGGTGGTCGCAGATGATCACCTCGACACCGAGCTCTTTTGCTCGGTCTACAGCGGCGTGGTCTTTCACTCCGATGTCCGCGGTAACAATGAGGTTTACGCCGTCTTCGGCCGCTTTTTCAGCGGCGATTACGGTGAACCCGTATCCCTCGCCCTTGCGATTGGGGATGTGGTAGCTCAAGTTCTTCGCGCCCAGGATGCGAAGCACACTTTGGAGGATTAGCGATGAGGTCGTCCCATCGACATCGTAGTCGGTAACGGCTCGAATCGACTCCTGGCCCTCCAGCGCTTTTTTGAGTCGGTCTACGGCTCGTTCCATCCCGTGCATCGCGAATGGGTCGTGGAAGGCGCTTTCGGAGGGAGATAACAGCCGTTTGCCCTCTTCAGCGGTTTGAATGCCTCGGCTGGCCATGCACTGCGCCAGAGGTTTGGGGATGCCCAGATCTGCGCTCAATTCGTTGATTAGAGGCTCATCTGCATCGCGAATCGACCAGCGTGCCCCAGTGAGTGAAAGCGAGTCGGACACTTTTTCCTCAGGTTTGTGTTGTGGGTGCCGACTCGGATGTTCGGCACATCTACGTTTCCCATACCTCGAATCTTTCGAAGGAGAGGACCAGATTGAGTCCTAACCCCCGTTTCAAGACGCGCATGGCAGTACGATCCGCACTCGAAGAGGTGCAGGATGGCGCATCCGATCGGCTTCGAAAGTGTTTTGAGCAATGGCCCGAAATGGTGGAGGCTGTGCTGGAACTCGAGCGCGTGAGCCGTCCGCGTGAGGTGGCACTGGTGCGCAAATCCCTCGGGCTTCCGGTGAGCCCCTATCGACAGATCGCCGAGGGTTTGCTTCGTCAGTGGCAGGCCTTGGGAGACCCGTCTGAGCAGATATTCTTCGCGGCCGAGCTTTTGGCTCAGAACCTGCCCGTGCTTTCGGCTGAAGTGGTGGCGTTGGCCACCCTGGAAACTTCTGGATCGCTCATTGCGACGATGCATGCGGTGGCTCCGCGCGGCAATCTCAGAACCCAGTTGGCCAAGATTCTTGGAGAGCGTTCCGAACCGAATGGGGTTTCCCCGCTTGGATTTGTGCTCAATCGCGAGTGCAGTGCGTTTCACCAGGGCTTCTTGGTAGACGATCACCTGGTCATGGTGTTTCGTGAATACCCAGGCCACTACCTGGTGTTCTCCATCGGTCTTGGTGTGGGAGTTGAGTCCGTTTCGGTCATGCCGGTCAGTGGAGAGCGCTGGATTGAGGGTGTTCTGGAGGCCAGAGACCCCAACCACACCAAAGCACACACGTTGGATGACTGTCGCACGTTGCTGGCAGCCAGCATTTCTCGTTTGGAAGACAACGATCTTTCGGAGCCATGGAGGATCCTGGGTCATCTGGTGGAAGAACGTCTGTTTCCAGTGGATGAGGATGCTCCGGGTTTTGTGGTGGGAGACTATGCCGCCAGAACCATGTTGGACCGACTGGCCCGAACGTTTCTTGAAGACGATGTTCGGGCACTCGAGAGCTTGTTGTACCCGGGGTCTTCTGCTGCAGTTCTCTGTGAGCTCTTTGGGCCCAATGTGATTCGAGTCCTGATGGGCTTGAATCATGGTGTTGAGCGCATTGATATTGGCGTGGAGAGTTTGGACTCCAATCGGGCTCGAGCCCTGATGGTGGGTCGGAGCGGAACCGGTCAGGTGTTGACTCGCACACGTTTCTTTCTGTTGTGTAGTACGGATGATTGGGAGATTGATCGGCTGGAGTTTCTGGGCGTGGGCGAACGTGACCATATGCTTGGGCCGGTTTGGCAGGTGCTCTCAGGTGAAAAGATGCTGCCGATCATTCGCTATGGAGACCTTGAGGTCGCGGAACAAGAAATTGTGGCTGGCTTCCTCGATACGGGCTTTCGTTTGGATGAAACCGCGAGTGCGATCTCCCTTCTACGCAAATCCGATCTTGTCGCTGCCCCCGGCTCCATTGCTGCGGCGTGTCATTTCGTCTTTGATCGGCTGTACATCGGAGATGAGCCTCTGACCGCCGAGGAAGACTGGGACGAGCAACTTACCCGCCTCTGTGATCGATACGAGGGTGGGCTGGATGAGGCCGCAGAGCTTATTGGCCGGCTGGAGATGCAGTTGTTCTCCGGTGGGGCCTACAAGCAATACCTGGTGGGTTGAGCAGAAAAAAGGCCCACTCGGCGAGCCGAGCGGGCCTTGAGGTTTGGACCAGCCTGGCGTTAGAAGCGCACGCCGATTCCCAACAGTGCATGGATACCCGAGAACTGTAGTTCTCCGAGTTCACCGGCACTCATTTTCAGGGAGTAGGCATAGCCGACCTCCCCATCAATGCGAGCTTCTACCGGCCCCAAGGGCATCGAACTGGAGAGGCCTGCGGCCACTCGCGCTCCCGGAGCGTAGGAGACGGCCTGGATTTGATTCGGATTGTCGTCCTGTTCCGGGTCGTCATCGAGTTGAACCACGCCTACGAGTAAGGTGGCTCGGACGCTTCCATAGGGTTCGAACCATCCGAGCAGAGCTTTGTCGAGGTCGGTGCGCACTCCGGCGGAGAGCTGGTGTGCGGTGAAGGCTGCAATGAAGCCCTCATTGGTACCCGCCCCGCTGGGGATGTAGTGCTCGGAGCCGCTCTGCCCGAAATGATAGCTTGCGACGACTGAAAGCTTGCTGTCCAGGTCTTGCGCGTACCCAATCCCCTGAGTGTTCAGCCCATCGGTGTAGGCACCGAACATTGACCAGGAGTCACCCGAGTTGTGGATGTGGTTGGTCTCGAGCTTGACCTCGCGGGGACCCGCCTCGGCCAGCGCTGTGGCTGGAGCGAGTGTGGCGAGCAGTGCCAGGGTTGCGAACGTATTGTTGAGTCTAAGCATGATTTAGTCCTCCTGCCCGGCAAGGGGGGTTTCTTGGCTGAAGAGTCCTGTGCTGGCAAAGCCCGCTACACTGACGAGGTCATCGGGGTTGCTGGGGTCCAGGAAGCTCACCAGGCCCAAAGCCGCGTCGTGAGTGATCCAGAACTTGTCGCTCCCGTAGCTTCCGATTCCCAGGGGGGAATCTTCCAGCTCGATGGCCGTAGTAGAGCCGTTGGCGAGGTTCACCTGTAGGAGGTCATTGACACCCTCCAGGAGAATCAGCGCGTGCTGCTCGGTCAGGGCCAGTCCGATGGGCTTGTTGGGGCTCTCGAGGTTGGTGCTCGCACCACTCTCTGAGGTGAGATTGAGAATCTCCACTCCGTAGTTCCCGTTGCTGGTGGTGTTGGTGAACACCACGGCAAGGCTCTCGTCTTCGGTGATTACAAGGTGCGTTGGAGCGCTCTTGAGTCGCCATTCCTGAATGTCACCGGTGGTGAGATCGACCTTGTAGACGTCCTTGTAGCTGCTGGACAACGAGTTGTAGAGCAGGGCGTGGCCGCTGGTTTGAAACTCGATCATGTCCGAGGCTGGCTCGTCGAGTTCGATGGTTTCGACTTCCATGAGGTCGTGATCCAGCAGGTCTACTTGAGCACGGCTCGCATAGACCAGCGCGGTCCGGTCAGCCTGGTCGTTGATGATCATGTCTGCCGGAGAAGCATCCAGATCGACGATGTTGATCGATTCGGCCTCCAGGTCCAGTGCGTAGAGATCACCGCTGCCCTCCACCGTGAGGAAAGCAGTGCTTCCATCTGGGGTGAGATCGGCATCCTTGGGTCGAATGTCGTCATCGACATCCAGGGCCAGGTGGTAGGTGACTTGCACGTTGGGGCCGTCTTCGCCGTTGAGGCCGATAACGACCACTTTGGACTCTGAGAGCACCACTGCCTTAGAGCCGCCGTCCGTGAACAGCACCCGCTCCACGCCGTAACCGACGTTGATGGAGGTGAGCCCTGTTTCGGGGTTCGCCAGGTCGATGAGCTGGATGGCGCTGACATTGGCCAGGGAGCCTGGGTCCACCTGAACCGGATTGCTGGTGTCCATGAAGGCCACTGCAAACTGGCTGCTCTCATCAAAGGAGATGGCATTGAGGTGCGGCGGCAGGTCGAGGCTGGCCTCGCTGGCTCCATCTCGAACGATGTGCAGCTTGCTGTTCCATTCGATGGAGTCGCCTTCTTCAAGGCATTCCTCCATGGTTTGGATGTCCTCATCCTTGGTGTCACAGGCTGGTTGTCGGGCGAAGACGAGGGCGGTGGCGTTGTCGGGGGCTACCTCAATGCGGGTGGCTCCCGCCTGGCCGAGGTTGACCTCTTGCACTTGCTTGTCTTCCTGGCCTGCGTCGGTGATGCGAACCAGCTTGCCTAGGGGGCGAGAAGAGTCAGCGTAGTAGTAGTAGTCCTCGTACCAGCCGGTGTCCTCTGCTGCGGAAACACTGGCCTCGCCGCCTGGCAGACGGACATAGACTCCGTCTGCTGTGGCGGTGACGTCTGCATCCCAGAGCGCCTGGTTCCAGCTATTGTCGTGTTGATGAGGGAGGTTGTCCCAGGCGCCGCATGCAGCGAGCGCCAGGACACCCATGGAAGAGAGAATGATGCGTGTCATGATGCCTTCCTACTCGTGGTGTTCGGTTGCGGAGTTGAGTTCGAATCCGGTGATCGTCTTCACGACATCATCCAGCGCTTCAAGCGGGTTGACGGGGTCGTAGAAGGTGAGTCGGCCGAGGTCGTGTTCCTGGTTGACGTAGGCGTAGTGGGTGTCGGGTAGAACACCGACGTGCACTGGCGTGGACTTCAGGGGGATGTCCTGGTGCAGCAGGGCATCGAAGATCACCATGGTCAGCGTTTTCTCACCTTCCATGATGTAGTAGCCAACGTCTCCGCTGCTTGACGCTGCGTAGGCTGTGGGCTCACCGGGAAGAATCATCGGGTTGTCCAGGAAGTCATCCAGGTCGATGAGGGTCAGCGCGTGCTTACCGGCGTAGGCAGGGTCGGAATCCTCTCCGCTGTCATCGGAGTGGAAGACCACCAGGCCACCACCGTTGGGGGTGATCGATACGCTCTTGACCGGCTTGACCAGGGGGCGAACCGTGAGGGACTCGGCCGGGTCGGGCTCCTCCAAATCCCAAGTGGTGTAGTGCGAAACAGACGCCGCCGTGGTGTAGAGGATGGCTTTCGAGGAGTCTGGAGAGAACTGCATCGAGCCAATGAGCTCGTCTTCCGGGAGGTCGATCACCTCCGCGATGGCGGACTCCGGGTTGACGGTCGGGTAGATCCAAAGCTGACCAGCTCCCCGGTCGACCACAACGGCTTCGGAGCCATCTGGGGTCAGGTCCAGGTCGGTGGGGTTCACGGCTACGGGAAGCGCGGTCACCTCGTCGCTGCTCAGGTCCACCAGCTTGATGTCGGCGGTGTTGAACTGGCGAATGAAGGCATAGGCTCCGTCGGGGGTGATCTCGAGTTCCTCGGCACGAGGTGGGTCGAGCAGGTCATCGGAGATTTCAATGATGGAGCGC
>JAYZDK010000055.1:0-12026 GCA_036337845.1 Myxococcota bacterium | reverse complement strand
AGGTGTTTGAATGCCGCGACCCCTATAACGAACACCGAAACACAGCGATGAAGCTATGCAACCTCATACAGGGCGGCGTCAACCCGGCCGACTGTTGTGTGGCGGTCGCCAACCTGGAACGCGAACTCCCGGTTTTGAGTCAGGTCTTTGCAGACCACGGCTTGAGCTTCGATGTCGCCACCGGCCCCCCTTTGGCCTCCCTTCCCGTGCCGGCCCTGCTGTTGGCCATCCCACAAGCGTTTCAACAGCCCGACAGTGCCGTGGAACTCTTGAAGGTTCTTCAAACCGACCTGGTACGCGCCCCTGGCGGACTCGATCTTGCCGCCATCTGGGCTGTGTGCCGATGCACTGGTATTCACGAGGGCTCGCCCAAAGACTGGCTGAATGAATGGGATTCCAAACAAATTCCATTGCCTCAAGGCCTTGAAAATGCAGTGTTGGGCTTTCAGCATTTGTTCGACACACTCACGAATCGCTTCAATGAACAGCACTCCCCAGGCTCATTCGAAGAGGCCATTCTCGAGACCGCCGAAAGACTTGGCCTACCCAATACCTGCCATGCCGAAGGCGGAAGCAACCGAGCCGACCAACACGCCCACCTGGGCTGGATACGGGCCACAGAGCGCCTTGGCACCTGGAGGAACGAGCTCCTCGCCACAGACCGAAGCAGCTGGGGGTTCGACGAACTGCTCACCTCGCTCACCCGCTGCTTTCAGGCCAGCCGTGTGGCGACGGAGCCGAGAAGGGACGAGGCTGTCAAAGTGGTCGGCATACTGGAACTCAGAGGCCTCACCCCGAGGCACCTGTTCCTGTCCAACCTGATTCGGGCCAGCTTTCCCACTCCCCGCGCCCTAAATCCATTCCTTTCACACGAAACCGGCCGGCGACTCGAGGCCATCGACCCGATGTCAGAGGCGCGGTACCTGCTCATGTCCGCGCTGCGGAACAGTCTGGGAGACGGAGACATCCAGACCCTGACACTGAGCTGGCCAGCGGTAAGCCGAGGCCGAGAAACCGTTCCCGCATCTGCCTTGCAAGATCTCCTATCCACCCAAACCCAATGCCCCAAAGGCTCCACTTTGGGGCGGTTCATTTTGCAGCGCCCCGGCCACGCAACACCCACCCCAATCTGCCAAACCGATATCCTCACGCGACTGGCGGCAGCTGGGAATTTCAGCGACGCGCCCTGGCTCAATCTCCCGCTGATAAATCGCCAACGGGAGTGCATGCACAACAGAGGCAAAGACACATTCTCTAACTATGACGGGCATCTTGTTTCAGCCCCACCCCTGCCCTCGTCCATCGGCCCCACCGGTGTAGAGAGCTACGTTCGCTGCAGTGCGAGGCATTGGTATTCCCGAGTCTTACGCCTCTCGGGGCTCCCCACTTACGAGCCCCAGGTCCCCCCAGGGGTGCGGGGAACTGCCATGCATCTCATTCTTGAGCGCTACGAAAAGCAGGGACCAGACCCAGCAAATCCAGCAGCCGAACTACATGCCATCGCACTGGAAGTCTTCTCGGAGTTGGAAGTGGGGTATGTCGGCAACCCAATCCTCCTTCATATAGAACGGGACCGAATGGCCGCAGGGCTCGTGGACGACGCCCCAGGTGGACCACTCAAAGCCTGGCTGGAACTTGAGACCACACACCAGGACTGGAGAACTCCGGAAGCTTCCGAGCTCTCATTTGAGGACATCCAGGTCGGGCCTGTACGTCTTCGAGGTTCAATAGACCGCGTCGACCGCCTGAACAGTCCTAACGGGCATCTGGTGATCGACTTCAAAACCGGGTCCGTTCCCAGCGCTGACCTGGTTCGGAAGGGCCTAGCCTTTCAACCCATTGCCTATTTGGAAGCCACAGCGCGTATCTGGCCCGATGAGCCTGGGGTTGCCGCCTACATGAGTGTGGGCAAGGCAGGAGCCGTATCTTTCAACACCTGGGTGGGCGACCCCTCCCTGATCGGGTCGCTTGTGCCCAAACGAAGGCAACGATCCGCGGTACCCCTCGACAGTCAGCAGCGAAAGGCGCTTCTGGACTATGCCGCGGACTCCATGAAACGCATGCATCGTGGTGTATTTCACACCACCCTCTCATCTCCAGATGAGGCAGGCTGCACCTCCTGCGATTTTCGCCGCATCTGCCGGGTAGATCGGCACCGCAATCAGCGCATAGCAGAGTCTGGTGGGGACCTCCAGCTTCCATTCGAAATGGAGGAAGCATGAGGCTCGACCTGTCCCAACACGAGCCGACAATTGATCTTCAGGACCCAGTCCTCCAGCTCACTGCCGCTCAGGCTTCCGCTTGCGATATCCAGTCCGAAATCCTCGTGACAGCCGGTGCCGGCTCCGGAAAGACGCATACACTCTCCCTACGCTATGTGGTGTTACTGCTCGCCATTGCTGTGGAAGCCGTCCGGTCGCGCCCCCATGACCCCAGGCCAGACATACAACGCGTCCTCGTGCTCACCTTTACCGAACGCGCGGCTCAGGAAATGGCCCAGCGATGCTATGAGCGGCTGTTAGGTCTTACGGCCACATGCCGTCGACAAATCCCCGGCTTGAAGGATGCGTTCGGAGAGGAGATGGCCAAGGGGCTGCCCTTGGCCTTGTCCCGACTACTAGACCGGTTTGATGAAGCTCGGGTTTCCACGTTTCATGGGTTTTGCGCAACCGTTCATCGAGAGTTCCCCACCGCTTGTGAAACGCCTGGCGATTCGAGAATCGCAGAAGCTGAAGAGGCGCAACGGATTTTGGAGTCAACCCTCTCAAGTTCCTTCCGGGATTTCGGTCGACAGAGTCCCGAGCGTTTGCGCCTCTTGATGAATGCGTTCGGCTCGCGAGCCCAGATCATCGAGTCCGCCCAGATTGCCATACAGAAACGAGGCCGCCTATCCGAGTTTCTTCAAGATTGTGCGGAGGGCCGATTCGATATCAACACACTGATGGATCGAGCGAGCCTGACTCCGGAGGAAGTGCGTGACTGGCTGACCCACGAAGGGCTCCCGCTGCTCCAGGAAATGGAGTCCCTACTCGCTCCATCCGGCGGCGGCCCCGCTTTCCAACAGCATGTCCTTTCCGCCTTGCAGGAAACACAACAAGCGCTGCGGTCGAAATCAACCCCCCTTGGTGCCTACCAGGCTTACCGTTCTGTATTGGCCAGCGTATTGACGGATAAGGGAACCCTGCGATCCCTGGTACACCACAGTGTCGTGGGAACAAAGGCCTCTTGGCCTGATAATCAACATCGGGTAAGCGCCCTCGAGTCCCTCTCCGACCTACAAGCCCGTATACAGCATTGGCCAGAGCATTATCGGACGGCGCTGACTCTTCCGACTTCCGCAGACCCATTGATGCTGGAGGCCCTCGAAGCCCTAAGTCAACTCGTATTGATGGCCAACCAGCGCTACGATCTTGAGCTTCGAGAACGAGGGCTACTCGATTTCGACTCCCTCCAGCGACGTGCCATTCGCGCTGTCCTGGACCACTCCCACGTGGCGAACGCACTCGCGGAACGACACCGCTACATCATGGTCGATGAGTTCCAGGACACGGACTCCGCACAATGGGAACTGGTGTTGAGGCTGGGAAGACCCGAAGGCATTTCAAGTGATCGTCTATTCCTGGTCGGTGACGCCAAGCAGGCCATTTACGGATTTCGAGGGGGCGACGTCACCGTATTCCAGGCGGCCGCCCGAGAACTCGGCATTCAACCCATTCTGTTTCCGGAAAACTTTCGCAGCCGGACGGAACTGATCGAGTGGTTCAATCATTTTTTCGGTAGCGTGCTCGGGCCCAATACCTCCTCCCGCCCCGACTGGGAAGCCTCGCACCAGACTCTCCGGGCGGCCCGGGGCGAAGCGCACGGCACCGTGCGTCTCTTGACCCATGAAGAGCCATCCGGTCCCTCGGCTGCAACGGCCGAGGCCTTGGGCGTTGCCGAGTTTCTTCGGGACCAGGTGTTTTCCAAGAATGGCCTCCTTGGCCCGCAGGCCGGCGCGACGAAATGCGAGACCCCAGAAGTCGCCATCCTGCTGCGAGCAAGGACCCACCTCCACTTGTTTGAGGAAGCATTGCGGCTCGCCGAGATACCCTTTCAAGTCGGTGGGGGTGTGGGGTTCTGGGCACGGCCGGAGATCATCGATCTCGTCAACGTTTTACACGCGTTGGCCACCGGCGACAGAATCTCCACAGTCGGAGCACTACGCTCCCCCCTGTTTGCTCACTCCGATGATGAAATTCAAGCCCTTTTTGGCACCAGCCCACCCAGCCATTCCTTCCAATTGGGCACACTCACTGCGGATGCCAGCCCCCACGCGTTGAATACTTCCCGAGTTTGGAGCCGCCTACACCGCGATCGACACCATCTACCGTGGCCCATATTGTTGAGAGAAGTTCTGGTAGCCACACACGCGGCCCATTCCTTGGAATTGTCGGGTGGTGCCCGGGCCCACGCCAACGTACAGCGCCTGCTTGAGATCGCTGATCAACTGGAAGCCAATGGGCTCATACGACTGGACGAGGCCGCCGAACTGCTTCTTCACAATGTTCAGACCGGGCAACGGGAAGCCGAAGCGCTGGTATCCAACGATGCCGCTCGTGTCGTCGTTCTGACCATCCATGCCTCCAAGGGGCTGGAATTCCCCGTGGTCATTCTTCCTGGGCTTGATGCTCGCCCCCCTGCCAACACTGCACCGCTTCTCTGTCAGCGCGTGCAAGGACGCATGGAAATGGCCTGTCGAGTAGAAGACCCAGACGCTGCCCTTCAGAACCGCATCACCCCGGGTTCCTGGCACCGATTGTCCGCCCAAGCAGCCCTGGAGGAGGCCGCTGAACGCAAACGCCTTCTGTACGTTGCCACCACCCGAGCGCGTGACCACCTGGTGTTGGTGGGGGGGACCACGCGCATCCACTCCGAAGGCAACACCTGGATGCACCAACTCGCCGACCATCACGGAACGGAATTCAAGGATCTGCACACGGAGCCACTCCAGTGGAGCGGGATCGGCCCCATATCCGAACAGCCAAAACCGCCTCCGAGCAAGGCCCCGGACGTCAACCCAATGCCGGCAGCCCCCTCCACGGTTCGGTTGTCACCTTCCGGAATGGACCAGTTCCGGCAATGCCCGGCTCGCTGGTATCGAAGTGACTGCATGGGCATACCCGAACCGCCTAGGCCAAACCGCACATTTCCCGCAGCCGCCACGCTCGGTAGTGTCCTCCACTCCCTGTTGGAACACTCTCTCGTGGAGTCCAATCAGGAGGCTCTTCGGCTTTGGGGCGTGCAGGCGGCCACCGCCGGCGCCAATGCAGAGCAGATCGCCGCAGGAGAGGCCCCACTCTTGAGCCACCTGGAGGCGTGCCGAGGCAGTGCTAGCCTTTCCAAGGCCCTGGCGGCCAAAGGCTACAACGAACTGGCCTTTTCTCTCCGAGTCGGCAGCCTGGAGATTTCGGGAGTTATCGACCGACTCTGGTGGAACGACGAGACGCAGCACTGGTGTGTGCTGGACTACAAATCCGGTCTGCCGGGTTCCGGCGAGCCCAAACAGCCTATTGAAGGCCAACATCTCACTCAGCTTTCAGCGTATGCATGGGCGGCGGAAAAGGTATTGGACGGCCAGGTAGCGGGTCCGGTTGGGCCGCTACAGATTTGCGAGACCGTTAGTGGGGCGGTGCGCCAGGTGACACTCTGGGATGACGCTCAGCGGGATGACTTCCAAGTACTACTGGAGGCGATTTCCGAGTGTGTGCATTCAAACTGGCCCGAGGTCATGGAAGCCTCGGGCACTCCGGGTAGCGGACGCCCTTGTCTACAGTGCGGCTACTTTCAACGCGGGTGCACGGGGGAAGTCGGGCTAATCAATTCGTAACAGTCGCCCGGATATCCACCCTCACCTCATCCCGAACAGATTCATGTCCACAGAGGGTCACTAGTTGAGCCAGAGCATCGCTCAGTCCAAGGCCTTGAATGCTCAACACGGCCGGCGTCCTGGTTGTCACGCTATACCGGCCGTCTTCTTCTAGGGCTACATCCAACTCCAAAGTGACAGCCCCCTCGCCGCCGCCGACAGAAATTTCCGCTGGCACGGTCAGTGCCTGGGCATCTCCCACCACCAATGGCCGCGAAAAGCCGGCTGGCGCCGCAAACTTCAGCACAACATCCGGCCAGGCCTCCCGGTTGAAAAAGACATCCTGAATCCGCTCATCACGCAGTTCAAGGCCCGTATTGAACGAACTTATGGGGACGCTGACCTCGCCCCGAAGCCCTTCCCAGGTTTCGAGATTCAGCACGTTGACCTCACCTTTGATGCCTGCCACCGTGGCACCTACAGGGGTGTCCCCATTCTTTTGGGTATCCACCTCCGCAACCCCCTCGATCTGGAGCAGTGTAGGCACCGGCTCCTGCTTGGCCTCCACCTCAACCTCGCCACCCGCAGGCTCAGAAACGGGCGCCTTAGACGCCCCAGTGCACCCACAACACAACCCTACCAGCAGCAAAACCATCGTCTTCACACTGTCCTCCAATGCGACAAGTCTGTTTCACTATCGTGCGAGGCCGATGACGGCAGGGTAGAAGGCTGCATCCGGAGAGGTCATGTCAAAGTCCGCACGGCTCAATCGCCTTATCGAGTCCAAGCACCCAGCAGCGGCAGCAGCACTGTCCCCTTTGGGACGGCAGGCCGCCTTTCCAAATGGCATTCCCGCACAGTCCCGCGAAGCAAGGGACTGTGAATACAAAGCCACCATTGGCCAGATCACGGATGGTAAGGGAAATCCCCTGCCACTTCCAAGTATGGCTAAACTTCTCGGGGACCTGGACCCAAAGCCGGCCTTTCTGTACTCACCGCAAGGGGGCTTTCCAGACCTCCGGCAGGCTTGGCGGGAGCGGATTCAGGCCGAGGCTACAGAGACTCTCGCCATTTCTCAGCCCATGGTCACCTTGGCGCTGACGCACGGCCTGTCTCTGGCAGCAGACCTCTTTGCGGATCCCAACACGGACGTGGTGGTGCCAAAGCCGTCTTGGGGGAACTACAAAGCCATCTTTGGGCTTCGGCGAGGCGCACAACTGCTCTCCTGGGACCACTTTGGCCCGGATAACCGTTTGAACCTGGATGCGTTCTCAAAGGCCCTGGAGCAGATTCGGTACAAGGGCGTCGTAATCCTGAACTTCCCCGGTAATCCAACGGGCTACACCCCCACGCCTGAAGAAGCACAGGCAATCGTAGAGATTCTGCTCGCACATCGAGGTGCACCTCTCGTTGTCTTGTGTGACGACGCGTATCAAGGCCTCTACCATGAGCAGAACATTCAACGTCGATCGCTTTTCTATGACCTAGCCGGCCGAGTGGACCCCGGGCTGATTCTTCCTGTGAAGATTGACGGCGCCACCAAGGAGCTGGCGTTCTTTGGTGGTCGCGTTGGTTTTATGACTTTCGCCACCGACGAGGGCACAGGCGAAGCCTTGAACGACAAGGCTACCGCCATCGCTCGCGCAACCGTTTCTTCCCTGCCGGGCCCCTCGCAGCAAGTGGTGTTGCGAGCCCTCGCCGATCCGAACATCCAAGACGAAATAGGCGTACTACGCGCAACCTTGACCGAGCGGTATCTCGCGCTCAAGCAAGCCCTGAAGGTTTTGGAGGGCTCCGAAATGGGCACGTATCCGTTCAATTCTGGGTGTTTCGCCTTATTGAGCTTGCCTTCACGTCTAAATGCGGGAGAATTGAGAAAGCAACTGATTGAGGAGTTCTCAGTGGGGCTTATTGCCATCGAACCCGTAAATGCCCTGAGAATCGCGTACTGTTCTATGTCTACCGAATCCCTTGCGCCCATGCTCAAGCGGATACGGCAGGCCGTCGACAAGGAAGCCTGATTTGATCCATCCAAGCGCTCGCCTGCTGTTCCTATCTCTTGTGGCAAGCGTATTGCTCTTGCCTACGAGCGAAGCCAAAGACAAGACCAAAGAGCGGCGGAAGGTCGACAAGCTCCAGCCCTTGGTCGATTTCATCGAATCGGAGACAATGTTCAGCCCGGAGTCCGGGTTCACAGTTCTATTCGAACAAGAACCCGTGTCCGGGGAACATAAAGGCGATGTAGACCTCGCCGCCCAACGCTTGCATTTGCGAAATGGACAGATGCTCTGGAATGCTCAACAGAGCCTGCCGGTTTCCACAAGTGTGTATACCGAAGACCACCTTGCCGCGCTCGGTGACGGTTCAGGTGGCCTGTTCGCAGTGTACCGAGCCACCGCCAAAACAGGTAAACATGCCGAGGACAGCGAAGTGCTCGCCCAACGGCTGTCCCCTGAAGGAAAACCCCTTTGGCACGAAGGAAAGAAGTCTACTGTCGTCGCTTCCACGGAATGGAACGAGAGCCGCCCCCTGCTCTCGCCCGATGGCAAAGGCGGCGTGATTGTGGTGTATCAACTGTCCACCGATAAGGGGCAGCACGCGGGAGACAGCGACCTTGCCGCCCAACGCATCGACGCGAATGGAAATCTCGTCTGGGAAGCCAAAGAAGGCGTGCCGGTGTCCAACAGTGATGTCCGTGAGACCAATCACGCCATCCTTCCTCGACCGGATGGCGGAGTGTTGGTCGTGTTTGAAGCCACGCCCAGAAAGGGTAAACGGGCGGGCATCAGCGGGATTTTCGCGCAAGCCATCTCGGTGGACGGGAAGCTGCTCTGGAACCAAGGGGAACACCCGACAGCCGTGTCTCTCAGCACTTGGAGCGAACACGCTCCCACCCTGATTTCAGACGGCGCGGGAGGCGCCTTTGTCGTGTTCACCCAACACAGCATCACGGGAGAGCACGCTGGCGACAAGGACCTGGCTGTTCAAAGAATTCTGGCTGATGGCACCATGGCCTGGAACAAGGGCGAGCGCTCCATGATCATCTCGGATTCCAAGTTTATGGAAAGCAAGCCTGTCCTGATGCCTGACGGAGCTGGAGGCATCATCGTGGCCTTTGAGTCGGAGCCTCGCACCGGTGAGCGAACCGGCAATTCCGATATTTGGGCGCAACGAATTGGGCCGGACGGTAAGCGGCTTTGGAACGACGGAAAACCCGCGCTTGTTGCCACGAGTCTTTGGTCGGAGCGCTCTCCCAGCATCACGCCTACAGCCGGCGGAGACGTGCTCATTGCATTCGAGCAGCACGCTCCAAGGGGCGAGCATGCGGGCGATGTGGACATCGCCGCTCAACGCCTGGACTCCAAAGGGACCGTCCTCTGGCATGACGGTGGCCGAGCTATCGAACTGGCAAACAGCGCTCGAAAAGAAACACAGCCGACTTTGCTACCTGACGGCGAGGGCGGAGCGGTCATGGTGTTTCAAGCCGAAGCCAGAAGCGGCCAATATGCTGGGGACAAGGACATTCACGCCGTGCGATTCGACGCCAACGGAACACTGCTCTGGAACGAGGGCAAACAGCCCGCCGTCGTAGCCACCAGTGCCCTCATGGAACGGAACTTCGTGGTGGTGACCCAATGAGCCAAGACCCAACCGTTGCACTGATGGAGCCCGGGCTTGACCTCGATGAGGCGATAGATCGCCTCCGAAAGGAACGCAACGCCGTAATCCTGGCCCACTACTACCAGGAACCGGAGATTCAGGACCTGGCCGATCACATCGGGGACTCTCTCCAACTGGCCCAAGCCGCTCGCGACACCCAGGCGGATGTGATTCTCTTCTGCGGGGTCCATTTCATGGCAGAAACCGCGAAGATCTTGAACCCGGACAAGACCGTCCTGTTGCCCGATCTTGATGCAGGATGCTCTCTTGCCGACTCCTGCCCGGCCGATGCCCTGGAACACTTCAAAGCCCAGAACCCTGACCACGTAGTCGTCAGCTATATCAACTGCTCCGCAGCCACCAAGGCCCTCTCCGACATTATCTGCACCAGTTCCAACGCAAAACGGGTGGTGGAGTCCATCGACTCAAACCGCCCGATTCTCTTTGCGCCTGACCGCAACCTGGGAAGCTGGCTCCAAAGGGAAACCGGTCGGGAAATGGATCTCTGGCAGGGCACCTGCGTAGTACACGAAACATTCTCCGAGAGAAAACTCATCGAACTGATGAGCCGTCATCCACGCGCCGAAGTGGTGGCCCATCCTGAATGTGAGCCCCCCATTCTGCGCTACGCACACCACGTCGGCTCCACAAGTTCGTTGCTGAAACACTCCCAAGAAAGCGACGCCACCCAATTCATTGTGGCCACAGAACCCGGCATTATTCACCAGATGATGCTGTCCAACCCCAACAAGGAATACATCCCCCTGCCGGGTCAAGATGAGACCTGCGCATGTAACGAGTGCCCATACATGCGCCTGAATACACTAGAAAAGATCTATCTCGCGCTGCGTGACCTCCAGCCACAGATTGATCTCGACGAATCTTTACGACTGGCCGCGCTGGCCCCCCTTGAACGCATGCTGGCGCTGAGTTGAGGGCAAGTTGAGCGACACTAAGAACCCCAGCGTCGGAGACTGGCAAGGGGTGGAGTTGCTCCAGTCCGGGCCCACTGGAGAGGTCTGGAAGGCCCGATCACCCCAAGGGTGGGGCCTGCTCAAGTTGGCTTTTTCCCCCGAACAGAGGCCCAATCTCATTCGAGAATTGGAGGTCCTCAGACGTCTCGAACATCCGCAAATTGCCAAACTGTTGCTCGCGGCCGATGACGGGTCGTGGATCGTTCGTAGCTATATTCAAGGCACGGACCTCAGAAGCTGGTCCAGAGACCGAAGTGTTGGGGATGCAGTAGAAGTGTGTGCCGAACTCGCCGAGGTGCTCGCGCATCTCCACGAGCGCGGCGTGGTCCATGCCGACCTGAAGCCAGCGAACGTGGTTCTTTCTGCCACCGGCTTGCCCCACCTGATCGATTTGGGCAGCGCGTTCTTGGCGGGCGACGAGGCGACTGCTGGGGCATTCCGAGGAACGTTGGGACATGCCGCTCCGGAGCAGCTTCAAGGCCGAGCACCGAGCCCATCCACGGATTTTTATGCCCTGGCCTGCCTCCTCTACGAGATGCTTACCGGCCGAAAAGTCTTTGAATCGGCAGACCCCGCAGCCCTCGCCTACCTTCCTCTGGCGAACCTTCCCGCACCGCCTTCACTCTATCGACTGGACATCGAAGGCGCTCTGGACGAAACGGTCCTCGATTTGCTGGTTAGAGATCCAGAGCGGCGGCCTAGAGACGGGTTTGCCATAGCCTCGAGTCTTCGAAGGTCCATCTACGAGCGAGGTACCAGTCAGCTCTTTGGCATGACGCGGGCGCGGGATTCCCTACGACAACTCGTCGCCCTCGCTTCCAGAAACCAACCGGGAGCGGCCATTGTGTATGGACCTGTCGGTTCCGGGCGAAAGAGCCTTGTGGAGGAAGCGGTCCGGTGCGCGTCTCGCGAAGGCCTGGAGACGCTTTCTATCGATTCCAAAGATCCCAAACTGCCGGGCGACACGTCCCTGGATGATCCTTTGCGAGTGCTTGTCGGTGGGCTGGAGTCCCAGGCGGTGGCGGATCTTGCCCGCCAGGTACTTCAGGATCGACTTCCTTTCCTACTGCTGTTGTGGTGTCGCCGTCCGATGATGGAACTCGGCAGCCTGGGGGCCCGGCATATCAGCCCGGAACCACTGGAAGTTCGGCACGTATCCCAACTCCTTGAACGCCACGGCCAGGGTGTGCGGCGGGCTGCCATTGTCCATCGTCGCGCACGCGGCCTCCCAGGCCGTGTGGCCAGCCAGCTCTTGGTTCCCGAACTTCGGGCAGAACCACTTTCCGAGTTGGAATCCAACCTCTTGTCGGCGACCACCGGGCGGGACGTCCCCCTGCCTGCTTTAGCCAGCCTATTAGGCCTCAAGGAGCACGCCCTTGTGGATCTTGCGGAGCCCCTCGTCGATCGAGGCCTGCTTCAGGTCGCCGAAGGCGGGCAAGCGCTCCGGGCGGTTGAAGTCTGAATAGGCGCTGCCTACCCCAATTTGTCGTTGAGATACGTCTCCAGGGAAGCGTTGACTTCTTTTAGGTTCGGAGTGATTAGCGACA
>JAYZDK010000054.1:0-9023 GCA_036337845.1 Myxococcota bacterium | reverse complement strand
CTACCATCGAAAAACTCCTCTGATCCCACAGCCAACCCGGCCAGCCAATGACTCCTGACACCGTTTAGCCCGCCGTTGTGGAACAACGAGCTACTGCTGAACACGGTAGTTAGCCACCTGGGTGCACAAACGCCCGTTTGGATCGATCAAACTTGAGCTACAGCCGTTGTAGACCACTGATGGGGGACAACAAGAACGGGAGACACCCGCACGGTCATGGGTCTACAACTCGAGCAACGACTCCTCGGTCACTCCAAACATGGGCTGCAACTGTAATGTCCGGCCATGAATACGCACCCAGCCGTTCAATACCCCGTAATACTGGTGGAAATCGGCATTGACCAGCCAGAGAAATCGGGTTTCTCGCCGATGAAATCCCGGCTCAAAACTCAGAGACATCGCACATTCGGCATCCGGGTCTTCACTCACGATGCGCCATTCCGAGCTTTCATGGTTCTTGGATTCATCGATCGAGTAGGCAAAGGACACGGCCGGTACCTTGACCACAGCCCCGTCTACCCACACCACGCTCTTCTGCACATCCACACGCGGCCGAGCTTGCGCTCGATCGACGGCGACCTGAACACCAATATGGGTGTCAGTTCCGGATTCGTCGACAGCCGATCCCGCTGCGGCCAGCCAGTTCCAGGCCTGTATGCCACGCTGGTGTCCCACAGTGCGGTCGTAGCAACCCATGCTCCCCCTTGGCAGTTGCACAACCTGGTCAGGCATAGTCAGCACTCCGTGCTCAATCGCAAGACAACCAAACCACTGAAGGCATCCTCGCCCTCTTTGAAACCGGCTGACCTGCACAAAAGGTGGCCCAATGACCTGCCGGGCAGCCCCTGAAAAGTGAAGCTCTCCCACATGGATGGAGAACTCTACAAGCCCCCTCTCTGAGGTCATTCGAATGAAGGAGTGACTTTTTCTGTCTTCGAACACCCGAACGTGTTCGTCGATGGTGATTCTGTTCTTGGTACGAATCGGTGAATCCGATGCACGCTCAAACTTGCCCGTCTGTTTGTCCACTACCAACAGCGCCACGTTACCGGCCCGCGTGAAGTCGGCGATGTTGCACACCACGAAATAGCGACCGGCATCAAAGCTCAGGTGAAACCAGCGTTGAAACGCCATCTCCCATGCCATGGAGTCCGACACATTCAGCGCTCCATCAAATCCCTCGTACCACCCCGCGTTGTAGGTGCCGTCTTCCCCAACCAAAGCCGCAGGCCCCGGCTTCTGAACCAGGTAGTCGATTCCATGGTCCAAAAACTCCGGCACCAACCCAACAGCAGCATCCAACTTGTCGATAAGACGTGGCATCAAAGACCAGTGTACCGAACGAACCCACGGGTAGCACCGCGCCGATGACAGGAACAGCCTCCCAAAGAATCCACAGCAGCTGTTTGAAGCAGGCTGCCGGGACTCCTTGGAAGGCCCGTGCGTTGGCCCCTCTCAGGCCACATCGGCGAAGCTGATCTCGTCTTCTTTCCACAGGACCAACTCGATGGTGTAGCCCGTGGGATCAAGCACATACCAGCTTGAAGAATGGGGATAGACCTGTTCGCCTCCGTGCAGAAGCTCAAGCTGGTGCTCCTCCACTTTGTTCAGCCAGCCCTCCCTATCTGTGAGCCTGAATCCAAAGTGGTAGATGACGTGTTGTTCTTGGCCATCCTGACGAAACCGTGCCGGAGGCAGTCGGTTCGATTCGAAGATGCACAACAGTGCGTCTCCACTCCGAATGATCGCCCAAGGCCCTTCCTCGCGAGCTCCCTCTTCCACGACCTCAAACCCAAACACCACGTTGTAAAACCGGATGGTTTCTTCCAAGTTCGCGACCGTAAGATTGAGATGATCGAGTTGCTTTACATACATGTTGACCTCCTTTTCTGGCCCGTGAAGTAGAACGGAAGCGCCTCTTCACACTCACAAGGTAGAGACATCATGCCCTTTTACAAACTATATTGTTCATATATCGACAACTTTCTAAGGAACCGACATGAACGACCCGATCGTGGAACAACTTAGCGGAAACCTTTCAAGCAATCTCAAGTACTTACGGGCACAGCGCGGCATCACACAAGCCCGGTTGTCGAGCCAGGCAGGCATTCCAAGATCCACACTTGCGACGCTGGAAACCGGGGTTGGCAACCCCACGCTCTCCGTCTTGGCCAGGCTCGCTCTTGCCTTGCAGGTTTCCATGGAAGAGCTTCTGTCTACCCCCCGAGCGCAGTGCCAGGTGTTTGCCAAAGGATCGCTACCCACCCACGATCGTGCTCGTGGGCTGGCCCACGTCGCAAAGCTACTACCAGACCCGGTACCCGGAATGGACATCGACCGGATGGAGCTCCAACCAGGCGCTCGAATACGGGGTGTCCCTCATCGGCCAGGAACCCGCGAATACCTCTGTTGCGAAAAGGGTCGAATTACACTTTGGGCCGCAGGGGAGCGCTTCGAGGTAGGCCCCGGTGATGTGGCCGCCTTTCAAGGTGACCAGCGACACAGCTATTCCAATGAAGGCCAATCAACAGCGGTGGGTTTTTCGGTCGTCGCCTTGGTTCCAATATCGGCAGCACGCCCAGGTTAGCGCAAGACAGGCACAGGAACACAGTTCCCTACCGGCACCCAATTTCAAGGGAGACACCGGTACCGACAACCTGTGTGATTACCAACTGCCCTCATTCGGCATGGACAGCCAAGGCTCCTGCAATGGAAGCGGCTCCCCAAGCTGGAGCAGTTCGATAGAGTGGCCATCCGGAGACTTCACAAAGGCCATGCGCCCATCCCTTGGTGGCCGATTGATCACCACACCAGCAGCCTCCAGGTTCGCGCAGGTCTTGTAGATGTCCTCCACACCATAAGCAAGATGGCCAAAAAAACGCCCGGTTTCATAGGGAGTTGTCTCGTCCCAGTTGTAGGTGAGCTCCACCAGAGCCTCGTCGGAATCCTCTGAACTACCCAGAAATACCAACGTGTAGCGACCGTTCTCCGAATCCCGACGCCGAACCATTACAAGCCCAAGCTTGGTGCAGAAGAAATCAAGCGCAGCATCCAGATCTCTCACCCGAAGCATGGTGTGGAGATAGCGCATCAAGCCTCCCTTTCCAGGTGTGAATCACCTAACGCATTGATAAGTCAGCGTACCGAACGAGACACCTGGGCTCAGAGTTCGGCCACCCAGCTCAGGATTTGCTCCAGCAGCAACCGATCGATGGGCTGATCAACCCGATGAACCACATGACCCTCCTGGTTCACCACCCATACTTGAGGAACCGTCTGACAAGACAGCCCCAGTCGCTCGAAAAAGGCATCCGGCTCCCCATCCACCACCATCGAACCCCAACTCAGCCCATGTTCCAAGGAGCACTGTTCCACTTCCTCGACCCACTGATCGCGGGGAACCAGGCCCTGAAACCCATCCCAACTCACACCCAGTATTTCTACTTCGGAGCCGAGCCGCCCGGACAACTCCACCAGCAGGGGCAACTCCTCTACGCAACCCGAGCACCAGGTCGCCCAGTGGTTCACAATACGCACGCCACCCTTGCAGTGAATCGCCTCAAACACCTCCTCCACACTCGCTAAACGAGAAGCAACAGCCCGCCCCTCCAGTGGCTCAGCGGTCGACACATCGGAGGTCTCCTTCTCCGGACTTGTGGAGGCCCGCTCAGACTTGCGTGTAGGGGACTCTTCAGAAGTGGCACTCCCCACCCACGTTCGCACCACTCGACGGCCGATTCTACGAATTAGACCCAAGCCAACCTCCGAGCACCCACCCTAACGGACAACGAGGGCAGTGGGCCGCTCTTCTCGGGAATTCACAGCATCACTCCGACGAAACACCAGGACGTTCTTCCAAGCCTCGCACAAGACAACCAGACCGCTTACGGTGAAACACGGCCCTACGAGAAAACTCGGCGAGAGGAGACCCCATGAGCGATGGATTCGAAGTCACAGCAGACGCGATCAAGGACTGGCTCGACGACGAGCTAAGCCTGCAAACCCTGGGCAACCAGTACAGCGTCGAGGAGCTCCTGGAAATGCTGCCCGACAAGGCCTCGATTACCAGCGATGACGCGCTCTACACGGCCCTGTTGGACCTGATGTACAAAACCCGGCCGGGCGGCGAACTGTAAGCGCCTACTGCCTGGACTCAAGCTCCTCCCAACGTGCGTAGCCTGCCGCAAGTGCGTCTTGAACTTCCTTGAGTGAACGCGTCGCCGCGGCAACCTCATCACCACCCCCCTTGTATAAGAGCGGGTCTGAGAGGGTCTCCTCCAGGGCTTTTCTCTGTGCTTCCATGCCCTCTAAACGGGCGGGTAGCTCCTCGAGTTCCTTGCGCTCCTTCCAACTCAATCCATCCTGATTGGATGGTGCTTTCTGAGCCACCGGCGCTGCCTTCTTGGCCTCCGACACCACTGGAATAGAGCGTTCGTGCGCTCGAATCGCCTGCAGACGAGAAGCATAACGAGTCACCTGGCCACCACCCTCAAACGCCAGCACCACATTGCAGACCCGGTCCACCAGGGCACGGTCATGGCTGATGATCAAGCTGGCTCCATCAAAAGCAATCAAGGCCTCTTCCAGCACCCGGAGGGTCATGAGATCCAAGTCGTTGGTAGGCTCATCAAGCAACAAGACATTGGCACCCCCGAGAAGCAGCCGCGCTAGGAGCAAGCGCATTCGCTCTCCACCAGAAACCGTCGATACAGGTTGATCCAACTGCTCTCTGCGGAAGAGAAATCGCTTTAGAAAACCCGCCACGTGAACGGAGTGACCAGCAACCTCCACATGACTGGCTCCCCCACCGGCTGCCTCGAACAACGAATCCGTGGGGTCCAGCCCCGTACGGGCCTGGTCGATTGTAGCCAGTTTCACCCGGGGGGCCCGATGCACGTGACCGGCCATGGGCTCGATTTCCCGCTGAATCAATCGAAACAACGTCGACTTTCCAATGCCGTTGGGCCCGACTATCGCAACACGATCTCCCGCATGGACCGAAAGCATCACACCAGAGAACAATGGATTGCCGGCGTATCCACCCGAGAGATTGTCCAACTCCAAGATCGACTTTCCCGCCTTGAAGCCCGTGCGGAGGTCCAACTCAAAGGTCTGTTCCCGGAACAAGGGCCGCTCTTCTCTGAGCTGCTCCAGCCGCTTGAGTCGCGCCTTCTGACGCGTGCTTCTCGCTGCGGGACTCCGGCACGCCCAAGCCGCCTCCCGCGCCAGGGTAGAAACCCGAGATGCCTCTGCTTTTTCCAGCCGGGAGCGGCGGTCAGCCCGAGCCAACAGATAGTCGGCATAGCTGCCGTCATAGCTGATCGTCAGACCATCCTCGACCTCCACGATGCGGTCGGCAACCGCCTCGAGCAGATACCGATCATGGGTCACGAGAACAACGGCTCCTCGATAGCCGGACAAAAATCCCTGCAACCACTCAATGGTCTCCGCATCCAGATGGTTGGTGGGTTCATCCAACAGCAGTAGATCGGGTGTACTCAACAGCGCCCTGGCCAACGCAAGACGACGCCCTTCCCCCCCGGACAACACAGAAACCTCTGCCTCCCGTGCGGGCACCTTCAACCGTTCGCATACCCCGTCCACACGGTGCCCAAACTCCCAACCCACATCATCGAGGCGATCTTGTAGCCGCATTGCCTCGTCGATCTCGTCGGCCGCCAACGCTTCCTCGTAGTCCAGCATGAGCTGGGTGTGCCAGGCAATGGAGTCATCCAAGGCATCTTGTACGGTATTTCCCGGAAGTTCTGGGAGTTGTTCCAGGAGTCCAGCGGCCGTCTGCCGACGAACAGTTCCCCGATCGGCCTCCAATGCGCCCGCCAGCACCTTCAACAGGGTGGACTTACCCGAGCCATTTCGCCCTACCAGCCCCACACACTCACCGGCAGACACCTGAAAGTCTGCGCCCCTAAGCACTCGAGAGTCTCCAAAAGAAACCTCGATCTCCTGGGCTTGCAGCATCATGAGTTCAACCTGTAATGAGTCTGAAACACAAAGCTCAGGAGCACCCAAGCCTCGACTTCACACCAAAGTAAAACCTACAGAAGAACTCAGCACACGCTACGTGAAGTCAAACGCACTCCAGGAACTGCTGCATGTCCGTCGAGGTATCCGGAAAACTTACGTTCAAAGACATGCTCGGCGATGTGGGCGGCGTGCCCATACCTCAACAACGCTTCTTCAATGTGGCCTGGATTCGTCTGCTTATAGGAATCCCGGCCACCATATTGCCAACGCAGATCTTCATGCGCGGGCGTCTGGATCAGGCCTGGGCTCCCGAATGGGCCAACCATGCCTTGGACGTTCACCTCCTGGCACTACTGGTTTACATTCCCGCAAACCTCGCTTTGGTTTGGTTTGGTCAAAGCGGCCGGAACAGCAAACGTTCCACGCTAAGAGCGCTCAATCACCTCTGTATTCTTTGCGAGTTGGTCACCACACAGGCCTTCCTCGTCGCACAGGGAAATCTCGACAACTATGGAGTGAGCTACCTGGTGGTGCTCGTGGTGCTGTATCGAGCGCTGTTCGAGTACAGCACCGCAGTGCTGACCCTGTGCACCGGCACCGCTTTTTTCGTGGTGTTCAGCCTGATTGAGGTCGCAGGCATCATCCCTTCGGCGCCCTTGCTTCCGTACGCTATCGAGCACCCCATACTGAACTCTCCCATCCTCTGGATAATGGTGATCTACTCCACACCACTGAGTATGTTCATCGCATTCTGCATCACCAACTACGCGGTCAATCAGACCGCACGCCTCCACGACTACATGACGCGCTCGGTCCTCCAGCGATACCTCCCTCCTGCCCTTGTGGAAAAAGCTGCTCGAGGGGAGTTGCGCCTAGACGCCTTGCCCGAGCGCCGAGAAGTAACCGTCATGTTTACCGATATTGTGGGTTTCACCGCGCTGAGCGAGCGACTGGGGCCCGTGGCCGTCGGCTCGCTCATCAACACACTGTTGGGCGAGATAGCCGACATCGCGCTCGCCCATGGCGCCACTGTCGACAAGTTCATTGGAGACTGTGTGATGGTGGTGTTCGGAGCACCAGAGCCCTGCGACCCCGAAGAGCAGGTGGCCCGGTCCATCAAGCTGGCTCTCGCCATTCAGCAGAAGGTCACGGAGCTGGGCTCGGAATACCAACTTCAAGCCAGGACGGGCCTGAACACAGGAGATGTCGTCGTAGGTAATTTCGGCTCGATGTCACGATCGGACTACACAGTTCTGGGGCCCACAGTCAATGTTGCAGCCCGGCTCGAAGCCAAGAGTCTTCCCGGTCGAATTCTCATCGGGCCACACTCAGCACATTTACTGGGTGACGCCTGGCCCTTGGAGACCACCGGTCCGATTAAGCTCAAAGGGGTAAGCAACCCCATCGAGGCCTATTTCGTGGGTAAGTAGACCCAACCCGTGTAGGTCCAGTGACTTTAGGCGGCCACCGGCCTTCGAAAAGCAGCGCCCATTGCTTCTTCCCGACGTCGCCGAGCCTCGGCCTGGAGCATATCGCGATGCTCTGTCAGTCCAAACTGCACATAGAGCGCCGCAAAGCGCTCCCAGACTCGGTAGGAGTGCGGGTATTGCTGCGCTAGAACCTGGTACTGCTGCAGGGTGCGACCCGTCGGGTTCGTGTTGTGCTCTCGCATCAGCCGAGTCAACTCCTCCTCGATGGGATCGATGACCTCGGCTCCCTCTTGGCAATCGGCCAAAGGCGAACGAGAGTCCGACCATGCACTGTGTGCAGTGTCTTCTACAAGAGCCCGGTAGAACTCCAGCCTACGCTTGGCGCCTACCGCATGATTTCTGTTCTCCACAAGATCGCGATGAGCACCCTGTCGGATTCGCATCAAGCGTTCCCCATCCAGGACAAGCGACCGCAAACCCTCAACGAACTCTTCCTGGCTCCCATACAGCAGCCCGTTGTCTCCATGGCGGATGGTATGCGCAAATGTTCCCGAACGAGGGCAGAGGGCCACCACGCCCCGCATTGCATACTCGATGTACTTTCCGTCCGAACGACCCTGAGCAAAGTCCGTATTTCCGAGCATTGCAAGCCCCACCTCAAGCTGCTCCACAAAGGAGAGATAGTCCTCCCAGGAACCCGTGGGTGTTCGCATGAAGTCCACACCAGCCTCTTCGAAAAAACCCGCGTTTCTAGGGGTGGTCATTAGCGAGAAGTCCACTTCTTGAAACCAGTGCTTGCCAGCCCCGCCCGCCGAGCCCTCACACGCAGCGTTCATCAGAATGGCCAGCTCTTTCGCATCATCCAAGTGTCCCGCTGACGCCGTCCAACCGACGCGCCGCCTATCGCCCAGGACTCTCGGTTCCAACTCGCTGACCTCCCACGCCTCGTTCATGAACACGGCTCTGCGATGGGAAAGTTCCTTGTATTTCTCCTCCAAAAACGGACTCGAATACTGAACCGCATCGCACTTCATCGCAATGCGTCGAATGAACTCCTGGACATCCCGGCGAGCGTAGTAGGCTCCAAGTTCTGTATTTTCCGGGAAATCCCTGAAGTCATCCGAGATCTCATAGATTGTGGGAAGACCAACCTTTCTGCGATGTTCCACAACAGCCAGGACATCGGGGTCTACGACCATACCGACCACCAACAGGCGCGTTTGAGCCGCCGCACTGAGCATGTGGGGGTGCGTGGTCTGGATGGCCACGGTGGGGACCCAGGAGGCCAGCGCTTGAGCAGGCCAAAGGGTGCGGTGTCGATAATCCCCACAATCGCGCGGCTGAGGATGGGAAAGAAAGGTGCAGTCGAAATGCAAGAGACTAGCGCTCCGGACGCTTCATCTGCCGGGCTTGTTCCTCACGGTCCTCTTCGCTCAGGGGTATCTTGCGCAGGTACACATGCATGTTGTCCACGGCTCTTGGAGTCCGCAGCACCAGGTTCAAGTCCGCACCTTGCTGACTCATTTGTAAACCCAGGTCGCTAAACTCGAAATCAAGCTTGGCCAGCTCAAAGCGAGCATCCATCCAGCCCATCCACCAGAACCAATC